>CALBEV010000084.1 GCA_937891045.1 uncultured Burkholderiales bacterium | reverse complement strand
AAATCAGTGGCTTTTTCACTATTGGTGGGCCCACCTGGACTCGAACCAGGGACCAAAGGATTCCGGTTTGTGCAGCTTTCACTACTCCCTGGACTTTGCCTTCATCATATCGATTGCTCGACTTAGATGGGTGCCGTCAAGTCTCTACACCTTCAAGTTATTTTTCCTCCATATGCGCATTAATTTATGGTAATTTCTTACATTTTTTCTTAACAAGTAATTGTCAATAATTTTTTATGCATTTAAATATTTTCCTGGCTCTGAAACAATACTTCTCATGGATTGAAAGATTCCTATCTGATTCACAACACAAAGGAGATTCAAATGACCACTGTAAATTCAACTGTTGCCTATGCCAAGTTAAACATTCAGCTAACTTCTTCTTTGACAGCAGAAGAACTTTTAAAAATTGAGTCAGTTCTTCATGACGCTGCTACCTGGAGCAACGCTGAGGACTTTGAGGTTTTCTTTTCTGAGAAAGACAACATTGCCGGTGTCAGCATACCTGTCGGCGAAGACATCGCAGAGGTACTCGAAGCCGGGTCCGCATTAGGCTTCTGCAATCGCATGTTTGAAGAGTCCGGGCTATCAAACGGCACAGTGTGGCATTCACTGGTTTCTGTTTCAGGAGCAGAAATTTACTCTCCACTATGAAAAAAGCCACTGACTTAAAAAATCAGTGGCTTTTCCATTTTGGTGGGCCCACCTGGACTCGAACCAGGGACCAAAGGATTATGCTTACCACTGCAGCTTTCGCTGCCCGTTTCCGGTTTGTAGTCTGGACTGTCTCTTGTCTTTACGACCTACCCGTACAGTCTCTACACCTTCCCAATACTGCTACTGGGCTTGGCTCGGGATTACCACGCTGCGAACAGCAGAGGCTTCCCCGAATTTGAGTAGTTCTACATGCCAGCAGAGTTAACTTACCAGCATGCAACCCAACGGCAAATGACCATGACTTTGTTGTTTTAGGTCACCTGCTCTTTAAGTCCTCTGCTCTAACCAACTGAGCTATAGGCCCGAAATCACATTGTACTTGGCCTGATTTTGAGCAATTATTGCTGCTTAAAAATTAAGCAAAGTGTGGAAGCGGTGTGGAAGCAAATATTTGAAATTGCAGCGCTGTAACCTGCTGAATTTATTGAGTATTTTTTACAAAATAAAGAATTGCACTCGCTTATGAGTCCTCTGCTCTAACCAACTGAGCTAACGCCCCAACCTGCCCGAATTGTAGTTGTCACAGTTTGATGAATAATATAGCCATGACAAAATTGACAGAAGAAACCATGGAACACGTTGAAGATGAAATCAGTTTGCTGGACATCATCCAATTTTTCATCGAGAACAAACTCAGCATTGCCATCAGCACCTTCGCATGTGGTGCCTTGGGTTTGGGCTATGGCCTGATCACGCCACCGCAGTATGAAGCCTCCATGAGCATTCAGATGGCCACGGTGGCCAACAACCCGGTTGAAGCACCTGCCGTGTTGCTAGAGAAAATGAAGTTGCCAACTTACTTTTCTGTCGGAACACTCAAGGCTTGCGATTTGATGGAGGCGGCCAACCCTAGATTGCATTGACCGAGCCTCAAACACGTGAAACTTTTTTGGCCGCCCCCATGTTTTCATCGCCCCACAAAGTAGCTCCTTCCAGAAGTTTGATTTTGGCCATTGCCCTGATGGCAGGTTTCATGTTGGGCATCTTTGGTGTGTTGGGCCGCAAAGCTTGGGTCTCGATCAAACCGAAATTACACGCCTCAACTTAAAGAATACTAATTATTAAAAAAAGTATTTTGATAATAGAAAGTTGTTATTTGTCCATCCATAATTGAGTGAATGAACGAAAAGAATAATGAAGATGTTGCCGATGAAGACATTGGCCTGATTGAGATTGCGCAGTTTCTGATCGACAACCGGACTTGGATAGCGGCTTGCACCTTTGCAGGCCTCCTGTTGGGCAGCCTTTTCATGGTTTTCAAGCCCTCTTCTTTTGAAGCCAAAGCCAGCATCCAAGTGGCCATGGTGAGTGGTGAAGCTGTTGAAACCGCTGCGGTGCTGAATGAAAAAATCAAACTGCCGCTTTATTTTTCAATGGGTATGTTGCAAGCCTGTGCAGCTGACGGCATACCCAGCCCCACGGGTTCCTTGGTCCACTCGCTCCAAACACAGGTATCGAAAAACGCGCCATTTCTCAATCTGACGGTCGCCATGCCAACACCCGCTTTGGCCAAAAACTGTCTCATGGCGATCTTGACCGACATCCAAACCCAACAAGCTTATTTGGCAGCGCCTGTTTTGGCCAAGCAACGCAACCTGCTTGAAACCGTGAAGTCCAAGCTGGCCTTTTCAGAAGAAATTTCAAAATTTTTGTCCAGCCAACAAGCCAACATCAACATCAGCAACGAAAAGTTTTCTGCGGCTGCCATGTTGCTGGCCACCACCACCGCCAAAGACACCGAGATCAAAGCATTGCAATCGCAGTTGATGAACCTTGAAACAGGCTTGAGTCCAACGCAAACCAAAGCAGCCAGTTTGGCGGCACCCATCAACACGCCAGCAAGTCCGGTGGGTCTGCACGCAGGCTTGGTGCTGCTGTTGTCGGGTTTCTTGGGGCTCTTGCTGGCTGTGCTGACTTCCTTGGCGCGATCTGCTTGGCGTCGCATCAAGCCTCAATTGAAAACATAGCAAGCAGCGGTTTTTCAGGCGGCGCGTTATTTGTGGCTCAACGCATTGCTCACCAGCTTGGCGGTGATGTCCACAATTTGAATCATGCGGTCATAGGGCATGCGGGTCGGGCCAATCACACCCAAGGTACCCACCACCTGGCCATCCACCTCGTAATTGGCACTCACCACGGACAACTCTTCAAACGGCACGATTTGGCTCTCGCCGCCAATGTAGATGCGCACACCTTCTGCCTGAGATGACATGTCGAGCAAGCGCATCAATTGCGCTTTTTGCTCGAACAAATCGAAGGCGCGGCGCAACTGCCCCATGTCGCTGGAGAAGTCGGAAACCGACAGCAAGTTGCGCTCGCCGCTGATCACCACCTCGTCTTGCGACTGGCTCATGGCCTCGGAGCTGACTTGCACCGCCGCTTGCATGAGCGCCGCGATTTCGCTGCGCAAGCTGTCCACCTCGCGTTGCAAACGCTCGCGCACCTGCTCGATGCCCATGCCGACAAAATGCGTGTTCAGGTAGTTGGACGCTTCGATGAGTTGGGATGGGTTGATGTCGGTGTCGGTGAAGATGACCCGGTTTTGCACATCGCCATCGGGCGAAACGATGATCACCAAGACGCGTTTCTCGGACAAACGCAAAAACTCGATGTGCCGAAACACCGAGCCACGGCGCGGGGCCATGACCACACCCACGAAGTTAGATAGGCTGGACAACAGGTTGGCGGCGCTGGCAATCACTTTTTGCGGTTGCTCGGGGACCAGACTGGGGGCGTTGAATTGCTCGCGGTTGACGCTGAGCATGGTGTCTACAAACAGCCGGTAGCCCTTGGGGGTAGGGATGCGCCCAGCCGAGGTGTGCGGGCTGACGATCAGGCCCAGCTCCTCCAGATCGGCCATGACATTGCGCACGGTGGCCGGTGACAGCTCGATGCCGTTGGCTCGCGACAAAGTGCGCGACCCCACAGGCTGACCGTCGGCGATGTAGCGCTCGACCAGGGTCTTCAACAACAACTTGGCACGGTCATCCAGCATGGTCATCCTTTCGACCGATTTTAATGATGTAATTTGCCCATGAACCCGACGTTTCGCCACATCGCCCTGATCGGCAAGCACCACAGCAGTGGCCACAGCCCCAGCAGCACACTGCAAACAGCCGCCATTTTGAAATCGCTGGCGGATTTTTTGCGCCAGCAAGGTTGCCAGGTGACGATTGAACAAGACACGGCCACCCATGCAGGCGTTCAAGGGCTGCCCACGCTGGATGTGACCGGTATCGCGCAAAACTGCGATCTGGCGCTGGTGCTGGGCGGCGACGGCACCATGCTGGGCTTCGGTCGCCAACTGGCACCGCACGGCGTGCCCCTGATCGGCATCAACCAAGGCCGCCTGGGGTTCATCACCGACATCGCTTTGGACCAAATTGAAGCCACATTGAAGCCAATGCTGCATGGCGCCTATGAAGAAGACCACCGGGTGCTGATGCACGGCCAGGTCTGGCGCGGCAGCGAATGCGTGTTTGACGCGCTGGCCTTTAACGACGTGGTGGTCAACCGGGGCGCCACCTCGGGCATGGTCGAGTTGCGGGTGTCAGTCGATGGTCATTTCGTGGCCAACCAACGCGCCGACGGCCTGATCATCGCCACACCCACCGGCTCCACCGCCTACGCCTTGTCGGCGGGTGGCCCCATGCTGCAACCGTCCTTGGCGGGTTTGGTGATGGTGCCGATTGCGCCCCACACCTTGTCGAACCGGCCTTTGGTGCTGGCCGACCCCGCTGAAATCGTCATCGAATTGGTGGCTGGGCGCGACGCCAGTGCCAATTTCGACATGCAGTCTTTGTCTTCCCTGCTGATTGGGGACCAGGTGAAGGTGCGCAAATCACCACACCATGCGGTGTTTCTCCACCCCCGAGGTTGGAGTTACTTTGATACCCTGCGTCAAAAACTGCATTGGAACGAGGGTGGCTCATGAGTTTGCAACGCATCAGCCTGCGCGACTTTGTCATCGTGCGGCAACTGGATTTGGATTTCAGCCAAGGCTTCGGCGTGCTCAGCGGCGAAACCGGCGCGGGCAAGTCCATCTTGGTGGACGCTTTGCAACTGGTGCTGGGCGCTCGCGCTGACGCCAGTGTGGTGCGTGAAGGCGCCAGCCGCACTGAAATTTCAGCTGAATTTGCTTTGAACCCCAGCCTGAAAACCTGGTTGGAAGACAAGGGCTTTGAAGCGCACGACGATTTGCTCTTGAAGCGCAGCATCGATGCGCAAGGCAAAAGCCGCGCTTGGATCAATGGCAGCGCCGCCACCGCCACACAGTTGCGCGACATCGGCGACAGCTTGGTGGACATCCACGGTCAACACGCTTGGCAAAGCCTGACCCGCCCTGCTGCTGTGCGGGGTTTGCTCGACGCCTATGCCGGGCTGGACGCGCAACCCCTGCACCAGCTTTGGACCACTTGGCGACAAGCCCAACAAACGCTGGCCAACGCGCGTTTGGCACAAGACCATTTGCAGCAAGAACGCGAACGCCTGAGTTGGCAGATCGGCGAGGTGGACAAGCTCTCACCGCAGGCCAACGAATGGGAAGAACTCAACGCCCAACACAGCCGCTTGTCCAATGCCCAGTCTTTGATGGACGCCGCCCAAGCCGCTTTGCACAGTTTGCAAGACGACAGCAGCGGTGCCACCCTGAGCTTGGTGCAAGCGCAAAACGCCTTGCTCGACCAAGCCAGCATCGAACCCGAATTCCAAGCGCTGGCCGATCAATTGGCCTCTGCCTTGGCGCAGGCCGAGGATGTGGCGCACAGCGTGCAAGCCTGGTTGCGCCGCGCCGACCTCGACCCCCAAGGCCTGTCCGACCTCGATGCCCGCCTGAGCCTGTGGGTGTCTTTGGCCCGCCGCTACAAACGCACCCCCGTCGAGTTGCCCGAGCTGTACGCCGGATGGCAAACCGAGTTGCAACGCTTGGACGCTGCCGCCGATTTGGCCGCCCTTGAAGCCACCGAGCAAGCCGCGCACAAGGCCTTCTTGGCAGAAGCCCGCAAGCTGGGCAAGGCACGTGCCTTGGCCGCCCCCAAGTTGGCCGCCAGCATCACCCAAGCCATGCAGGCGTTGGGCATGCAAGGCGGACGTTTTGAAGTGGCCTTAGAAGCCCTGCCAGAGCCCGCCAGCCATGGGCTGGAAGAGGTGCAGTTTTTGGTGGCCGGTCATGCAGGCAGCACGCCGCGCCCCGTGGGCAAAGTCGCTTCGGGTGGCGAGCTGTCGCGCATCGCGTTGGCCATTGCGGTGACCACCAGCCAGTTGGGCGAGGCCCAAACCCTCATCTTTGACGAAGTGGACTCGGGCGTGGGCGGTGCTGTGGCCGAAACCGTTGGCCGCCTGATGAAACAACTGGGCCGCGACCGCCAAGTGCTGGCCGTCACGCACTTGCCCCAAGTGGCCGCTTGTGCGGATCACCACTGGGTGGTGTCCAAACAAAGCGACAAGACAGGCAGTTTCAGCGCGGTGCACGAAGTGCAAGGCGAACAGCGCGTGAGTGAAATCGCCCGCATGTTGGGCGGTGAACGCCTCTCCGACACCACCCATGCCCATGCCCGCGAGATGCTGAGCAGCATGACCGCCGTTGCAGCCAAGCCCAAAACCAAGGGCAGCAAAGCATGAAGCGCGAACTTGTCCTCATCACCGGCATGGCCGGTTCGGGGAAATCCATCGCCATCCATGCGCTGGAAGACGCAGGCTACTACTGCGTGGACAACCTGCCGCCCGAATTGCTGCTGCCGTTTGTGCAGTTGGAAGATCAAAAGGAAGAGGCCAAAGTGGCCATCGCCATGGATGTTCGCAGCGCCAACGCTTTGCATTTGGTGCCAGCCCAGTTGGCGCAATTGAGAGCGCAGGATGTCCACGTGCGCTTGCTGTTTTTAGACGCCAGCACCGACACCTTGGTGCATCGGTTCTCTGAAACACGGCGCAACCACCCGCTGTCGCACAGCTCGCCTGAGGGGGCGCATTCAGCCCGCGACTTGGTGGCCGCCATTGAGCTTGAACGTACTTTGTTGGCCGATTTGCGCGAAGAGTCCCACATCATCGACACCAGTTTGCTGCGGGCCTCCAAGCTGCAAAGCTACATCCACGCCCTGGTGTCCGCACCCAGCGCCCAGCTGACGCTGATGTTCGAGTCTTTCGCGTTCAAACGCGGCATTCCTGTCCATGCCGATTTTGTGTTCGATGTGCGCATGTTGCCCAACCCGCACTACGAAACCGAGTTGCGACCCCAAACCGGGCGCGACCAGCCGGTGGCCGATTGGTTGAAATCGCACGAGCAGGTGAAGGCCATGGAGTTGCAAATTGCGGGCTTTCTCAACGAGTGGCTGCCCTCACTGCAAAACGACCACCGCAGCTATGTGACTGTGGCCATCGGTTGCACGGGTGGTCAGCACCGCTCGGTGTTTTTGGTGGAAAGCTTGCACAAGCGTTTCAGCGACGCGTGGGTGACTTTGAAGCGACACCGCGAGCTAGATATCTAAGCAGGCTTGATTCGCAGCGCTTTGGCTCTGTAGAAATACCGCAGGTGGTTCTTTAGCCGCGTTCCAGAAGCTTGCGCACAGGTGCAGGCAAACCCAAAACTGGCCACTGCGTGGCTTCAAACCAAGCACCGGCCCCCAGCGGCACAGGCTTATCCAGCCTCAAGTGCACAGCGTGCAGATGCAAATCTTTGTGCGTCAAGACATGCACAAAAGCTGGCTCCGGCTGCAATTTGCTACGCCACTTCGCTGGCACTGCGGCCTGCAAGGCTTCTTCTGAATCAAACAACACTTGGGTGAATAAACTGGCCCACACGCCTTTGGCGGGACGCTGCTGCAACCACACGTCGCCCTCTTTCGTCACCGCGCACAACAGCCACAAGGATTGGGCGCTGCGTTTCACTTTGCGCGTTTTCACTGGGTAGTGCTCGGGCCTTTGTTCGGCCAGTGCCACGCAATCGTCTTGCATGGGGCAACGCGGGCAATCCGGGCGGCGGTGGGTGCACAAGGTGGCACCCAGGTCCATCAAGCCTTGGGTGTAGCTGGGCATGTCTTTCGCGGCGGCAGGCAGCGCGGCTTGGGCCAGATGCCACAGTTGTTTTTCATGGGCAGACACTGACAAATCATGATCGAAACCATGGAACCGACTCAGCACCCGTTTCACATTGCCGTCCAAGATGGCCACCCGTTGCTCAAAACACAATGATGCAATCGCCGCTGCGGTTGAGGGGCCAATGCCTGGCAGGGTCTGCAAAGCGGTCACATCGGCGGGAAACACGCCACCAAATTCAGCCACCACTTGCTGCGCACAACGGTGCAAATTGCGTGCTCGGCTGTAATAGCCCAAGCCGCTCCACAGCCCCAGCACCTCGTCTTGGTGGGCTTGCGCCAAGGCGTTCACGGTGGGAAAGCGGTCTAAAAACCGCTGGAAGTAGCCCATCACCGTGCTCACCTGGGTTTGCTGCAACATGATTTCGGACAACCAAACACGGTAAGGGTCGCGGTTTTGCTGCCAAGGCAGGTCGTGCCGACCATGCGCATGTTGCCAAGCCACCAGACGTTTCGCAAAGCCATCCAAGCTTGCAGAAACGACGGGTTGACGCACAGATGCAGCGGGCTTCAAGGTTTTTGGCATGTGGCGCAGAAAAAGGTGGAGCGCTGGCCTTGCAGGATGCGCTTCACCGCACTGCCGCAAACCCGGCAAGCTTCTCCAGCGCGGTCATAGACCATGGCTTCGAGTTGAAAGTAGCCGTTTTGCCCTTGCGCATTAGAGAAGTCACGCAGGCTGCTGCCGCCTTGTGCCACGGCCCGCGCCAGCACTTGGCGGATGGCTTGGTGCAAACGCCGCGCCCGCGGTTGACTGATCTTGGCAGCGCGGGTGGTGGGTCGAATGCCTGCCAAGAACAAAGCTTCGCTGGCGTAGATGTTGCCAACACCCACCACCAAGTCACCGGCCAACAACACTTGCTTGATGGGCGCTTGGCGCTTCTTTAAGCCCTGCCAAAACACCGCAGGGTCAAAGCTGTCCTCAAGGGGTTCCACCCCCAAGTGGCCCAGCAATTTGACAGCCACCGGGTCTTGTTCGCTGTCGGCATAGACCACCGCGCCAAAGCGGCGTGGGTCATGCAAGCGCAAAAGTCCCTGATTGGTTTGCATATCGAAATGATCGTGAATGCCTGCTGGTTTGGCTTTGGAGCCAAAGGACAAAGAGCCCGACATGCCCAAATGCAACAGCAATAAACCCTGGTTCATGTCCAGCAGCAAATACTTGCCACGGCGGCGAACGCCGAGCACAGTGCGGCCTTCAAGTGCTTGCACCGGCAACCCCAAAGGCCAGCGCAAGGGCTTTCCCAAGCGTGCCCAGAGCACACGTGCCCCAGCAATCGCGGAGGCAAAACTCAGACGGGTGACTTCAACCTCGGGTAATTCGGGCATGGCTCAGGCTTTCTCAAGTGGCTGGGATTATCATCCTGCGATGAACTATCCCCACCACCCATTGCTCTCACCCGCCGCCCGTTTGGGCGCGGCCTCATGGCTGTCGTTGATGATGTTGGGTGGGCATGCGTTTGCGCAAACCGAACCGGCCGCCGCAGCTGCCCCAGAAGCCATCAGCAACTCGAAGATGAACGCCGATTCCATGCTGATGATCTTGCTGGGCGAATTGAAATTGACGCAAGGTGAACCGGGGGCTGCGTATTCACTGATGTTGGAAGCCGCCAAAAAAACCGGCGATGCCCAGTTGTTCAACCGTGCGGTTGAAATTGCCCTAAACGCCCGCTCTGGACCGCCTGCCTTGGAAGCAGCAAAAGCTTGGAAGCAAGCGTTTCCAAAATCGCGCGAGGCCAATCGTTTTGTGTTGCAAATCACGGTGGCCTTGAACCAGTTGCCTGAGAGTCTGATGCCCTTGCGCACTGACCTTTTGCTGTCCCCAGAAGAAGACCAAGTCAAAGCCATCAATGGCATCGTGCAAATTTACGCCCAAGCCCAAGACAAAGAATTGGCCACGGCTGTGGTGGAGCAAGCCTTGGTGCCTTTTGTCAACAAGCCCGCCACCGCGGCGGCCAGTTGGACCACGATTGGCCGCATGAAAATTGCCAGCAAGAAACTACCGGAAGCTTTGGATGCCGCCAAGAAAGCCATTGCCACGGACAGCAAGGCCATTGAGCCGGGTTTGTTGGCCTTGGAACTGTTTTCCTTGGGCAGTTCAGAAGCAGAGGAACTGCTGCAAAAAGTCATTCAAACCGCCGACAACGCCATGCCACTGCGCTTGTCCTATGCACGTATCTTGATTGACAACCTGCGAACCAAAGAAGCCTTGGCGCAACTTGTCAATATCACCGAAAAAACGCCTGCCTTGAGTGAAGCATGGTTGCTGCAAGCTGCTGTTTTGATCGACGGCGGCCAAGACGATGAGGCCAAAAATGTTTTGCTGCGCTTTGTCGCACTTGATAAAGACAAGGAGAACAACACGGGGCTGTCTCAAGCGTACTTGATGCTGTCGCAAATCACCTTGCGACAGAAGAAAACCGCCGAGTCCGAGGAGTGGCTCAACAAAATCGAAGACCCTGATGCGTTAGCGCAAGTTCAAATACAACGCGCCAATTTGTTGGCCAGTCGCGGTGAGATCAGCAAGGCCCGCGCCTTGATTCAGCAACTGCCCAACATCACGCCGCAGGCCAAGCGCACCCGTTTGCAAGCGGAAGTGAAATTGCTGCGTGACTACAAGATGTATGAACAGACTTACCAAGTCTTGCTCAGCGCCACCAAAGAAACACCCGATGACTTGGAACTGCGCTATGAATTGGCCATGATGGCTGAGAGATTGAATCGGGTCGATGAGATGGAACGCCTGTTGAAAAGCGTGATCGAAGCCAAGCCTGATTTCTTTCATGCCTACAACGCACTGGGCTTTGCCTTGGCAGATCGCAATATGCGCTTGAAAGAAGCCCGAGAGTTGATCGTGACCGCTTTAGAGTTTGCCCCGGACGATCCCATGATCACCGACAGCCTGGGCTGGGTCGAGTACCGCATGGGCAACAAAGTCGCCGCCTTGGCCATTTTGGAGCGTGCCTACGAGATCAAAAATGATGCTGAAATCGGTGCGCATTTGGGCGAACTGTATTGGGTCTTGGGCAGAAAAGATGAGGCCTTGAAAGTCTGGCGCGAAGCCAAAAAATTGGCCCCGACCAATGAAATCCTGCTGGAAACCATCAAACGACTGAAGGCCAAACTTTGAACCTGGGGCGTTGTCGTCCATTGGGGCGCTTGGTCAGCGGCTTGTTGCTGGTTGCGGTCTTGGCCTCTTGCGCCATGTACACCAAACCCCCACCCAGTCCCCAACAAGCCAGTTTGAAACAAGCTGGCCACTGGCAAGGCCGACTGAGCTTGCGGGTTTTGCAACCCACCCCAGAACAATTCAGTGCCAGCTTCGAGCTCAACGGCAGTGCCGACCATGGCGAGTTGTCCCTTTCCTCGCCCTTGGGCACAACGCTGGCTGTAGCGCGGTGGACGCCACAAAGTGCACAGCTCTTGCAAGGTGACAAAGTGCAAGATTTCGCCTCGATGGAGGCACTCACCCAGCAACTGACCGGTGCCGCCCTGCCCTTGCCCGCGCTTTTGGCATGGTTGGATGTTGATGGCCCGGCACTGCCTGGCTGGCAACTGAACGCTGAAAGCCCTGCCAGCGGACGCCGCGTTTATGCCAAGCGCGAGTCGCCCTTGCCTGCTTTGCAACTCACGCTCTTGCTAGACCCACGATGAGCCGCAGCCCATCCGCGTCGCAGCCAGCTTGAAGGACCGGCATGAAGTCCTTGCACAACGTTCCCGCACCGGCCAAGCTGAATTTGTTTTTGCACGTCACAGGCCGCCGCCCAGACGGCTACCACTTGCTGCAATCTGTGTTCATGCTGATCGATTGGTGGGATGTGTTGCACTTTGATCTGCGCGACGACGGTCAATTGCTGCGCCAAGATTTGACCGTGGCTTTGCCCGAAGACGACCTGTGTTTGCGGGCCGCTCGCGCTTTGCAGGCCGCATCGGGCACCTCGCTTGGGGCGCTGATCAAGATTGACAAACGCCTGCCGGCCCAAGCTGGCATGGGCGGCGGCTCCTCGGACGCGGCCACCTGCTTGTTGGCCCTGAACCGGCTGTGGGAGCTGCATTGGCCGCTGTCAAGGCTGCTTCCGATCGGCCTGAGCTTGGGCGCGGATGTGCCGTTTTTTTTGCGCGGCCACAACGCCTGGGTGGAAGGTATTGGCGAAGACATCACCCCCATCCAACTTCCCACCGCCCGATTTGCCGTGCTCAAGCCTGCCCAGGGTTTGGACACAGCCGGTATTTTCAAAAGCGCGGCCCTCAAAAGGGACAGTTCTACTGCTACAATTTCGGACTTTGCTGCACAGCCATTTGCCTTCGGGCGAAACGACTTGCAAGCAGTTGCCCAAGGGCTGTGTCCCGAGGTTTTCGAAGCCCTTCAGTGGTTTGAAAACCAAGGTTTACAGGCTCGGATGACTGGCTCAGGCAGTGCGGTTTTTGCCCTTGTTGGCGCGGACGCGGTTTTAACCAAACCGCCCCCAGGCTGGCAGTTGCGAATGTGCAGCAATTTGGAAATTCATCCCCTGGCCGGATGGGTTTCCAGCGACGATTAGCAGGAAACTTGTTGTAAAACAGGTATCCCGTGTAGGGGAGTCGCCAAGTTGGTTAAGGCACTGGATTTTGATTCCAGCATGCGAAGGTTCGAATCCTTCTTCCCCTGCCACCCTTTTGCTTTGAACGGAAGCGGCAAGGGTTTGCGGCAAGCACCGCGAACCGTTGCCCTTTGTTTTTTTAACCTCAGGTCGTCAGCATGTCGAACCCCCAACCAGATTTCATGGTCTTCACCGGCAACGCCAACCCTGTGTTGGCCGCTGAGATAGCCGGTCACCTGGGAATCGATCTGGGTGCCGCCGAGGTGGGCCGCTTCTCCGACGGCGAAGTCACGGTTGAAATCAAACAAAACGTTCGCGCCCGCGACGTCTTCGTGGTGCAGTCCACCTGCAACCCCACCAACGAAAACCTGATGGAATTGCTGATCATGGTCGACGCCCTCAAGCGGGCCTCCGCCGAGCGCATCAGTGCCGTCATCCCCTACTTCGGTTATGCCCGCCAAGACCGCCGTCCGCGTTCTTCGCGTGTGCCTATTTCGGCCAAGTTGGTGGCCGATTTGCTGCAAACCGTGGGTGTGGACCGGGTCCTCACCATGGACTTGCATGCCGATCAAATCCAAGGCTTTTTCAACATCCCCGTCGACAATATTTACGCCTCGCCGGTGTTGCTGGGCGATTTGCGCCTGAAAAACTACGACGACCTGATCGTCGTGTCGCCCGATGTGGGCGGTGTGGTGCGTGCCCGCGCTTTGGCCAAACAACTGGGTTGCGACCTCGCCATCATTGACAAACGCCGCCCCAAAGCCAATGTAAGCGAAGTCATGCACGTCATCGGTGAAATTGAGGGCCGCAACTGCGTCATCATGGACGACATGATTGACACCGCAGGCACCTTGGTGAAGGCTGCGGAAGTGCTGAAAGAGCGCGGCGCCAAGCAGGTTTACGCCTATTGCACCCACCCTATTTTTTCCGGCCCCGCCATTGATCGCATCGCCAAAGGCGACGCCTTGGATGAAGTGGTGGTGACCAACACCATCCCCTTGAGCGCAGCCGCCGAGCAATGCCAAAAGATTCGCCAACTCTCCGTGGCACCCCTGATCGCTGAAACCATCCAGCGCATCTCCAAAGGAGAGTCGGTCATGAGTTTGTTCTCCGACCAAGACCAGCTTTTTTAAGCCGGGCTTGCTAGGAAAGCAATGTTGTGGGGCGTTTTTTCGCCCCGTTTTGAAACCGAAGTCACACTGGTCGCGGTGGACTTCTTCTGGAGATAGCTATGAAATTCGTCGCTTTTGAGCGCACAAAGCAGGGTACGGGTGCGAGCCGCCGTCTGCGCATCACCGGTCGCACGCCCGGTATCGTTTACGGTGGCAAAGCCCACGAACCCCAATCCATTGAACTCGACCACAACGCGCTGTGGCATGCTCTGAAAAAGGAAGCCTTCCACGCTTCGATTTTGGAGATGGAATTCAACGGCAAGTCCTCCAAAGTGTTGTTGCGCGATGTGCAATACCACCCGTTCAAGCAACTCGTGTTGCACATCGACTTCCAACGCGTGGAAGCCGACACTGTGTTGCACATGAAAGTGCCCCTCCACTACAGCGGTCAAGAAAACTCGCCTGCGGTGAAAGCTGACGCTTGCTTGGTCAACCCGGTCATGACCGAGTTGGAAATCGCCTGCTTGCCAGCTGATTTGCCCGAGTTCATCGCAGTGGACCTGAGCGGCCTGAAAAAAGGAACCTCGCTGCACTTGAACGACATCAGCCTGCCCAAAGGTGTCAAAGCCGTTGTTCACGGCAAAAACAACCCCGTGTTGGTGAGCGTGGTGTCAGTGGTTGAAGAAGCCGCTCCCGAAGCCGCTGCCGCACCAGCAGCACCTGCCAAAGGCAAAGGCAAGAAGTGATTCTTCGCCGCTGACCTTGAAGAGCCCGCAGATGCGGGCTTTTTTGATGCCGGCTTGTGTTAAGCGGGCCTTTTGATGCGCCGGATAATCCCCCACCATGATCAAACTGTTTGTCGGCCTGGGCAACCCGGGCACTGAATACGAAGACACCCGCCACAACGCGGGGTTCTGGTGGATCGATCAATTGGCCCAGCAACTGAAGGTTCAGTTGCAGCCGGACAAAAACCACCATGGCTGGGTGGCCCGCACCACCCTGCAAAGCGACACCCTGTGGCTGTTGAAGCCTGCCACCTTCATGAACCTGTCTGGCAAGGCTGTGGCTTCGTTGGCGCGGTTTTACAAAATCGAACCCGCGCAAATCATGGTGGTGCACGACGAACTGGACGTGGTGCCGGGTGAAGCCAAGCTGAAATTGGGCGGCAGCCATGCCGGACACAACGGTTTGCGCGACATCCACGCCCAGTTGGGCAGCGATGCCTATTGGCGACTGCGCCTAGGCATTGGCCACCCCGGTGTCAAGTCGGAAGTGGTTCACTGGGTTTTGAAGAAGCCTGCACCAGAACAGCGAAAAGTGATTGACACTTGCATCGATAGAAGCCTGTTGGCCGTACCTTGGATGGTGAGCGGCGACATGGTGAAAGCCACCCAACAAGTGCACACCAGCAAGCCGCCCAGGCCCAAACCGCCAAGACCGGCGGCGGCCGTTCCAACCAAGGAAGGCGCATCGCATGAAACACCTCAACCTCCCCCAGGCCCTGAGCCTGGCGCTGCTTAGCCTGTGTCTGGCCACGCCTCTGCCCGCCGTGGCCAAGGCCAAAAATGAGCCGCCATCGCTGCAATGCGAACGCGGCGGCCAAATGCAAGCCTGCGACGAGCAAGCCACATTAGCCAAGCCGAAGAAAGTGGCCGCGTTCAAAGCACAAGCTGCTGACATGATCGGCGAAACCGAACCACCCGCCAAGAAGAAGAAAAAGAAGAGCAAGAAAACCGCTCAGAAAAAAACCAAGCGCAGCGTAGCGGAATAAGGCTTAAACCGTGCGCCCGGCTTGGATCTGCAACACCCGATACTTGGCCCACAGCGTGTCTTGGCTCTCGACATGCTCAGGGTTCAGCGGAATGCAAGCCACCGGGCACACCTGAACGCACTGTGGCTCGTTGTGGTGGCCGACGCATTCGGTGCACTTATGCGGGTCGATTTCATAAATGCTGACACCCATATAAATGGCGTCGTTCGGACATTCGGGCTCGCACACATCGCAGTTGATGCACTCGTCGGTGATCATCAAAGCCATGTGTTCACCTTAAGTTTGGGCACCCAAGTGGGCTTGCATGAAACTAAAAACCGCTGGTGACACAAATTGCGCCACATCACCGCCCAAGGTGGCGATCTCGCGTACCAAGGTGCTGGAGATGCACTGGTGCACATCCAAGGTGTTTAAAAACACCGAGTCAATGCCAGGTGCCAGTCGGCGGTTCATGCCAGCCAGCTGAAATTCGTAATCAAAGTCGGTCATGGAGCGGATGCCGCGCACCATGGTGCGGGCACCAATCGCCTGGGCAAACTCAATCACCAAGCCTTCAAAGGTTTCCACCCGCACATTCGGGCAATCAGCCAGGGCTTGGCGGGTCATGTCCACGCGCTGGTCCAGGCTGAACATGGTTTTTTTGTGGTGGGCGCGGGCCACGGCGATCACCACTTCGTCAAACATGGCGGCGGCGCGGCGCACGATGTCTTCGTGTCCCAAGGTGATGGGGTCGAAGGTGCCGGGGTACAGCGCGATCACGTGGCTCATGGACAGTCCTTGTGCAAGGGGGTGCGGGGCATTATGCCGCCCTCTGCAACAAGTGGGCATGCACAGCGCCAGCTTTCAAATGGCGTTTCAGGGTCCAACCCAGCGCCAGCAGCTCGGCTTCGGCCCAAGCTTTACCCGCTTCCAAATACACCCAACCGCTGGGTTTGATGCAGGCTTGCGCGATGCTGAGCATCTTGTCGTACTGCGGGAAATCGTAGGGCGGGTCCAGCAGGATCAGGTCGAGGCTGTTGGGCACTGATTGGCGCAGCAAGGCCAAACCGTCGCCGCGTTGAATGCGCATTTGTGTGGCCCCGAGCTTGGCTTGGCTTTTGGCCATGGCTTCCACGCAAGCGCTGTTGGACTCGCACAAAACCACGGCGGCCGCACCGCGTGACGCGGCTTCAAAACCCAATGCGCCGGTGCCCGCAAACACATCGGCGCAATGCCAACCAGAGAGGTCTTGGCCCAGCCAATTGAACAAGGTTTCGCGCACCCGGTCCGGGGTGGGTCGCAGATTCTCGACCTTGGCCAGCGGCAGTTTGCTGCGCTTCCATTGGCCGCCAATGATGCGGACCTCACCCTTGGTCAAGGCTGCGCACCCAAGATGACGGTGACCATGCGCTCGGGTTGCAGGTTGCGGGCAAAGGCTTGCTGAATGTCTTTGGCGCTGAGCTTGTCCACTTGCGCGGTCCAGGTGTCAAGGTAGTCGAGTGGCAGGTTGTACCAAGCGATGTTGCTCAGGTTGTCCATCAGCTTGCGGTTGCTGTCCAAGCGCAGCGCAAAGCCACCAATCAGAAAGTCTTTGGCGGCTTTCAACTCTTTGTCGGTGGGACCAGCTTTCACAAACTCGGCCACCACGTCGGTGGCCACTTGCACCGCTTGCTGAGCCTGATCGGGGCGGGTTTGCAAGCCCACGGTGAACGGGCCCGCTTGTTGCCAAGCGCCGAAATAGCTGTAGACGCTGTAACTCAGGCCGCGCTTTTCACGCACCTGCTCGGTCAGGCGTGACACGAAGCCGCCGCCACCCAAAACGTAGTTGCCCACCGTGAGCGCTAAAAAGTCTGGGTGCTCACGCGCAATGCCGGGCTGCCCAATGAACACATGGGCTTGCGCCGATTCAAACGGTACTTTCAAGGTTTGTGCCTGCTTCAAGGGCTGTACTTCCGGCAAGCTTGGCAACACGGGGCAAGCGGCTTCCACGGGTAAATGCTGCAAAAGCTGCTTCACTCTTTCTTGCGCCTGGGCGCGGTTGAGCGCACCCACGACGCTGACCTTGGCCATGCAGGGTTTGAAATGGTCGGCATGAAACTTCGCCATCAGCGCGGTGTCGATGCGGAGCAAACTGGCCTCGTCCACTTCGGCACCATAGGGATGGTCGCCGAACAAGGCTTTGTTGTAAGCCCGGTTGGCCAGGGTGGCTGGTTTGGTGTTGGCCTCCTTGATGCTGGCCACCCAGCGTTCACGCTCGTTTTGCCAGATGGCATTGGGAAAGCTGGGATGCGCCATTTGACGCGCTGCCAAAGCCACCGCCGCGTCCAACAACTCGGGGCGGGTCAGGCTGCGCAAGGACAAGCTCATGCGGTCACTGGAGGATGAGGCATTCACCTGGGCACCCAGATCGGCCCAGGCTTCGCCCAAAGCGTTCTCGTCCATGGCAGCTTGGTTACCCAGTGCTTTCACGCCTTTGGCCATCATGCTGGCGGTGGCACTCGACAAACCATTGAAGCCGCCATCACGACGGCTGCCCGCATCAAACTCCACTTGCATGTCCACCATGGGCAAGCCCGGTACTTCCACCAAATACACCTTGGCGCCGTTGTCCAAGGTCCAGTGTTGGATGGGGATGCCTGCGCTGGCGGTGCTGTGCAAGAACACCATGCTGAGCGCGAATAAAAAGCGTTTCATCGTGCGCCCTCCCCACCATGCCGCGCACCAGGCGGCGGTTTGCGAAACCCCGGTCGAGGCCCAGACTGCGGCAGCAAGGTGGCCACCGTCAGGTTGTCATCGCCGAAATAGGTTTGCGCCACTTTCTGAATTTGCTCGGGCGTGACGGCTGCCAAGCGCTCGATCAGACGTTCGGAAGTGTCAGGGGGCAAGCCTTCTACCCAGTAAGTGCCGATTTCACGCGCTTGGTTGAACAGCGAGTCACGCTGGTAAATGTTGGAAGCCAACCACTGCGCCCTGACGCGGCGCATCTCGGCCTCGTTCACGCCCTCTTTGGCAATGCGGGCCACTTGAGCACGCAATGCAGCTTCCAGTTGCTCGGTGGTTTTGCCTTTGGCAGGGATGCCTTCCAAGCTGAAGGTTTGCGGCCCACGACCGGTCAAGCCATTGGACGCCCCCACGCTGTCAGCAATGCGGTCGTCGCCTTGCGCCAAGGCTCGGTCAAGCCGCGCCCCTGCATAACCATCCAGCACGGCGGACAACATGGTCAGGGCCAAGGCGTCTTGGGTGCTGGATTCGTTGTCAAAGGCTTTGAAGCCCGGCACTTTCCAAGACAGCACCACATAAGCTTGTTCTGCGGGAGCTTTCACTTGCACGCGGCGGGTGCCGGTTTGCTCGGGCTCAAGGCGTGGTTTGCGTTCGGGCACTTTGCCCGCTGGAATTCGGCCATAAATCTCTTCGGCCCATTTCTTCACTTGGGCCAGATTCACATCCCCAACGATGACCACAGCGGCATTGGCGGGCACATACCAGCGCTTGTAAAAGTCCCGCGCATCTTGCGGCTTCATGGCGTCCAAGTCGTTCATCCAGCCCACCACCGGGCGGCGGTAAGGCGAGGTGGTGAACTGTGTGGCGTTAAGCAGTTCATAGAGTTGCATGCGCGGCACGTCGTCGGTGCGCATGCGGCGTTCTTCTTTCACCACTTCGAGTTCACGCGTGAATTCGTCATCCGGCCATTGGTTGTTGACAAACCGATCGGCTTCCAAACGCATCACGTCGGGCAAGCGGTTGGCTGGAATTTGTTGGAAGTAGCCGGTGTAGTCTCGGTTGGTGAAGGCGTTTTCGCGCCCACCCATGGCAGCCACGCGGCGTGAAAACTCACCCGGCTTCACCGTGGGCGAACCTTTGAACAGCATGTGTTCCAGCACGTGGGCCACGCCCGAGACACCATCCACCTCGTCCATGGAGCCCACCCGCAACCAGACCATGTGCACTGCGGTCGGGGCTTTGGGGTCGGCTTTGACGATGACGCGCATGCCATTGGCCAAGGTGAACTCTTGCAAGCTTTGCGCCAAAGCAGCGGGGGCCTGCAGCGCCGAGCCAATCAACAAAACGCCGCTGAAAAAATGGCGCAGCACAAACGAAAAATGGGGTTTCATAGAATGACTTGTTCATAGGCTTGCGATCTTGCAAGCTGCCTGCATTCTAGGAACCTCCCGTCTCATGTTCAGTTTGTTCAAGCGAAAAACCCCTGCGCCCTCCCCGGCTCCCAGCAGCCAAGCCGCCCAAGTGGCCAGTCAAGCTTGGTTGGGCCGCTTGCGCAGTGGCTTGCAGCGCACCGGCAGCAGCATTGCCGGGGTGTTCGGCGGCAAGGTGATTGATGACGCACTGTATGAAGAACTCGAATCGGCCTTGCTGATGTCCGACGCTGGCATGGCCGCCACCCAACATGTGTTGCAAGCGTTGAAACAAAAAGTGAAAGCGGCTGGCAGCAAAGACCCTGCTGATGTGAAAGCTATGTTGGTGCTGGTGCTGGCCGACCTATTGCGCCCACTGGAAGGTGAAATGCGACTGGACCAGCACAAACCCACGGTCATCATGGTGGCAGGGGTGAATGGTGCCGGTAAAACCACCTCGATTGGCAAGCTCACCAGGCATTTGAACGATGCTGGTGCCAGTGTGTTGTTGGCCGCTGCGGATACGTTTCGCGCGGCTGCCAAAGAACAGTTGCTGGTCTGGGCCGACCGCAACCAGGTCGACATCATCAGCCAAGACCATGGCGACCCGGCTGCGGTGAGTTTTGACGCGGTCACAGCGGGGAAAGCCCGGGGTCGTGATGTGGTGTTGGTGGACACCGCTGGGCGTTTGCCCACCCAGGTGCACCTGATGGAAGAGCTGAAAAAAATCAAACGTGTGCTGCAAAAAGCCGACGACACCTCGCCGCACGAAGTGCTGTTGGTGATCGATGGCAACACCGGCCAAAACGCCTTGGCGCAGGTGAAAGCATTTGACGACACGCTGGGCCTGACCGGGCTGATCGTCACCAAACTCGACGGCACCGCCAAAGGTGGGGTGCTGGCAGCTATCGCGCTGTGGGCGGCGCAACGCAGCGCCGATAAACCGCTGTCTGTTTATTTCATTGGCATTGGCGAGCAACTGCAAGACTTGCAGGCCTTCAGCGCCGATGAGTTTGCCCAAGCGCTGATCGCCTGAATCCCGTTGCGAGAGGAAATCAGGTTCCAGACTTGACTTCCTCGCGCCCGTCACTAATTAACGTAAAGTATTCTTTTAATCAAATTTTGGCACTCCGATTCAGAGAGTGCTAATATAAGGGTTATGACTGATTTGGACAGGAGCCATTGATGCCTACGTTGATGTTGACCACCCCCGCAGCTGGGCAGGTTGCGGCCAATCCTTGGGCCTTGCTGCCCCCCTTGGGTAATCTGGACGCCTACATCTCGGCGGTGAACCGCTTGCCCATGCTGACCCTGGAGCAAGAGCAAGAATTTGCCAAAAAACTCAAAGAAAACAATGACTTGGAAGCAGCTGGCAAATTGATTTTGTCGCACCTGCGCTTGGTGGTGTCTATTTCTCGCCAATACGCCGGTTATGGCCTGCCCCATGCTGACCTGATTCAAGAAGGCAATGTCGGCCTGATGAAAGCGGTGAAACGCTTCGACCCGGCCCACGGTGTGCGCTTGGTGAGTTACGCCATGCACTGGATCAAGGCCGAAATTCACGAGTACATCATCAAAAACTGGCGCATGGTCAAGCTCGCCACCACCAAGGCGCAGCGCAAATTGTTTTTCAACCTGCGTTCGAAAAAGCAAGGCTTCCGAGCAGACGCCGGTGAAGACCGCAGCACCATGACGCGCGACACTTTGAGTGACGCGCAAATCGACAGCGTGGCCAAAGAACTCAATGTCAAACGCGAAGAGGTGATTGAGATGGAAGCCCGCATGGCCGGTGGCGATGTCTTGCTCGACCCCAGCCCCAGCGACGACGGTGAAGACGCGTTTGGCCCCATCGCCTACTTGGCCGATGTGCAGCACGAACCCACGGCCATGATCGAAGCGCACCAACGCGACCTGATGTCCAGTGATGGCATCAGCCAAGCACTAGAGGTGTTGGATGCTCGCAGCCGTCGCATCGTCGAAGAGCGTTGGCTCAAAGTGAATGACGACAATTCGGGCGGCATGACGCTGCACGAGTTGGCTGCGGAATACGGCGTGAGTGCCGAGCGCATCCGCCAAATTGAAGTGGCGGCCATGAAGAAAATGAAAACCGCTTTGTTGGAATACGCTTAAAAAAACTCACTGTGGCCGGGGCGTGAAGCTCTGCCCTTGAAACCGCTTGCCTGCCCTGCAGACCAAGCGGTTTTTTTATTTCAGCAATTTGCCAATGTCTTCCGCCACAGCAACGGGGCCCAAGCCATAGCGGGCATACAAACGCAAGCGTCCTTCAGTGTCGTAAATATAGGTACCGGCTTGGTGGTCCATGGTGTAACTGGTCGGCGTGGGACCAGGCACTTTTTTGTAATAGATCTTGTAACTCTTGGCCAGTGCTGGCAATTCATCCATGGACGGAATCAACGCCAAAAAACTGGGATCAAAGTTGGCCATGTAGTCTTTCAGCACCTCGGGCGTGTCACGCTCTGGGTCAACCGTGATGAACACGGCCTGCAGTTTTTGACTGTTCTCACCCAAGGCTTTCTTGACCTGCACCCATTCGCTAAGGGTGGTGGGGCAAAAATCGGGGCACTGGGTAAAACCAAAGAAAACCACCACCACCTGCCCTTTGAAATCAGCCAAAGTCCGCACTTGACCAAACTGATCCTTCAGTTGAAAGCCTTGCGCATAATCAGCACCGGTCAAATCAATGGCTTTGAAAGTGGGCTTATCAGGCGCACAAGCCTGCAAAAACAAGGCGCAAGTTGTCACCAACAGTATTCGTCTGAAATTCATGCCAGCCCCGGCAAATAATGGTCAATCAGCAAAGCAGCAAACAGCAAGCTCAGGTGTATCAGAGAGAAGCGGAAGGTTTTGCGGGCCAAGTCATCAGAGTATTCGCGCCACAGCTTCCAGCCATACCAGCAAAACATCAGGCTCAAAATCAAGGCGCTGATAAGGTAGAACCAGCCGCTCATGCGGTAGACAAACGGCATCAAACACGCTGCCAGCAACACGAAGGTGTAGAGCAAGATTTGCAAGCGGGTGAATTCGTTGCCGTGGGTGACGGGCAACATGGGCAAGCCCGATTTGCGGTAGTCCTCGACGCGGTAGAGCGCCAACGCCCAAAAATGTGGAGGTGTCCACAAGAAAATGATGAGGAACAAGATGAGGGCTTCAGGGCCTACATCGCCTGTTATCGCGGCCCAACCCAACACCGGAGGCATGGCACCCGATGCGCCACCGATGACGATGTTTTGCGGCGTGAGTGGCTTCAAGATGACGGTGTAGATGACCGCATAACCCACAAACGTGGCAAAGGTCAGCCACATGGTGAGTGGGTTCACCCAGATGTACAAAATGGCTGAACCCAGCAAACACAACACAGCTGAAAACAGCAAAGTGTCTCGGTCGCTCAACTCGCCTTTGGCCGTGGGCCGCCATGAGGTGCGTTTCATGCGAGCGTCAATGGCCTTTTCCACAATGCAATTGAAGGCTGCTGCTGCGCCTGAAACAAACCAGATGCCCAAGCAGGCGATCAGGCCCAATTGAACTTCAGACCATGTCGGAACCCCTGGCACTGCCAACACCATGCCAATCAGTGCACAAAACACAATCAATTGAATCACGCGAGGCTTGGTCAGTGCATTGAACTGCTGCCAACGCACAGGCATAAAGGCCGACAATGTTTTCATAGCATGGACCTGGAAAAAGTGGTGGCAATGTTCTTTGGATTTTCGGCTTGCGTGACGCCCAAAACCCAACTGAGCAAGACCAACATGGAAACCGCTGCACCCGTGTGCAACAGGGCAGCGGTCATGGGCCAACCCAGCACCGCATTGCTCACGCCCGTGATGAATTGCAGCACCACCAATGCCGTCAACAACAAGGATTGCCGCTTGAAGCCGTGAGAAGACAAAGCGATGGCCACCATGACCAAGAGCAACACCACCCAAACAGCGTGCCAACGGTGCACCATGTGTATGGCCGTCAAGGCTTGGAATGGCAGGGCTGCGCCGGAAGCGTCCATGCCCAAAGGTCGCCAAAGCTCAAAACCCTTTTCAAAGTTCATATCCGGCCACCAGACGCCCTGACAGTCGGGGTAGGTGTTGCAAGCCATCACAGCGTAGTTGCTGCTGACCCAAGCCCCCAACAAGATTTGAAGAATCAAAAACAATGCCGTCACCACCACCAACGCAAACACCATGGTGGGCAAGGGGCGTCGAGTTTCCGTCCAAGGCGAATGTCGCTGGCGAACCAACTGCAGTGTTAGAAAAACGGCCAGCATCATGCCGCCCAATAAATGCAAGCTGACGATGGCGGGAAAGAGTTTCATGGTCACCGTGAAAGCACCAAAAGCCCCTTGCACACAAACCCAAATCAGGCTGAGCGTGGGCCAACCCCAAAACGTTCGCTCGGTGCGCCAAGAAAAAATAGCCAAGGTCAGGATCAGCACACCCACCATCATGGCCAAGTAGCGGTGGATCATTTCTATCCAAGCTTTACCCCACGTGACTGGGCCTGTGGGCATGGCTGCCTGCGCTTGGGCAATCGCTTCCTTCGCGCCAATGGGGCTTGCAAATCCATAACAGCCGGGCCAGTCAGGACACCCCAAGCCGGAATCGGTTAGTCGGGTGAAGGATCCGAACAAAATCAAGTCAAACGTGAGGAACAGCGTGAGCAAGGTCAACTGCCGAACACGTTGCGGTTTTTCAGAATGCCGATGTTTGAGCCAGACCCAAGCCAGCGGGCCCATAACCAACAACAGCGCCATCAACAAGAGTTTGGCAATTGGCGCAATATTGATCAAGGCGACTTCATCCATGGTGTCAACGTCCTGGCTGGTCCCATGAAACAGCAGCTCGCAATAAGCGCTCCCAATCGCGGCGCAATTTGGGCGCTTGATCAGATTGAAGCTTGGCTGGGAAACGCATCATCCAATCACCGTGAGGGTCCACCAAGTACAAATGATCTTGCAACGCTTGACCTGTTTGCGGCGTCAACCATTGGGCAATGGCAGACTCCGGAACACGCAAGACCACAGCTTCAGTCAAGCCCGGCAACACCTGTTGGTTGACTTGGGCATCATCACTGATGAGCCAAACCCAATCGGTACGCTCCTTTTCCCGCCCCAAGGTTGCACGTATCTGCCGCTGCAAATACAGGTTTTGCTGACAAGCCTCATCACAAGCAGCGGGTGCCACGCTCACCAACAACCACTGACCTTTCAAACTTTGTAAAGACACAGCCGTGCCTTTCAAATCTTGGGCTTGCAAGGCAGGGATGGACTTGACTGGCATGATGAGTTCGCCAAAACTTTTGATGCTGTCTGGTCGAAGCACGTAAAAAGTGAAGTAAGACGCAAGCACAGGCGAGGCGCAGATCAATAAAACCAAGAGCATGCGCAAGCGACCGGCGGTTGTGCGGCCTGCATCTTCGTTGGCCGCTGCAGCCGGGTCAGGCAGATCGTAGACCGTCATGCTCAAAGCATGGGGTTCATGGGCATCAGTTTGTTTGTTTTGCATGCTTCAGAGGTTGAATCCATTGAAACCAGAGGTACAGACCCGCGATCAAGGCGCACAAGGCAAACCATTGGAACGCATAGCCCTTGTTTTTATCGGCACTTGAAGCCACCACCGGCCAATCACGCCGCAAGCCTTCTGAAGCTTCGCCAGTTTGAATCAAGATACCGGCCACATTGTCGGTGACCAAGGCTTGCATCTGAACCATGTCCAAATTAGCCTGTATCCGTGGCAGGGATTGTGCTGAGGTCTCGCCAGCAGCCAATTGCACCATCTGGGACAAAGGGGCGGCCACCTTGCCCTGAACGGTCACCAGCGCTGGCGGTGTCTCAATGCTGGGCACTTTGCGAGGATCGACAGGATCACGTTGAACCCAGCCCCTTTGAACCCAAGCCACTTGCCCTGGCGCCCAGCGCAAAGGCGTCATGACCCAATAGCCCGCTTTCCCATGGTGGTTGCGGTTGTCCAAATAAACAGTTTGGTCGGGCAACCATTGACCTTCCAGTTGAACGGGTCGGTGCACTTGCTGCCACAGCGTGGGTTGTTGCAAAAAATCTGGAGCACTCAATGGGGCTTGCAAGGCTTGAGCTTCGATGCTGGCTTGCAGGCCCAGTTTGGCTTGTGCACGGGACAGCTGCCACTGCCCCAGGTTGAAGGTGATCAGCACGCCAGCCAGCGCCGCTACAGCAACGACAACGCGTCGCCAAGTGGCATTCCCCGGTTGGTGCTGGTTCTGGCTTGAACTCACTGGATAATGGCTCCCATGACTATTTTGATTGCTGTGTTTTTTTTGGGTGTGTTGGCCGCTTTGGCCACCGCGTTGTTTTTCATGATGCGCGGGGAAGATGAAGGCGCGCCCAAAACGCAGCGCATGATGCGTGCTTTGGCGTTTCGGGTCGGCATCTCCATTGTTTTGTTCCTGTGTATTTTGCTCAGTTGGAAAATGGGTTGGCTTCAACCCACAGGTATTCCCCTCAAGCCTGCTGCTTGAAGGGGCCAACTCGGACAATCATCCGTCTCAACTTGAGAACGAAAAGGGCCGCAAACGCGGCCCTTTTGTGTTGAATGATTCAATCAGATCCAGTAGACCAAGATGTACAAACCCAACCACACCACATCCACGAAGTGCCAATACCAAGCAGCGCCTTCAAAACCAAAATGGTTGCTGGATGAGAAGTGACCTTTTTGCAAACGCAGCGTCACAAACAACAGCATCAGCATGCCCACAAGCACGTGAAAGCCATGGAAACCTGTCAACATGAAGAAGGTTGAGCCATAGACACCTGATGTCAGCTTCAAATTCAAATCGACGTAGGCATGATAGTACTCGTAGCCTTGAACGACCAAGAAAATCACGCCCAACAAGACAGTCAGCCACATGAATTGAATGGTTTTGGAGCGGTTGTCCTCAAGCAATGCATGGTGTGCAATGGTCAAGGTCACGCCTGAGCTCAACAACAAAGCGGTGTTGATGGTGGGCAGCCAAAAAGGCGTCATGGTTTGGAAAGGCTCGACGATGCCGCCAGGAGATGCGGTAGCGCCGGCTGCCACACTGGGCCAGACCGCTTTGAAATCGGGCCACAGCAAGGCATGCTCGACATTACCAAGCTCGGGCACCGAGTGCGCCCGCGCCCACCACAAAGCAGAGAAGAAGGCGCCGAAGAACATCACTTCAGAGAAGATGAACCAGCTCATGCTCCAGCGGTAAGACAGATCAATTTTGCGACCAAATTTGCCGCTTTCACTTTCATGGATAGCGTCGCTGAACCACTGGAACAAGACAAACAACCAAATGGCCAAGCCAGCAAAAAGTGAATATTTGCCCCAGCTGACATCATTCATCCACTGGCTTGCACCCAAGATAACGAAGAACAAACCAAAGGACGCAAACGCAGGGTGGCGCGAAGGTTCTGGGACATAGTAATACGGCTTTGCGCCATGTGCTGAGCTGCTCATCAATCGACTCCTTTTATTTCGCAACCACCAAGTTGACGACAACGATCAACCCGATCACAAACAACAAACCTGCCACCAAGCCCACACCCAGAACATGCAAGGGGGTGATGTGCGACAGGTCTTCTTGAAATTCACTGTTTTTTCGAATACCGATGAAAGACCAAGCAACCGCGACGATGGAGCGCCACAAAGGACGCTTGACCACCACAACAGGCTGCGCCAACTGGTCGTTCATACGCCTTCACCACTCACGGACACAGCCGAAACCTTGCTCCCAGGGGCGGCAGGTGTTTTGCTGCCCACTTCAAAGAATGTGTAGGACAAGGTGATGGTATTGACGCTTTTCGACAGCTTGGGGTCAATCACGAACACCACCGGCCATTGTTTTTTCTCGCCTGGCGCCAAGGTGTATTGGTTGAAGCAAAAACATTCCATCTTGTTGAAATGGGCTGAGGCTTCACTGGGCGCGTAGCTGGGAATGGCTTGGGCTGACATGGAACGGTCTTGCACGTTTTGAAATTCGTACATGACTGACATCAGTTGCCCAGGGTGCACCTGCACAGAACTTTGCATGGGTTTGAATTGCCAAGGACCTCTGGCGTTGGCATCAAATTCCACGGTGATGGTGCGGCTGGTGTCGATCTGGCTGTTGTCGGCCTTGGACAAACGCGCATTGCCAGAGCCTGGCAACTCTTTTTCGCCTAGCGCCAAAATATTGATGCCGGTCATCTCACAAATGTGTTTGTAAATGGGTATGAGGGCATAGCCAAAGGCGAACATGCCCAAGGCCACCACCGTCAGTTTTCGCAGCATCAATAAATTGTTTTGGCGCAATCTCATGACATTCTTTTCGTTGAAACCACTTAAGCAACTATGCGATTCGCATCAGCATTGAGTTTGGGTGGGTTCTCGAAAGTGTGGAAAGGCGCTGGGGAAGGCACTTCCCACTCCAAACCTTCAGCAGCTTCCCAAGGGCGTTGCGCTGCCTTTTCACCTTGACCGCGCATGGTGGGCAACACAATGAAGAAGAAGAAATACACCTGCGCAAAACCAAAGGCAAAGGCACCAAACGAAGCCCAGGCATTGAAGTCGGCAAATTGCATGGGGTAGTCAGCATAGCGACGAGGCATACCGGCCAGACCCAAGAAATGCATTGGGAAGAAGGTGACGTTGAAAGAAATCAGGGTCCACCAGAAGTGAATCTTGCCGCGTGTTTCGTTGTACATCACGCCCGTCCACTTGGGCGACCAGTAGTAATAACCAGCGAACATGGTGAACAAAGAACCAGCCACCAACACATAGTGGAAATGGGCCACCACGTAATAACCGTCTTGCAGTTGCAAGTCGATGGGGGCCATGGACAAAATCAAACCAGTGAAGCCACCCATGGTGAACACAAAGATGAAACCCACAGCAAACAGCATGGGAGTTTCAAAGGTCATGGAACCCTTCCACATGGTGGCAATCCAGTTGAACACCTTCACGCCCGTGGGCACAGAGATGAGCATGGTGGCGTACATGAAGAACAATTGGCCCGTGACCGGCATGCCCGTGGTGTACATGTGGTGCGCCCACACAATGAAGGACAAGATAGCGATGGAGGATGTGGCATAAACCATGGAGGCGTAGCCAAACAAACGTTTGCGCGAGAAAGCAGGCACGATCTGGCTGATGATGCCAAAGGCCGGCAAAATCATGATGTACACCTCGGGGTGACCAAAGAACCAGAAGATGTGCTGGAACATGACAGGGTCACCGCCACCGGCAGGGTTGAAGAAGGTGGTGCCGAAATGACGGTCGGTGAGCACCATGGTGATGGCGCCAGCCAACACAGGCATCACAGCGATCAGCAAATAAGCAGTGATGAGCCATGTCCATACGAACATGGGCATCTTCATCAGTGTCATGCCAGGGGCACGCATGTTCAAGATGGTGACGATGATGTTGATCGAACCCATGATGGAACTGGCACCCAACAAATGCAACGCCAAGATGCTGGCATCCATGGACGGGCCCATTTGCAGGGTCAGTGGTGCATAAATGGTCCAGCCTGTGGCGGGTGCGCCGCCGGGCATGAAGAAGGAACCCGCCAGCATGAGGGCGGCGGGAATCATCAGCCAAAAGCTGAAATTGTTCATCCGGGCAAAGGCCATGTCTGAAGCGCCAATTTGCAACGGAATCATCCAGTTGGCAAAGCCCACGAAGGCAGGCATGATGGCGCCGAACACCATGATCAAGCCGTGCATGGTGGTGAATTGGTTGAACAATTCGGGGTTGACCAATTGCAAACCGGGCTGGAACAACTCGGCGCGAATCAGCAACGCCAAGACGCCACCGATGATGAACATGGTGAAGGCAAACAGCAAATAAAGCGTGCCAATGTCTTTATGGTTGGTGGCATAAACCCAACGACGCCATCCGTGCGGTGCACCGTGGTGATCGTCATGCCCGTGGTCTGCGGCCCCGTGGCCGTGGGGATCGAGAACTGCGCTCATGGTTGTTCCTTAGATATCGTTGGGTTTACTGACGGGCTGCACGCACTTCGGCGGGTTGCACCAACTGGCCGGTTTTGTTGGACCAATTGTTTTTGGTGTAACTGATCACAGCAGCAATTTCGGTGTCGCTCAGTTGTTTCCAAGCAGGCATGGTCAGGTTGTTTTGGCCATTGAGCAAGACATTGATTTGTTTGGAGCTGTCGGCATCCAACACCACAGCAGCACCATCAAGACCCTTGATGGGGCCCATGCCCTGGCCGGTGGCTTGGTGACAAGATTGGCAGTTGGCCTCGTAAACCTTGCTGCCCTTGGCAGTCAGCTCAGCCAACGTCCAAACTTTGTTGGGGTCGTCTTGTTTGGCGGCCATTTTTTTGTTTTGGTCTGCCACCCATGCGGTGTATTCCTCAGCGCTCACCACTTTCACGTGGATGGGCATGTAGGCGTGTTCTTTGCCACACAGTTCTTGGCATTGGCCGCGGAAATCACCGGTTTTTTCTGCGCGGAACCAGGTGTCGCGCACAAAACCAGGGATGGCGTCTTGCTTGATGCCAAACGAGTTGACAGCAAACGAGTGAATCACATCGTTGGAGGTGGTGATGATGCGGATTTTTTTGCCCACTGGCACCACCATCGGGTTGTCTACTTTCAGCAGGTAGTCGTCGGTGGGCTCAGGCTTGCCGCTGTCAGACATGGCACGTTGCTTCTCGTCCAAGCTGGAGATAAAGCCAATGCCTTCACCCTCGCCCTTGATGTAGTCATACCCCCATTTCCACTGGTAGCCAGTGGCTTTGATGGTGAGATCGGCATTGGAGGTGTCTTTGCTGGCCACCACCGCTTTGGTGGCTGGCAGCGCCATCAAGATAACGATAATGAAGGGCACCACGGTCCAAGCGATTTCCACTTTGACTGACTCGTGGAAAGAAGCGGGCTTGTGACCCAAGGATTTGCGGTGCTTGAAGATGGAATAGAACATCACGCCAAACACAGCCACGAAAATCACCGTGCAAATGATCAACATGAACCAGTGCAGCCAAACTTGCTGCTCGGCAATTTTGGTGACTGGCGGATGCAAATTCAACTGGTTGACCGCAGGGCCGCCAGGCAAATCGTTGACAGCCCAAGCTGCGGTTGCACCATAGGCAGCCAGTGCCAAAGATGCAGTTTCCAATTTTTTGTAAATGTTGTTCATCATGTTTGTAAAGAGTCAACAGAAAAAGTCTTGCCGCTTAACTGGCAGATTCTAGCAACGGAGCACTGAGGGGAATCTGACAACTAGCTTGCATGACCCTAACAACAAGTGGAAAAGCCCCTGCACCCTTGTGGGGTCCCATGTTGTTTTGAGAAATACATTCCCGAAAAACCATGCATCAGCCGCGTTTGAGTTGGGCTTTCATTTGCGCCAAGCTCACCTGTGTCTCCGGTTTGACAGCCAAGCGTGTGGGGGCTTTAAAAGCATGGCCATAAATCACTTCGAAGGTCAGCGCCAAACGACCACCATGCGCCGAGTCAGAGAGCTTGGCTCGGAGCTGCCGGTGCAGTTGATTGAGCCAATCCCGACCCCGGCAAGCACTGAACCGCTGTGGGTTCAGGTTGCGTCCCAAGCTGCGCAATTCATTCAGCAAAGCTTCTGGTGTTTCGTAGGTGAGCGTGATGCGCTCCATGTCCATGATGGGCGCTGCAAAACCCGAACTCAGCAGCATGTCGCCCCAATCGTGCATGTCGGTGAAATCGTGGCTGGGCGCAGGCCAGCCCAAGATGGCATAGAGCTGGCGCAACTCGCACAAGCTGTCGGGCCCCAAACAGGAAAACATCACAAAACCAGCTGGGTTCAAGCTGCTGGCCCACTGCGTCATCCATTGCGCTGGGTTGGCTTGCATGTGCAAACCCATGTTGGACCAGAGCATGTCCGCGGCTTGATCGGTTGACAGCCCAAACCAGCGCTGCGGTCCCACCCATCGCCGCCACCAAGGACGTTGCAGGGCTTGACTCGCCCACACCACGTCTGCTGCTTGGCTTTGCACCAAAGTGCAATTGGCTTTGGCAAAAATACTTTCCAACAAATCTTGCGATGCCAAGCCCCCTGTGCGCGGTGCCCAGTGCACCCAATGTTGAACCGGATGACGAATCAACGCCAGTCGTTGCGACATGCGCCGTGCCACTTCATTGTGCAACCAAGGTTGACCAGCGCGGCTGGCTTTCAGGGACACATGCTGACTGGCCAAAGCGTCCAGCGGTGGCAACGGGTCACTGTTTTCGGATGCAGGGATCACACTCATGAGCGAAGTTGGTCCCTATATTGACGGCATGAATTTCATCCGCAAAGCATACCGAAGCTGGTCAAGCCATCAGACTTTCACCAAGCCATGGTCTTGGCCCAGCCTGTGCCGAGCCTGTGAAACATGGACCACCCAAGCCTTGTGTGTGTCGTGTTTTTATGCCGCGCCCGGGCCGGTGCTTCGATGCACAAGCTGCGCCATGCCGCTGGCAGCCGCGCCGACATCCTCCAAGCAGGGGCATGGTCCTCTCAGCACCAACACCCGCGAACCGCCCGTTTGCGTCAGCTGTTTGTTGGCGCCCCCACCTTGGCAGCGCTGCCTCGCCGCCCTGCCGTATGCACCGCCTTGGTCCGATTTGATCAGCGCCTTCAAATACCAAGGCGAAGCAGGCTTGGTGCGTTTTTTGGCTCTTCAAATGCAAACCCTTGAAGGTATCCAACAGTTGGTTGAGCAAGCCGATCTGCTGTTGCCGGTGCCCTTGTCGGCCCAGCGCTTGCAACAGCGCGGCTACAACCAATCGCTGTTGCTGGCGCGGGCTTTGTCGCCGCACAAAACCCTGCCCGATGCCTTGCTGCGTCTGCGCGACACGCCGTCACAAGCAGCTTTGCCCCGTGAAGACCGGCTGCACAACCTGACCCATGCCATGGCTTGCAACCCACGCTACCTTTCAACATTGCTCGGCCAGCGGGTGGTGTTGGTGGACGATGTGCTGACCACCGGCAGCACCTTGCGGGCCTGCACCGAGGCTTTGCGGTCGGCGGGCGTGTCCAGCGTCGATTGCATTGTGTTGGCCCGTGCCACCGGCTTAGAGCCGCCACAATCAGCGCTTGGCCACTGAGTTCCCCATGTTCAATATCGTTCTGGTTCACCCTGAAATCCCACCCAATACTGGCAATGTCATTCGCTTGGCGGCCAACACCGGCTGCGCCTTGCACCTGATTGAGCCGCTGGGTTTTTCCATGGAAGACAAGCAAATGCGCCGCGCCGGTTTGGACTACCGCGAGTACGCCACGGTCAAACGCCACGCCAGTTGGCAAGCATTTTTAAGCGCCGAGCAGCCCGCGCCCAACCGTTGCTTTGCCTTGACCACCCACGGCCAACACGCGGTGCACGGTTGCCAGTTTCAGCCTGGCGATTGGCTGGTGTTTGGGTCGGAAACCAGTGGTTTGCCCACCGATATTCGGGCCTTTTTCCCAGAAACCCAAAAAATGCGTTTGCCCATGTTGAACGGCCAGCGCAGCCTGAATTTGTCCAATGCCGTGGCCATCACGGTGTACGAAGCTTGGCGGCAACAAGGCTTTGCCGTGCCCAACAACGCGTCGGTTTAAAGCCTTGAACCAGGGAACCGCTCAGGCGTATTGACGCACCACCGACTCGGCCACGCACACCGGTTTGTCGCTGCCCTCGCGCTCCACCGTCACCTGCCACGTCATTTGCAAGCCCAGCGGTTCGATGTTTTCACAGGCCAGTAAATGCATGTGGCCCCGCAAACGGCTGCCCACCGGCACCGGCGCGGTGAACCGCACCTTGTTCAAACCGTAGTTGATGCCCATGCGGGTTTGGTGAATTTCAAACGCCGACTCGAACATGCAGGGCAACAAAGACAAGGTCAGGAAGCCATGCGCGATGGTGCTGCCAAAGGGTCCGGCCTTGGCGCGTTCTTGGTCGAGGTGGATCCACTGGTGGTCGTGGGTGGCATCCGCAAATTGGTTCACCTGCGCTTGGGTGATGGTCAGCCAATCGCTGATGGCGACGTCTTGGCCCACGTGTTGGGCCACCTCGTCAAAGGTTTCAAATGTTTTTTTCATGGGGGCAAATGTCGTTCAAACACCCCCTGCCGTCAATCCTGCGCGGGACAGCCGCGCCAGAGCCCGCCAAATGGGTCACCTAAAATCTGTTTTTTTCAAATAAGAAACCCCACGCCATGAGCGCTTTTCACGAAGAAACCGTTTTAACCGTCCACCACTGGACCGACCGCCTGTTTAGCTTCACCACCACCCGCGACCAGGCCCTGCGGTTTTCCAACGGCCACTTCACCATGATTGGCCTGAAAGTCAATGACAAACCCCTGCTTCGCGCCTACAGCATTGTGAGTGCCAACTACGAGGAACACCTCGAGTTCTTAAGCATCAAGGTGCAAGACGGCCCCCTCACGTCACGGCTGCAGCACATCCAAGTGAGCGACAAAATCATCGTCGGCCGCAAGCCTACCGGCACCCTGCTGATCGACTATTTGCTGCCCGGCAAGAACCTGTATTTGCTGGGCACCGGCACCGGCTTGGCGCCATACATGAGCGTCATCCGCGACCCCGAAACCTACGAGCGCTTTGAAAAAGTCATCTTGGTGCACGGCGTGCGCGAAGTCAAAGAACTGGCCTACCACGACTACCTCACGCAAGAACTGCCGCAGCACGAGTTGTTGGGCGAGATGGTCAGCGGCCAAATGCTTTACTACCCCACGGTCACCCGCGAGCCATTTCGCAACCAAGGCCGCATCAACGCCCTGATGGACAGCGGCAAGCTGTTCACCGACCTCGGCCTGCCAGCGCTCAACCCCGAAACCGACCGCGTCATGTTGTGCGGCAGCCCAGAAATGCTGAAAAGCCTGAAAACCCTGCTGGAAGAGCGCCACTTCAAAGAAGGAAACACCACCACCCCCGGCGACTTCGTGGTGGAGCGGGCGTTTGTGGAGCAGTGAACCTGCTTGAAGCCAGAATACCTGGAGGCCGCATTGGTATCGATATTGACTAACGGCCTTGCAAATACACCCAGTTACTGATTGATGCGCAACATCAATGTCATGGGGTGAGATGGTGCCGCCTTGAAGCCGTAATATTCATAAAACTGACGCGCTTGATCATGAAGGGCATGGACCAGCAAGGCGCGTACACCCGCATTTTCCGAGACGAGCACGCAACGTTCAACAGCGTCTCGGAGCAATGCCGCACCCAGTTTCATGCCTTGTGCGCGAACATCAACCGCTAGACGCGCTAGAACCATCACTGGCACCGGGTCGGGCATGTTTTGGCGGATGGACCGGGTGGATTCCTGGTGTGTCACGGCTCCGGCTGCCAAAGCGTAATAGCCCATGACTTGATAGTCATCGTCAGCCACCACAAAAGTTCGACTTGCACCACTGATATTGTTGGCAAGCGCTCGGCGCTTGAGCCAATCATCTAAAACAGTTTCGCCACAAGAAAACGAATTGACGTGGTGATCTTGGGTCAGCAGAACGGGATGGTTCAGATTCATGTGCCCGTTTTCCAAGGCGTTTTGACAGCCAGCAGGCGAGCAAGTCCCTGGTTAGGCTGAATGGGGGCTTCAAGAAGCGCGTTGAATTCTTGAAATTTGGCATCGTCCAATTTGAAAAACACTTGATCGAGCAACACTGCTTGTGCCTTGTCGCAGGCTGCTTCCAACATGAAGTCGGAGCGGTTTTTGTTCAACAGCATCGCGGCTTGGTCAATCAAGTCACGCTGCTCAGGATGTGCCCGCAGATTGATGGCGGCGTCACGCATGGTTAACTCCTGATGTATGTACATTAGATATACACATCATAAATCAACGCGTGTCGAGCGTCAAAAATTTGGCCAACAGGGCGTTTCACGCTCAACTCTACCGATCTGACATTCCCTCAACTGACTGAAAGATCATTCAAACCCGCTCAATCACCAACGCAATCCCCTGCCCCACGCCAATGCACATGGTGCACAAGGCGTAGCGGCCGCCGGTGGCGTGCAGCCGGTTGATGGCGGTGGTGGCCAATCGAGCGCCAGATGCGCCCAGCGGATGGCCCAAGGCAATCGCGCCGCCCCAAGCATTCACGCGCGGGTCCTCGTCTTGCAAGCCCAACAGCCGCAGCACCGCCAAGCCTTGCGCGGCGAAAGCTTCGTTGAGTTCAATCACATCCATCTGCTCCAGCGAGAGGCCAGTGAGGGCCAACACCTTTTGTGTGGCGGGCGCGGGGCCGATGCCCATCACGCGCGGTGCAACGCCCGCTGTGGCCATGCCCACTACCCGGGCTTTGGGCGTGAGGCCGTGTTTGGCGGCATCCGCCTCGCTGGCCAGCAGCAAGGCGCAAGCGCCGTCGTTCACGCCAGAAGCATTGCCCGCGGTCACCGTGCCGTCGGGGCGCACCACGCCTTTGAGTTTGGCCAGCGCTTCCAAGCTGGTTTCGCGCGGGTGCTCGTCGGTGTTCACCAGCAGCGGGTCGCCTTTTTTCTGGGGGATGGTGACCGGGCAGATTTCACGCGCCAAGTGCCCGGCTTGGATGGCCGCCACGGCCCGCAGTTGGCTGTTCATGGCCATCAAGTCTTGGGCTTCGCGCTCAATCTTGTAGTCGGTGGCCACGTTCTCGGCCGTCTCGGGCATGGCGTCCACGCCGTATTTTTCTTTCATCAGCTTGTTGACAAAGCGCCAGCCGATGGTGGTGTCGAACACCGTGTTGGCACGGCTGAAGGCGGTTTCGGCTTTGGGCATCACGAAGGGCGCACGGCTCATGCTTTCCACGCCGCCGGCAATCATCAAGCCTGCTTCGCCCGCTTTGATGGCGCGTGCCGCCGTGCCCACTGCATCCAAGCCAGAGCCGCACAGCCGGTTGATCGTGGCCCCCGGTACATCCAAGGGCAAACCCGCCAACAAGCTGCTCATGTGGGCCACGTTGCGGTTGTCCTCACCGGCTTGGTTGGCGCAGCCATACAGCACATCGGTGACGGCCGCCCAGTCCACGCTGGGGTTGCGGGCCATCAAGGCCTTGATGGGAATGGCACCCAAATCGTCGGTGCGCACGCTGCTCAAAGCACCACCGTAGCGGCCAAAGGGAGTGCGGATGGCGTCACAAATAAAGGCTTGGGTCATGAAATTCTCTTGGTTGACAATCTGGAGCTATGTACAGCCCCTCTCAAGACGATGTTCGTCGCTTCTTCTGTCAAGTCTATGCCAAGCATCAAGCGCATTCTTTGATTGACGCCTTGGAAGTGCTGGCCGGTGAATGGGTGGCCGAGCACCCCGAATACCACGCGGTGCTGGCCGATGAAGCCAACGCCTTGGCGCAGCAGTTCACAGGCGAGAACGGCCAAAACAACCCCTTCTTGCACCTGTCCATGCACTTGTCCATCAGCGAGCAGTGCTCGATCGACCAGCCACGCGGCATCCGCCAAGCGGTGGAGTTGCTGGCCTCCAAGCGCAGCAGCGTGCACGAGGCGCACCATGAGGTGATGGAGTGCTTGGGCACCATGTTGTGGGAGAGTCAGCGCAGTGGTCGCCCGCCTGACGGGCAGGCCTATATTGACGCGGTGCAGCGCCGCGCCACCCGGGACTGAATCATTTCAACGCTCACAAAAAAGCCCGCTTGAAGCGGGCTATTTTTGTTTGAAACACCGATGTTTCAGCGGAACTTGGACTGGGGCACGGTCTTGAGCTCGCCTTGTTGTTTGGCAATGTAGGCCGAAATTTCTTTCAACTCGGCCAGTGTGAATTGCTTGGCAATGCCACCCATCACGCCGTTATTGCGTCCCCAAGTGGCTTGGTTGTCGACTTTGTAGGCCTTGAGCGACATGTACAAATAGTCTTTGTATTGGCCGCCAATTTTGGGGTAGCCAGGCACCATGGGCTTGCTGTAGTTGGCACCGTGGCAAGAAGCACATGCGCCCTTGGCCAGCAACTCGGCCACTTTGCCTTTGGGCTCGGTGGCTTTCTCAGGCAAGGTGACAGCAGGGTCTTTGCCATGTGACTCGTAGTAGGCGGCAATATCGGCCATGTCCTTGGCGGTCAAAGGCGCAGCAACGCTGCGCATGGTGGGGTGTTTGCGATCGCCTTTTTGATAAGCGTTGAGTGCCGACACGATGTAACTGGCGCTTTGGCCGGAAATCATGGGGACTTTGTAAACCTCGGGGAAACTGGCTTGGTAGCCTTTGATGCCATGACATCCAATGCACAAAGCGATTTTGGATTCGCCTGCTTTGGCGTCACCAGCTTCTTCAGCTTGGACAAAAGAGGTCGCGCAAGCGACAAGAAGGAGAAGCGCTGACTTTAAAAAATTGTTCATTTTCGATAGACAATCATTGAGAAACTCCAAAGATTATATCGACGCGGTTTGTAAGCTCCGTGTCGGAAAACCACAAAGGCTTGTTCCATGAAATTTGCAGGATCTGAAAACTACGTTGCCACACAAGACCTGATGTTGGCGGTGAACGCCGCCATCACCTTGAAGCGGCCCTTGCTGGTCAAGGGCGAACCGGGCACCGGCAAAACCATGTTGGCCGAAGAAGTGGCGCAGTCTTTGGGCATGCCTTTGTTGCAGTGGCACGTGAAGTCCACCACCAAGGCGCAGCAAGGCTTGTATGAATATGACGCGGTGAGTCGTCTGCGCGACAGCCAAATGGCCGACCTCGATGGCGGCGAGCGGGTGAAGAACATCGAGAACTACATCATCAAAGGCGTGCTCTGGCAGGCCTTCACCGCTACCGAACCCGTGGCGCTGCTCATTGACGAGATCGACAAAGCCGACATTGAATTTCCCAACGACTTGCTGCGCGAACTCGACCGCATGGAGTTTTATTGCTATGAAACCCGCGAGCTGGTCAAAGCGCAAACCCGCCCGCTGGTGTTCATCACCTCGAACAACGAAAAAGAACTGCCGGATGCGTTTTTGCGCCGCTGCTTTTTCCACTACATCAAGTTCCCTGAAGCCGACACCATGCGGCAAATCATTGATGTGCATTTCCCCAACCTGAAAAAAGACCTGTTGGCCGCTGCCCTGAAAACCTTCTACGACGTGCGCGGCTTGCCAGGTTTGAAGAAAAAGCCTTCCACTTCAGAGCTCTTGGACTGGCTCAAGCTCTTGGTGGCCGAGGACATTTCGCTGGCAGCGCTGCAAACCCAGGATGACAAAGTGGCGGTGCCCCCACTGGTGGGTGCGCTGCTGAAAAACGAGCAAGACGTGACGCTGTTTGAGAAACTGGTGTTCATGCAAAGCCGCAACCGCTAAAGCCCAGCCATGCTGATCGACTTCTTCTACACCTTGCGCTCGGCCAAACTGCCGGTGTCCGTGAAGGAATACCTCACGCTCTTGGAAGCGCTGCAAGCCAATGTGGTGGGGCCGCAAAGCGAGTCGAGCAGCATG
>CALBEV010000083.1 GCA_937891045.1 uncultured Burkholderiales bacterium | reverse complement strand
GGAGAACAGGATCAATGCTGTCATCAAAATCATCAGCACATCGGTGGCGAAGTCCAACAAATGCAAGGACAAAAACACGTTGATGCGGTCGGTTTCGCTGCCAATGCGGGCGATCAAATCACCGGTGCGACGGTCTCCAAAATACGCCAAGGAAAGTTTGAGCAAATGCTCGTACGTGGTGGTGCGCAGGTCGGCCCCAATGCGCTCAGACACCAGCGCCAAGATGTAGGTTTTGGCCCAGCCCAGACCCCAAGCCAGCAAAGCCGAGCCGAGCAAACCCAGCAAGTACAGCACCACCAAACCCGGATCGATGTGCGCGCCATTCTGGTACGGAATCAGCACATCGTCCATCAGCGGCATGGTCAGATACGGCGGCACCAGCGTGGCGGCGGTGGAAGCCAAGGTGAGCAAAAACCCGATCAGCAACGACCGCTTGTAAGGGCGCGCAAAACGCCACAGTTTGAGCAGGGTCCAGGTGGAAGGCGGGTTCAAGTCTTCTCGGCTGCAAACAGGGCAATCGTCATCGCTCTCGCTCAGTTTGGCCTGGCACACCGGGCAAACGGGGCACAAGGCGGCATGCCCTTGGGCCGGGCTGGTTGCCGCAGAGCCATCGGCCAAATCTTGCCCACCAGCTGCAAGGCCTTGGGCCCTTTGGCGCTGTTGCGCCTCAAATTGGGCCACCCAACGAAAAACCGACTCTTGCAGGCCCAGCGTGAAGCGCCAGACCGCCAAACGGCCTTGGAGATCTGACAAGGCCAGCTGGCCCACCCCAGCATGGTCAGTCTGGTGCCAACGCTGCTGCGCAGACAAGGGCCAGCTTTGCCAGATTTTTTGCGCTGCGGCAAATGACAACACGCGCTGATCGGTCAAAATCAAAGCAACTTTGTTGAACTGCAAGGACGCATCCAGGTCAACCAAAAGCCAGGCTGTTGCGTTCTCATTGGGTTGCAGCCTCGATTGCACCTCTGCATGCCACTCGGCCGGAACGACCAAACGCCAAGGCGCAGAGGAAAGTAGTGAAGACATGAAGGCTGAACCCCAAAGAATCCGGCCCGCCTCGGTGGCGAGTCGAAAAAAACACACACCGATCTGGTCTCAACCGCCAGTCCACGCCATGAACCTGTTGAACCCTGAGCCAGCCACCAGAACACTGGCCGCCACCACGATCGAGCGCCGATTCTATCGCTGCGCCCTTCCAGCATGAGCACACACGCCATCCAAATTCTGCGCATGACCCACTTGCGCGGTCCCAATATCTGGACTTACCGCCCAGTCATCGAGGCCTTGATCGACATCGGCGACCTGGAAGACTGCCCCTCCAACACCCTGCCCGGTTTCGGGCAGCGTCTGGCGGCTTGGTTGCCCGGCCTGGTGGAGCACCGCTGCAGTGTGGGCGAGCGCGGCGGCTTTTTGAAGCGCCTGGAAGAAGGCACCTGGCCAGGCCACATCCTGGAGCATGTGGCGCTGGAGTTGCAAAGCCGTGCCGGCATGCAAACCGGTTTTGGCAAAGCCCGCGAAGCCGGTCCGCGAGGGGTCTACAAAGTCGTCATCCGAACCCGCCACGAGGCCGTGAGCCGACAAGCCCTGCAATCGGCACGCGACCTGATTTTGGCGGCCATCGCCGACCAGCCTTTCGATGTGAGTGCCGAAATCGCCAAACTGAGCCACATGGTGGACAGCCTGTGCATTGGCCCAAGCACGGCCAGCATCGTCGACGCCGCTGGCGACCGGGGTATCCCCAACATCCGCCTGAACGACGGCAACCTGGTGCAATTGGGTTACGGCCATCGGCAACGGCGCATCTGGACCGCCGAAACCGACCGCACCAGCGCCATTGCCGAAGGCATCTCCAAAGACAAAGACCTGACCAAGCAGCTGCTGAGCATGTGCGGCGTGCCGGTGCCCGAAGGCCAGACCGTGGACAGCCCGAGCGCCGCTTGGGAGGCTGCCCAAGAACTGGGTTTGCCCGTTTGCGTCAAGCCCTCCGATGGCAACCACGCCCGGGGGGTGTCGCTGGAGCTGTCACGCCAGGAAGACATTGAAGCGGCCTACGGCATCGCCCTGGCCGAGGGCAGCGAAGTCATTGTTGAGCGTTTTATCCAGGGCGAAGAGCACCGCCTGCTGGTGGTGGGCGATCAGGTGGTGGCCGCCAACAAAGGCGAAACCGCCAGCATCACGGGCGATGGTGTGCACACCGTGCAGCAGCTCATTGAACTGCAGATCAATTCCGACCCCCGTCGCGGTGAAGAAGAAGGCTTTCCGCTGGACACCATCCGACTGGACGAACACACCACCTCCTTGCTGGAGCTCAAACGCCAAGGCCTGAGCGCCGACAGCGTGCCCGAAGCGGGCCGCCCGGTGCTGATCATGCGCACGGGCAACATGTCGATGGACGTGACCGACCTGGTGCACCCCGATGTGGCGGCCCAAGCCGTGCTGGCCGCCCGGGTGGTGGGCCTGGACATCGCCGGGATCGACTTGGTGGTGCAAGACATCGCCAAGCCGCTGGGGCCACAAGGCGGCGCGATGGTCGAAGTCAATGCCGGCCCGGGCTTGCTGATGCACCTGAAACCGGCCACGGGCCAAGCCCGCCCGGTGGGCCAGGCGATTGCGCGGCATTTGTTCAAGCCCGATGACAACGGCCGCATTCCGGTCGTGGGTCTGATGGGCGATGGCGACACCACACGCGTTGCCCGATTGCTGGCTTGGTTGCTGCACCTGAAGGGCCTGCACACCGGGCTGTCGTGCGCCGAGGGGCTGTTTTTGAACCAGCGCCAACTGCAGGCCAGCGACGCCATGGACTGGGCGCAAGCGCAGCGCTTGCTGATCAATCGGGGCGTGCAAGCGGCCGTGTTTGAAAGCGATGCCTGCCACCTACTGACCCAAGGCCTGCCCTATGACCGCTGCCAAATTGGCATCGTCACCCGCATGCCCCGCGCCACTGGCTTGGACGACCTGTACCCCGGCGGGGATGAAAAAATGCCGGGCTACATCCGCACCCAAATTGATGTGGTGTTGCCCGAAGGCACGGCGGTGCTGCATGCGGCCGACCCCCAAGTGGCCGCACTGGCAGACCATTGCGACGGCAGCGTGCTGTTTTATGCCGACGACGAACACCACCCCACTTTGAGCGCACACCGTGCCCAAGGCCATCGTGTGGGCTTTTGGCGTGAGGCCCAACTGGTGTTGGCCGAAGGCAGCAAAGAACATCTGGTGTTGTCCAGCCAACGACCCGCTGTGGCCCGTCTTTTGAAACTGGGCAACTTGACCACCCGCGACATGCTGGTGGCAGCTTGCGCGGCGTGGGCATTGGACATGGGCACCGACCTGATTCGGGCTGGTGTCAAAAGTTTTGGCACCCCACCTACCGCCTGAAACCCGGCCCACACTTCTCCAGGAAACCCTGTTCATGCAAGTCTCCCGAATTCGCGCTTTGCGCGGCCCCAACTTGTGGAGCCGCCACACCGCCATGGAAGCCATCGTCACCTGCAC
>CALBEV010000082.1 GCA_937891045.1 uncultured Burkholderiales bacterium | reverse complement strand
CGCATGGGGCAAAAGTGTGGGCAATTGCCAATCGCTGGTGTAGTCGCCCACCATCGGTAGTATGTGTAATGCGGAAAACTCGTTTTGCAGCACCGCACTGGCAGCTTGCAAATGCGCACCCGAAATATCCATCGGCACATAGCGGGCAGGTTTTGATGCGGCGTTCAACAGCAAGCGGATTTTGTGCAACGAGCCTGCGCCAAATTCGATGATGTCTGCGTGTTCGCCCATGTGCTTTGCCATATCGGCTGCATGCGTTTGCAAAATGGACAACTCGGTGCGCGTGGGGTAGTACTCGGGCAAGTCGCAGATGCGGTCAAACAGCGCAGAGCCTGCTTGGTCATAAAAATATTTCGGTGAAATGCTTTTGGGCGTGTGCGAAAAAGCCGCTTGCATGTCCTGCATGAATTGCAGTCGTTCAGTATCGGGGACGGTCATGTTCTAAGTTTTTATAAATCTTTGGCCAGACGCAAACCGCTGAATTGCCAGCGTGCGTGCGCAGGGAAAAAATTGCGGTAGGTGTGGCGGCTGTGTTGCGCTGAGGTGGCGAAGCTGCTGCCGCGCAACACTTGCTGGCCGACCATGAATTTGCCGTTGTACTCGCGCACCGCGCCACTGGCCGGTACAAAACCGGGGTAGGGCTCGTAAGCGGAGCGTGTCCATTGCCACACCTGCGCATGCATGTCGTGCATGTCGGCCTGGCTGCTGGCGACTTCCCATTCGAACTCGGTGGGCAAACGCGCACCGGCCCATTGCGCGTAGGCAGAGGCTTCGTAAAAACTCAGGTTGACCACTGGCGCTTGCGGGTCGAGTGCGTGCACGCCGTTCAAGCCGAACACCTGCCATTGGTCTGACGGTGCACGCGGGTCATGCGGGGCCAGCCAATACAGCGGGCATTGCCAATCGTTTTGCTGCACTTGTGCGCGGCCTTCGGACAACCACAAATCAGCGTTGTAGTAGCCGCCGTCTTGAATAAACGCCAGATATTCGCCGCAGGTCACCAAGCGGTTGGCAATGTGAAAGCCTTGCACAAAGCGCTGGTGCGACGGGCTTTCGTTGTCGAACGCAAAACCTGTTTCATTCACGGGGCGGCCTAAAGTGCGAAGGCCTTCGTTGAATGACAACCATTGCAAAGTTTCGCTATTTGCATTTGCGTGTTTGAAATGGGCATCGTAGGCCGGTAGCAGCGGATTGCAGGACAACAAATGCAATGCATCGGTGAGTAGCAATTCCTGGTGTTGTTGTTCGTGGTTGAGGCCGAGTTCAATCAAAGCCAATGCCTCAACAGACAGTTTGCTTTCATTCAAAAGCAGTTGCTGCATGGCTGCGTTCACATGTTCGCGAAAGGCCAGCACTTGCGAAAGCGCAGGGCGGGTCAACAAGCCACGCTGCGGGCGCGGGTGGCGCGGCCCCAACGCTTCGTAATACGAATTGAACAGGTAAGCGAAGGCATCATCAAACACTTGGTAGCCGGGCAGGTGAGGCAGCAGCACCACGTTTTCAAAAAACCAACTGGTGTGCGCCAAATGCCATTTGGTCGGGCTGGTGTCGGGCATGGATTGCACGCACTGGTCCTCGGCGCTGAGTGGCGCGGCGAGCTTTAAGGTGTGTTGACGGACAGCGGCGTAGCGGGCGGACAAAGAGTTCAAAGACATTCAACCCATCTTAAGCTTCAAGCGGGCTTCTTCAATTCACCCGAGGCGATCAGGGCTTTCACGTCTTTGGCACCACCGATGAGCACTTGGTTCACAAACACTATGGGAAACGTGGGCCAGCCGGTCCACATCTTCAAGGCATTGCGACGACGCCATTGGCTGAGGTAGCTGCCGTACTCCAAGTCATGCACCGCAAAGCCTGCATCTGCCAAGGCTTTGCGCGCTTGGCTGACCATGGGGTTTTGCGCCATGCCAACCACCACCACCGGGTGTTGCTGCACTGCTTGTTGCACTTCGGTGACGATGTCTTGCTGGTGCTGAGCGATGGTGTCGCGGATGGCGGGGTGGATGTGGTCGGTGGCGAGTATGGGGCGGTTCATGGGGGGACGCAGAGTGGGGATGAGGGGAGTCTACGCTTTGGATGTGAGATTCATTTGAACAGCGTGGATTTAGTCAGTATTTTTCGTTTGGGCATATGTGCTTTTGCATCCTTGCGTAATGCCTTTACTTCTGAGGCATTCAGCGGTTTATCGTCAGGTGGGTATGCGGGCAACACATCCGCCAACCCCATGCTTTTGAGCACCAGCGAACGCAACTCGTCAAACACCGGCGCGTTGGTGTTGGCTTGGTAATATTTTTGATTGCCTTGCTTGGTCACTGTCAGCAAGCCCGCTGCAGACAGGTCTGCAAACTCGCGCTGCACCGCACCCGTGCCCGATTGCGCCAGCGCAATCACCTCGTTGGCGTAAAAGCTGCGGTCCGGCGTGCCAAATAAGACGGACAACACACGCTGGTGCACCTTGGGGAACAAGGCGTCGGCCAGAGAGACGGATTCGTTGGAAGTGATTTTTATACCCATAATGGGTTTGATGATACCCTAATTGGGTTTTCCAATCAGATATTGAATAGAAACGCGTTTGAATCGTTTATTTAGCCAAAAAACGACAAAATAGGAAGTTTCTTAGCTGAAAAACGACAAATCAAGGGCTAAACCAGCGAGTTTTAAGTGATTTTCCATGAAACCCAGTGAATAAAAATGAACGCTGAGGATATGATCTAAGTGAAAAAACGACAAATTCAAAGTTTTCTTAGTGAATAAACGACAGGCCAGAGATTCTTTTTAGTGAAAAAACAGATATGCCAATCACAAGCCATGGCCTCACGCCGCCCGCCGCAGAACTGATCTTTGCCATCGATTTGCCGCAGGCCGAAACACGCGCCCTGCAACGGCGAGTCTCGAAAGACAGCCTGGTGCGCATCTGCAAGGGCGTTTACGCGCCCAAGTTGGCTGACGATGAACTCGCTGCATTGGTGCGACGCCATTGGCAACGCGTGGCGGGGATGCTTGTCCCAGGTGGCGTGGTGTCCCATGTCAGCGCCATGCGTGGAGGCGTGTTGCCCTCGGGGGAACTCACGCTTTCACACCCAACCTCGTTCAACAAGAAAGTGAAATTGCCCGGCCTCCTCGTTCGAATCGTGCATGGTCCTGGGCCGCTGCCCGGCGACCTGGCCATTGGTACAAGCGGTTTGTTTTACGCCAGTCGCCCGAGGTTTTTGCTGGAGAACATCGGCAGGCAAGGTGACTTGCGTGCATCTAAAGCGGACGTGGAAAGTTTGCTGGTTGCCGTGTTGAATGCGTCTGGCGAAAAAGCGCTGAACGAGATACGCGACCAAGCGGCAGCGCTGGCGCAGGCACTGGGCGCTGAAAAAGCGCTGACCGACTTGCGGGCCATGCTTGGTGCGCTCTTAGGCACCTATGCAAAAGGCGAACTGCGAACCAAAGAAGGATTGGCTGTGGCCACGGGTGCGCCCATAGACAGCGAGCGCATGTACCGGTTCGAAGCACTGGCCTCGCATCTGCGCACACAGCCCATGCCCAGAATCGAATCGACGGTGAGCGGACTTTCGCGCCAACACTTTGCGTTTGTGGAGTCGTATTTCTCAAACTATGTTGAAGGCACGAAATTCAATATTGAGCAGGCCCGCGACATCGTGATGAACAACGCCGTTGTTGTGAATCGCCCCAAAGATTCGCACGACATTCTGGGCGTGTTTCGCTTGGCCATCACATCGCCATTCAGGGACAGCCCGCCTGTGGCGGGCCCGGAGTTTTTAGAAGGCTTGGAACGCTGGCATGCCGACATGCTCAAGATGCGCCCCGAAGCAAACCCTGGCAAACCCAAGCTAGAAGTCAACTACGCAGGCACCACGAAGTTTGTTGAGCCCGCGTTTGTGCGCGGCACGCTGAGTGAAGGTTCGCGGCTGGCCTTGTCGGTGCCGGAGGGATTTGCCCGGGCGGTGTATTACGCATTTTTGGTGTCTGAAGTGCATCCGTTTGACGACGGCAATGGCCGACTTTCGCGGCTGGTGATGAATGCTGAATTGACCCGCACAGGGCTGGCCCGCATCATCATTCCCACGCTGTATCACCCGCAATATGTGGATTGCGCACGCGCACTCACCCGAACCAACGAGCCGAGTGGATTCGTCAAAAGCTTGGTGAACATGGCGAGATGGAGCAGCAAGTTTGATTATTCGAACTTGGATGCGCTGATTGCGACTATCAGAGCGACGAATGCGCTGGAGGAATCGCCGGCTGTTTATAAGTTGTTGGGGGTTGATGGGAGTGTGCAGAGTTGAACACGTTAAGCGACTTGAGATTGGCGACGTGGAATAGCTTGAATATCAGGATCGGAGCCGCCTAATGCAGCTAAGCGGCGGGCGCTTTCGCGTTGCAAAGCAGCTTGGTCATTCAGCACAGAC
>CALBEV010000081.1 GCA_937891045.1 uncultured Burkholderiales bacterium | reverse complement strand
TGGTGTTGTTGGCATTGGCTGGGATCATCATCTCGTTGTTCATCAATGCGTGGCCAACTTTCCAAAAGTTTGGATTTAAATTTATTTGGTATGTCGAATGGGACATCATCAATGAAGAATTTGGCGCCGCCATCGCCATTGTTGGCACATTGGCCAGTGCTGGTATTGCCATGCTTTTTGCAGTGCCACTGGCCTTTGGCATTGCGGTTTTCCTGACTGAAACTTGCCCTGTTTGGCTGCGTCGCCCCTTGGGTACAGCCATTGAATTGCTGGCTGCTGTTCCATCCATCATTTACGGCATGTTTGGCTTGTTTGTTTTTGCCCCCATATTTGCCGACTACATTCAAATGCCACTTCGTGACCTGATGGCTGGCATGCCCATCATCGGCTCGCTGTTCAGTGGTGCAGTCAACGGCATGGGTATCTTGGCTGCCGGTATTGTGTTGGCTTTCATGGTGCTGCCCTTCGTTGCCGCCGTGATGCGCGATGTGTTTGAAATCACACCCTCCATCTTGCGCGAATCGGCATATGGCTTGGGATGCACGACTTGGGAGGTGGTTCGCAAAATCGTTCTGCCTTACACACAGAAAGGTGTCATTGGCGGCGTGATGCTGGGTCTTGGCAGAGCGCTTGGAGAAACCATGGCCGTGACCTTCGTGATTGGCAATGCCAACCGGATGCCAATATCGCTTTTCTCCCCCGGAACTTCCATCGCATCAACCCTTGCGAATGAATTTGGAGAAGCTGCTGATTTCCACATCACTTCATTGTTCGCCTTGGGCTTCATGCTATTCATCATCACCTTCGTGGTGTTGGCAGCTGCCAAGATCATGATCAACAGAGCTGAAAAAGCAAAGGGCTTCTAAAGTGGAAAACAACATGGACTTGGGCATTTATCGTCGTCGGCAGCTGGTTAATTTTTGGGGATTGCTCACCTCCATGCTGGCCATGGCCATCGGTTTGGCCGTCTTGTTCTGGATTTTGTTTGTGCTGTTTTCCAATGGCTTTGCCTCTTTGGACTGGAACATGTTCACCAAAGACACGCCAGCGCCGGGCACCGAGGGCGGCGGATTGCGCAATGCCATCGTGGGGAGTTTGATGATTGTTGGCCTCACCGTGCTGGTGGCCACACCCGTTGGTATCTTGTCAGGCATTTACATGGCCGAGTACGGCGACACCAGTGTCACGGCCAATATCACCAGATTCGTGACAGACATCATGTTGTCTGCGCCATCCATTGTGATTGGCTTGTTTGTCTATGCCATCGCTGTTGCAACCTTGGGCACCTTCTCTGGCTATGCGGGCAGTTTAGCCCTGACACTCATCGCTATTCCTGTGGTGATGCGCACCACTGAAAACATGCTGCGATTGGTGCCCGGAAGTCTTCGAGAGGCAGCTTTTGCACTGGGTGCACCACGTTGGAAAGTCTCGTTATCAGTCACCTTGCGTGCTGCCAAAAATGGCGTCATCACAGGCTTGTTGCTGGCGGTTGCCCGCATCAGCGGTGAAACGGCGCCGCTGTTGTTCACAGCGCTCAACAATCAATTCTTCAATTCAGACATGAGCTCGCCCATGGCCAACTTGCCTGTGGTCATTTTCCAATTCGCCATGAGTCCTTATGACAATTGGATCCGCTTGGCTTGGGGCGGTGCGTTGATCGTCACCATGGCCGTGTTGGTGCTCAACATCATGGCGCGAATCTTTTTCCGCAGCAAACAAACCACTTGATTTTGTTCATGCTCACCTCATTCGACAGTTACATCACGCAGGAAATTTATGGTTGAAACTACACCCAAAAATGCCATTGAAGTTAAAAACCTTGATTTCTATTACGGAAAATTCCAAGGATTGAAAAAGATCAATCTCAATATTCAAGAGAACGCTGTGACTGCTTTCATCGGCCCCTCTGGATGCGGCAAGTCCACCCTGCTCAGAACATTCAACCGCATGTACAGCTTGTACCCTGGGCAGCATGCGGAAGGTGAAATTCTTTTTTACGGTCGAAACATCTTGGAAAAATCACAAGATTTGAACTTGCTTCGCGCTCAAATTGGCATGGTTTTTCAAAAACCAACGCCATTTCCCATGTCGATTTATGACAACATTGCTTTTGGCATTAGCTTGTACGAAAACCTTTCGCGCAGTGAGATGGACGACCGCGTCGAGTCAGCCTTGCAAAAGGCCGCGATCTGGAATGAAGTCAAAGATAAGCTTGGTCAAAGCGGACTTTCGCTGTCGGGTGGACAGCAGCAACGTCTTTGCATCGCCAGAACCGTGGCCGTTCGACCCAAAGTGATTTTATTGGATGAGCCCACTTCAGCCTTAGACCCGATTTCAACGTCCAAGGTTGAAGAATTGATCAACGAGTTGAAAAAAGAATACACCGTGGCTATCGTGACCCACAATATGCAGCAAGCTGCGCGGGTATCTGATTTCACCGCCTACATGTACTTGGGTGATATGGTGGAATTCGGCGTCACAGAGCAAATCTTTTTCAAGCCTCAGCGAAAAGAAACTGAGGACTACATCACTGGTCGATTTGGTTGATTTGATTTTTTATTGAAGGATTTTTATGCCTGATAAGCACCTGTCGTCACAGTTTGACTTAGAACTCAACAACGTTTCGTCCCGGTTGATGGAGATGGGTGGTTTGGTTGAGTCGCAGATTCAGCAAGCTATTTATGCACTGTCTCTTTTTGTGGTTGATGTTGCAGATCAAGTCATTGCCACAGAAAAACGAGTCAATGCCATGGAGGTTGAAATTGACAGAGAAATTTCAACCATCATCGCCAGAAGACAGCCTACCGCCAATGATTTGCGTCTGCTGATTGCCCTGTCCAAGGCAACAGCCAATTTGGAGCGTGCTGGGGATGAGGCCAATAAGATTGCCCGCATGGTCAAGTCAATCGCATCAAGCGGTATCTACAAGTCCTTGCCATCATCTGAATTGCGCAAAAGTGCGGAACTGGCCAGCGGCTTGATTCGCAAATCTCTCGATGCATTCGCTCGCCTTGACACAAGCACTGCACTGACCATCATGAAAGAGGATGATTTGATCGACAAGGAGTTCGACGGCTTTGTGCGCAAACTCATCACTTACATGATGGAAGATCCCCGCACGATCACTCCTAGCCTAGATTTGTTGTTTGTCGCCAAAGCGTTAGAGCGCATCGGAGACCATGCCAAAAACATTGCTGAGCTCATCATCTACATCGTCAAAGGTGAAGATGTTCGGCATGCAAGTTTGGAGCAAATTGAATCTAAACTTCAATAAAAAAACATGCGTCACATGCCCCGAGTGTTGATTGTTGAAGACGAGGCCGCTATTGCCGAGTTGATTTCTGTGAATTTAAAACACAATGGCCTATCCCCCATTTGGGCTGAAGATGGCGAAAGTGCACAGCGCGAAATTGATGCTGTCTTGCCTGATGTCATCTTGCTTGATTGGATGCTGCCAGGGCAGCACGGCGTGGTATGGGCTCGAAAATGGCGAAGTGATCCTCGCACCAAATCTGTTCCTATTTTGATGCTCACAGCCAAAAGCGAAGAGCATGACAAAGTTTCAGGCTTGGACGCAGGTGCTGACGACTACATTACAAAACCTTTTTCAACCCAAGAATTGCTTGCACGGATTCGCTCTGTATTGCGTCGTCGCGCCCCAGAACAAGCTGAAGACAGCGTCACCATTGGGCAATTGCACTTGGATGGTGCTACCCATCGCGTTTCATTCAATGGCCTTGCACTCAAACTAGGCCCCACGGAATTCAAGTTGCTGAATTTTTTTATGCACCATGCTGAGCGCGTTCATTCCAGAGCACAACTGCTCGACAAAGTATGGGGTGATCATGTTTTCATCGAAGAACGAACGGTGGATGTCCATGTCAAGAGGTTGCGCGAAGCCCTTGGCGAGGCTGGCGCCATGGTTGAGACTGTCCGTGGTGCAGGCTATCGATTTACCCATAAAGTTCAGTCTCAGCAACCATGATCTTTGAGCGACTGGTCGCTTTATTCTTGCTGCTTGTATGCGCAGGATCAGTTGGCTATTTTATTTTTCCAGCCCATCTTTCGATGCAAGGTGCACTTATTTGCATGCTGCTGATGTCTATCGGGACGGTCCTGTCAGATATTTTGAATGCTTCACATTTTTTGAAATGGTTGAAGTCAGATGATCATGCCTTTGATCCTTTCAAGTCCGGCTTTTGGGAGGAGGCGAGTCTGCGGGTGCGCAAAATTTTCAAACAGAAAGAATCTGCCCGTATCGCCAGTGAAGAAAGCCTGCGTCAGTTTTTGGCGGCTATACAAGCATCACCCAATGGCGTCTTGCTGCTTGACTCCGATTCGCGAATTCAATGGAGCAATCAAACTGCTGCCAAGCACCTTGGTATTGACCCGCAAATCGATGCGCATCAGTTGATTGGTAATTTACTGCGAAACCCAACATTCAGTAGTTATGTGTACTCGAAAAGCTTTGACCACGAAGTCATCATTGAAGGTCGACTGCATCGCGTTGACCGGCCACACAGGTTGGGCGTTCAAATATTCCCCTATGGCGACGGTCGCATGTTATTGCTTTCAAGGGATGTCACATTGATTGAGCAAGCTGAGGTGATTCGACGTGATTTTGTGGCCAATGTGTCTCATGAGATCCGCACTCCTCTCACCGTGCTTTTGGGTTTTGTTGAAACACTGCAAACGCTTCAACTAACGCCACAAGAGCAAGAGAATTATTTGCAACTGATGGCCAAGCAAGCTCTTCGAATGAAATCCTTGGTTGAAGATTTGCTGACTTTGTCTAAGCTTGAGGGCAGTCCCTATCCAAGTTTTCAAGAGTGGACTTCTTTGAAATCAATTCTCAAGCAATGCGAAGAAGATGCCGATGGTTTGATGAAAACTTTGCAAGTTGATGGCTCACCACCACACGTGATGTCTTTTCATATTTCTGATTCGTTGGCAGATGTTGAAATTTCCGGATCTATTCAAGAATTAACCAGTGCATTCACAAATCTCATCAGCAATGCATTGAGATACACCCCGGGTGGAGGGAGTGTCTATGTCTCATGGTCAAAACAAGAAGAGGGTGCAGCCTTTATTGTCAAAGACACAGGTCCGGGGATCAGTGCTGAGCACTTGCCAAGGTTGTCCGAACGTTTTTACCGAATTGATCGAAGCCGATCCAGGGACACTGGTGGCACAGGCTTGGGCTTGGCCATTGTCAAGCATGTGATGCAACGCCATGGTGGACATTTGCAAGTTGAGAGTGATTTGAACCAAGGCTCTCAATTCACACTGTTTTTTCCAAGCAGTCGATTGAAAGAGCCTGTTAAAACAAGTTAAGTACGCTATTGGGCTTTGGTCAATTGCTTGAAATGGTAACGAATCAGCATCAACAAGCATATCGATACCAAAATCAATCCAAGGATGCTCATGAGCCAAAAAGCCTCTGCATTGGGCATGGCGCTGAATGGCCCAAGACCGTTAAAGGCCAGCTGGAAACCACCCGCTAATCCAATACCCCACAGCAAAATACTGTAGATGAATGCAGGTGCAATCGTTACCTTGAAGCTTCGCAAGATAAAAAAGCACAAGGTCTGTAATGCATCAAACAAGTGGTAAAAACCAATGAAGATGAGCAATCGACCTGCCATGTTCGCCACATCAGTGTCTTTGGCATACAAACTGGCAATCGATCCATGGAAAAGCCATAGCAAGCAAGCCATGCAAAGCGCTAGCGCCATGGTGATGCGAAAACCGATGAACAACGACTGCTTCAACATGTCAAGCTGCTGGGCACCTTTCCAATAGCTCACACGTGCGCTGATGGCAATGGAAAATGACAATGGCATCATGTACAAAAGCGCAGCCATGCTGCTGGCAATTTGGTGACTCGCGGCCGCTGTGGTGCCAAATCGGGAAATGAACAAAGCCATCAACGTGAATGAAGTGACTTCTACTATGACGCTGAAACCATTGGGGAGGCCCATGCGGCACATTTTTTTCAATGTTTGAGCGTCTGGGGGTTCGAGTTTCATCCAAACATTGAATGGTTGGTAAATACTGTTGAACTTCAGTAACAACAGGGCTGTAAACATCATGCTGTAGTTGACGATGACAGTGGCTATTGCACAGCCAATCAGACCTAAAGCAGGCCAATCAAGCATGCCAAATGTGAGCGCAATTGACAATGGAATTTTCAGCAACAAAGCCAAGATTTGGATGAGGGTGACCAGCTTGGGTTTGCCTAAGCTTTGATTGAGCGAACTAAACAGTCTGAAAAAAAGTGCAGGTGGCAATGCCAATGCCAAGATGGCCAGGTAATTTGTCGATTGATCTTGCAAATGAACTGGTACCTTCGTCCATTCCAAAAGATAACTGGGCGACAAGAGCAGAACAACGCCTGTGACAGTCAATCCAGCCCACAAGTAGAGCCCTTGACGAAAGACTCGACCAATTTTGAAATGTTCCTTGGCGCCATGTAACTCTGCAAACATGGGAATCAGAGCTTGCAAAATTCCTAGCAAGCCAACGTAGACAGTGATGTAGATGGCTGCACTGATAGAAAGAATTGCCAATGCCTCTGGGTCATACCGCCCTGCAATGATGGTGTCCGCAACGCCAAAGCTCACAACAGCGAGTTGACCAACTAATACGGTTAGCGCGTGTTTGATAATGACTCTTTGTTCACTCATATATCATGGACCAACTCTTTTGAAGATCAGTATTTCTTCATTTCTATCTGCGGGTCGTTTGCTCCTGCGCACCATTTGCCAGCCTTGAATTTCATTGGACATTGATAAAAGTTGTGAGCTTTTTCTTGTCATCAACCAATCGCATGGTTGACCGTCTAACTTGCTGTGAAAGTCAATGAAAACAAATTGTCCGTGGTAGCTCAGCCCTGCTAATTGATTGCGTTCAAGTCCATCCGCATAAACACAGCTCGGATAGTTCATCAAGGCAACCAATTGGGTTGACCATGGTCTGTAACTCAACGCACGATCCAAAATTGGTAACCACAGGGTCATCAACAATACCCAACACAGTGTGGCTCCACTGGCTGGCAGCACCAAGCTTTTCCAAATGACAGTCGGGTGCCTGCCAATGCGCCACTGCACCAATTTCAACCAGACTACGGATACAAGCACGGCAACACTGAAACTCAGGACATCAAAGTTGTGAACGTACCCAGGCACCAGTCGCGCAACATTGAGGGCGGGTTGTGCTGGCACACCGGTTTGCAATGAAATCCAAACGCCCAAAATCATCAAAGCGCAACCAGTGAAAAAGAGCAAGGTGAACCAATCGATCAGGGCCGCCACACTTCGACTCAAGGTGGGCAAGGCAAACGCTGCCAATGCGGCCAAACTTGGTAGAGCCAACAACAATGTTTTTTCGGGGGCACGCGTGGTCAAACTGCCCATCAGGGTGACGATAAACACGAACAACGGGAGGATCAGGTGTTGACTCCACAACTGTGTTCGCCAGTGACCACGCCATCGCCACAAGGTCCAAGCGGCCAAAGGCCAAGCTGGCCAGAGAAACCACATTAAAAGTTCCGCTTTCTCTCGCCAGTGCTGTGTCAGCTCTGCCGTGGGCAAAATTTGCCAAGTCCATAAATCCAAAGAGACTACCAACCCCAACAGACTGAACAATGTCAAAAGCATCAGCCCCACTTGTTGCAGTTGTGCTTGAGGATGTTTAAACCAGAGGAAACAAGAGCCCATACCCAAAATCAAGGCCATGCTTGGTGCCCCGCTCATGGTCATCACCAACAACCCGCCAAACCAAACCACCAACGCTCTTTGGGGGAAGTAAGCCATGGCACTGGCACCTGCAAAAAAAATGGCAGTGCCAAATAGCTGCATGGCCATCGGAGTTGTTTCATGGCTAGGTAATGCCAAACCCAAACAGGCCATGTAGGCCAATAAACCAGCATCTGCCAACGATCTTGCATAGTCTTTGGGTTGCGCTTCACCCCCAAATGCAAAAGCAACGGGTTGTGCCCTCGGATTTCTGGCCAAATGATAGATGGCGTACCAGAGGAATGTCATGCTGGCCAATGACATCAAGCTAAAGGGCAGACGCACAGCCACTTCGGGCGCTAGCCAACCCTGGGTGGCTTGAATGCTCCAAGCACCCAACCAGTAAGGTAGGTAAGCTTTGAATTCAGGCGTGACACCTGCAAGTTGCAAATTGAAATAACTGGACTGCTCTTGGGCCAAGGACCACATATAGCCAAACGAAGCGACATCAATCCGTTTCCAAGGATCGTGGCCGGTCATCCCAGCCAAAACGTACAACAAGCAGATGCTGATGAGCGCCAATCGCGGTAGACGTCTAACCGCTTGCTGAGAAATTAAAGCAGGAGAGGGGGTATTCACAAGGCTGAGTTTGACATAAGCGGTTCATGGGATGACAAAAAAAAAGCAGCCTTGAAGCTGCTTCTTTTTGCCGAACACCAATCACTTGGCGGTGGATTTTCCATATTTATTACGGAAGCGCTCCACACGTCCACCCATGGTGTCAACAGATTTTTGAGTGCCTGTGTAGAAGGGATGGGATTCGCTAGAGGTGTCCAACTTGTACAAGGGCAACTCTCGACCGTCATCCATTTTGATGGTTTCTTTGGTATTGGCACAAGTGCGTGTGACAAATTTAAAACCATTGGACAAGTCTTGGAAACAGACTTCTCGGTACTCAGGGTGAATGCCATCTTTCATTTTGATTCCTTTTTCAATTCGACAGCCACAAGAGCCAATCTCCTGCACTTTTCGCAACCAAGCATTATGCCTTAATGGGCGACTCAACCACCACGACGCATCAAATCGAAGAAATCGACGTTGGTTTTGGTGGCCTTCATGTTCTTCAACATCAATTCCATGGCTTCAATTTCATCGAGGTTGTAAATAAATTGTCTCAATATACGGGTCTTTTGGAGGATTTCTGGGGCTAGCAGAAGTTCTTCTCGGCGTGTGCCACTGCGGTTCAATTGAATGGCTGGAAAAACTCTTTTCTCGTAAAGGCGACGATCAAGGTGAATCTCACAATTGCCGGTGCCTTTGAATTCTTCAAAAATCACCTCATCCATGCGACTGCCTGTGTCAATCAAGGCTGTTGCAATGATGGTGAGTGAGCCGCCTTCTTCGACTTTGCGGGCGGCACCAAAAAACCGCTTGGGCCGTTGCAGTGCGTTGGCGTCAACACCCCCAGTCAGAACTTTGCCAGAGCTGGGAACCACATTGTTATAGGCCCGAGCCAAGCGCGTGATGGAATCGAGCAGAATGATCACGTCTTTTTTCAGTTCAACCAATCGTTTGGCGCGTTCGATCACCATTTCTGCAACATGAACGTGGCGCGCTGCCGGCTCATCGAAAGTGGAGGCAATCACCTCTGCTTTCACTGAGCGCTGCATTTCGGTCACTTCCTCAGGCCGCTCATCGACCAACAGAACCATCATGTGGCTTGCGGGGTAGTTGGCTGCAATAGCGTGAGCGATGTGTTGCATCATCACCGTTTTGCCGCTCTTGGGCGGGGCGACAAGCAGCGCTCGTTGGCCTTTGCCAATGGGCGCAATGATGTCGATGATGCGGCCGGTGATATTTTCTTCACCTTTGATGTCCTGCTCGAGCTTCATGTGCTCACGCGGAAACAGCGGGGTCAAGTTTTCAAACATCACCTTGTGTTTGTTGTTCTCTGGTAGGTCACCATTGACTTGATCGAGTTTAGTCAAGGCAAAGTAGCGCTCGCCATCCTTGGGAATACGCACTTCACCTTCGATCATGTCCCCCGTGTGCAGATTGAATCTACGCACTTGGCTGGGGCTGATGTAGATGTCATCTGTGCTTGCGGTGTAACTGGTATCGGGGCTTCGCAAAAAGCCAAAGCCATCAGGCAAAATTTCAAGGACACCGTCTGCAAATACTTGTTCCCCTGCACGCGCACGCTTTTTGATGATGGCAAACATCAACTCTTGCTTGCGCATGCGCCCAGTGTTTTCTATTTCGAGTTCTTCGGCTTGCTTTAAAACCTCAGACACATGAAGTGCTTTGAGTTCGTTCAGATGCATAGGGGTACTCCAGTGGGGAGTTGAGTCAGAAGAGGGGGGAGGATCGTGCTGGCAGCCTGCAAGCCTCGCAGGTGCTTAGCAACAAAGCCAAATTCAGCTTGGTTGCACTAAATGTGAATTATGACAGGAAAAAAACAGGTTTAAGAAGCCAGTTGTTGATCGATGAATTCAGTCAATTGGGCCTTGCTCAATGAACCCACTTTGGTGGCAGCAAGTTGCCCGTCTTTGAAAAGCATCAAAGTGGGAATGCCGCGAATGCCAAACTTGGCTGGAATGTCACGGTTCTCGTCTACGTTCATTTTGGTGATTTGCAATTTGCCCGAGTAAGTTGTGGCAGCTTCATCGAGTACAGGGGCAATCATCTTGCAAGGGCCGCACCATTCCGCCCAAAAATCAACCAATACAGGTTGTTTGGCGTTCATGACAGTCGATTCAAAAGATGCGTCAGACAGGTGTTGGATGAGGTTGTTTGCCATAAGTATTCCTAGGTTTTATTCGATTCTAAAGGCAATTTGCTCAGGCCCTGGCTGTCAAGGTGGTCGCTGCTTCTTTCATAGAATGCCTGCATGTTTGTCCATCTGCGTCTCCACACTGAATTCTCTGTTGCTGATGGCACCTGTCGCATTGACGATGCCATCAACACAGCCAAGGCAGATGGGCAAGTGGCGCTGGCAATCACCGATTTGAACAACCTGTTTGGGACTGTCAAGTTTTACTCTGCGTGCCGACTAGCGGGTATAAAGCCCTTGATTGGGGCTGAAATATCCGTTCGTTTGGCGGATGAAGACTTGAATGCCGAGCCAGCCAAATTGTTGCTATTGGTTCAAAACCACAAGGGCTATTTGAACCTGTGTGAATTGCTCACCAAGCTGTGGACCCAAGACGCTGTCCGCACGCACAACGCTCTTGATTGGCGCTGGCTTGAAGGTGACATGTCCGAAGGTTTGGTCGCCTTGTCGGGTGCACAAGCAGGACCGCTTGGCCCGTTGTTGATCGCTGGCAACATTGAACGAGCACAAACTTTGGCTGCAAAAATGAGCCAACTTTTCCCCGATCGCTTTTTCATTGAGTTGCAAAGAGCGGGCAGGCCAGATGACGAGCGCTACATCAGTGCCGCCGTTGATTTGGCGCAAAAGATGGGTTTGCCATTGATCGCGACGCATCCAATTCAGTTCATCAAAGAGGATGACTTTGAATCGCATGAAGCCCGTGTATGCATCGCACAAGGTGAAATTTTAGGCAATCCTAAACGCCCTAAGCGATTCACTCGCAAGCAGTTTTTCCATAGCGCCCAAGAGATGGTCGAACTTTTCTCAGACTTGCCATCTGCGGTTGCCAATGCGAATGCAGTAGCCATGCGTTGCAATCTGAGCTTGACGCTTGGCAAGCCTCAGTTACCCGCATTCCCGACACCTTTGGTGAATGGATCGCCGGTTCCAACAGATGACTATTTCCGATCAGTCTCTTTTCAAGGTCTGGAGAGTCGTCTTTTGCATTTGTTTCCCGATCCCTCTCTGCGGGAAGCCAAGCGATCTGTCTATGAAGAGCGCTTGAATTTTGAAATTGAAACCATTTTAAAAATGGGCTTTCCTGGCTATTTTTTGATCGTCAGTGATTTCATCAATTGGGCAAAAAGCCATGGTTGTCCGGTGGGGCCCGGCCGAGGTTCCGGCGCGGGCTCTTTGGTTGCCTACGCATTGAAAATCACCGACTTGGATCCTTTGCAGTACAACCTGCTTTTTGAGCGTTTTCTCAACCCTGAACGGGTCTCGATGCCCGACTTTGACATCGACTTTTGCCAGACCAATCGGGACAGGGTGATTGAATATGTGAAGAACCAATATGGTCGCGAAGCGGTCAGCCAAATTGTGACTTTTGGCACCATGGCTGCGCGTGCCGCCATTCGGGATGCGGGTCGTACCCTTGACATGAGCTACCCCTTTTGTGAAGGGCTGTCCAAGCTCATTCCCAACAAACCGGGACAGCACATGACGATTGCCATTGCGCTGGAACAAGAGCCGCAATTGGCTCAGCGCATGGCGCAAGAGGATGAGGTCAAAATTTTGTTGAATTTGGCCCAAAAACTCGAAGGACTGACGCGCAATGTAGGCATGCATGCAGGGGGCGTTTTGATCGCACCTGGCAAATTAACTGATTTTTGTCCCTTGTATCAACAGCCCGGTAGCCCAGCCGCCGTCAGCCAGTTTGACAAAGATGACGTGGAATCCATTGGTTTGGTGAAGTTTGACTTCTTGGGTTTGGCGACCTTGACCATTTTGGAGATGGCCAAAAATTTGATTGCTGAAAACCATCCGGCCCAATCTGATTTCTCTTACGACGATATTCCTCTGAATGATGCGCCCACCTACCAACTATTTGCCGATGGCAAAACAGAAGCCGTGTTTCAGTTTGAAAGTCGAGGCATGCAAGCCATGTTGCGAGATGCCAAGCCCACACGCATAGAAGATTTGATTGTGTTGAACGCATTGTTCAGACCCGGACCCATGAGTTTGATTCCCAGTTTTGTGGCTCGCAAGCATGGTCGAGAGAAGGTGGAATACCCGCATCCGTTGGCTGAACCTATTTTGGCTGAAACCTACGGCATCATGGTCTACCAAGAGCAGGTGATGCAGACTGCGCAGGTGCTGGGCGGCTACTCGTTGGGCGGCGCAGATTTATTGCGACGTGCCATGGGCAAGAAAAAAGCCGATGAAATGGCATTGCATCGTTCCATTTTTCGCGAGGGCGCATCAAAGAACAACATTTCAACCGAACAGGCTGATGCCATTTTCGATTTGATGGAAGAGTTTGCTGGATACGGTTTCAACAAATCGCATGCGGCTGCTTATTCGCTGCTGGCTTACCAAACAGCTTGGATCAAAGTCCATTTCACATCTGAATTTTTTAGTGCCAACATGACTGTTGAAATGGATGACACGGACAAGTTGAAGATTTTGTTTGATGACGCACAGTCCATGGGGATTCAATTTGACCGTCCCGACATCAATGCTGGTGTGTATGCCTTTGTCCCATTGTCTAAATATCGAATACGTTATGGACTCGGAGCCATCAAGGGCACAGGACAGTCAGCCATCGAAGCCATTTGTGAAGCGCGGGCTGAGGGTGGTCCATTCAACAGTTTGTTTGATTTTTGTGCGCGTGTAGACAGATCTCGCATCAACAAACGGGCCGTCGAGGCCTTGGTTAAGTCGGGGGCATTTGATGGCCTAGGTGACAATCGCGCACAGTTCTTGGCTTCGGTTGGCCTGGCTTTTGAATATGCGCAGACGCAAACTGATCATGTGCATCAGGTCGGGTTGTTTGACGTTGAAGACAGCCATGGTTCGAGTAAGAACGAGCCCGCTTTAGAAATGGCTTCGCAATGGGGCGTGCGAGAAAAACTGACCTATGAAAAAGCAGCGGTTGGATTTCACTTGTCTGGACATCTATTTGAAGAGGCTCAAGCAGAGTTGCGTCAATTTCTCAAAACAAAACTCTCAGACTTGAGCGAAAGCAAAGAACCGCAATGGGTGACTGGCATTGTGCGTGATGAACGCACTATCAACACAGCCAAGGGGCGATTGACTATTTTTCTGCTTGATGACATGAGTGCATGCTTGGAGGTCAGCGCTGATGATGCTGTGTTTACAAAGTATAAAAATCTCATCAAGGAAGACTTACTGCTCGTGGCTCGCGTCAAAGTGCAAGTTGATCGGCGCAATTCAAGCTTGCGATTGACCTTGATTGACGCCATGGATTTGACCCAGGCCCGTTGTCAATTTGGAAAGTACGTCCGCTTATCGCTTGGTGCGGCTTTACCTGACATTGCAACACTGCTCACTCAATATCCACCCAGACCCATGAGCGGTTCTGTGCCTGATTCATCCGCTGGACTTGGGATGCGTTTGAATCTGCACGTAGGCGGATCAATCGTCGAACTGCAACTTGGCCAAAAAGCTTGCTTTTTTCCGACTGATGCTGCGTTGCAAATGATCGCATCTCATCCGAGCGTTCATGACATGTCAATCGTTTACGATTAGATTAATGTTCTTCAATATACCTACCCTCATGACTTGGACGCGAATTCTCGCGATCCCCTTGCTGGTTTGGGTTTATCATTGGCCTGTAGAAATGCCATTGCGTAACTTGATCGCAACCCTGATGTTCATCATTTTTGCACTGACAGATTGGGCTGATGGTTACTTGGCACGAAAGCTCAATCAAACCTCTGCATTTGGTGCTTTTTTAGACCCTGTGGCAGACAAGATTTTGGTCTGCGCCAGTTTGCTTGTTTTGGTTGACTTGGGTCGCGTCGATGTGATCGTGGCGCTGCTGATCATTGGACGTGAAATTGCTATTTCTTCATTGCGTGAATGGATGGCGCAAATCGGTGCTTACAAAAGCGTGACTGTGCACATGCTGGGTAAAGTCAAAACCACGGTTCAGATGGTCGCTATTCCATTTTTATTGCTGGATTCGAACTTGGGTTGGGGAATCCATACCGGCCAGTGGGGGCGCATTTTGATTTGGCTTGCAGCCATTTTGACTGTTTGGTCCATGATTTACTACCTGCGCAAAGCTTTGCCTTATATCAAAGAAAACGCCAAGTGATGCCTTCACAGATCGGTTCAGTATTGAAAAACCGACTAGAATCAGCCCGCGCTAGAATGAGATTACAGGATGCTCAATAGCTTGTAACAAGTTTTTTTCTTTTGTTCCAAGCCCTTCTACATCCTTTTCTTCGTTCAAAGTGCAAACCCATTTTGAACGTATCCATCAAAAAAATCACACCTGATGTCAAGGGGACCTTTGTGAATAAAACTGAACTGATTGAACATATTGCCGCCCACGCAGATATTTCCAAGGCTGCAGCAACACGTGCTTTGGAATCCACTATTGATGCCGTTAAAGCCACTTTGAAAAAGGGCGATTCCGTTTCTTTGGTTGGCTTTGGAACTTTCGAAGTGACCAAGCGTGCCGCTCGCAACGGTCGCAATCCAGCCACTGGCGCAGCGATCAAGATCAAAGCTGCCAAAGTGCCTAAATTTCGCCCAGGTAAAGCATTGAAAGATGCATTGAACTAAGCTGCGGATGCGGTGGGGTGCTTAGCTCAGTTGGTAGAGCGGCGCCCTTACAAGGCGTAGGTCGGCGGTTCGAGCCCGTCAGCACCCACCACCCACTCTAAGGCGAACTCTGGTTCGCCTTTACTTTTTCAAAGAGCCACGCCATGTTTGATTTCATCCGAACGCATAAAAAGATCATGCAGATTCTGCTGATCATTTTGATTTTTCCTTCCTTCGTTTTGTTTGGCCTAGAGGGTTACACCAGTTTTCAGAACAAAGGTGAAACAGTAGCCACAGTTGACGGTCTTGATATTTCCAAGGAAGAGTGGGATCAGGCTCACAAAATTGAAATTGATCGCATGCGTGCTTCCATGCCCGGCGTCGATACGAGCATGTTTGATACGCCAGCATTGAAGTATGGCGTTTTGGAAAGACTGGTTCAAACAAAAGTGCTTGAGGCGTCAGCACGAAATCTCAAACTGAATATTTCTGATCAACGTGTCGTTAAAACGATTTCAGACATGGAGGCTTTGGCGGCACTGAAGAAGCCTGATGGCACATTGGATATAGAAAAATACAAACAGTTGCTTGCTGCACAGGGCATGTCGCCCGAGTTGTTTGAAGCCCGTATGCGTGGTGATCTGTCTGTACGTCAAGTTGTCAACGGCGTAACGCAAAGCACTCTCACGTTTCCTTCGCAAGTTAATGTTGCCATGCAAGCCTTTAAGCAACAGCGGGAGGTGCAGGTTGCCATTTTTTCTGCCTCGGATTACTTGGATCAAGCCAAACCTTCCGATGACGAGCTTAAGGCTTATTTCAACAAGCACGCTGATGAATACAAGTCGATTGAAACTGCGGACATTGAATACGTCGTTCTCGATCTTGCATTCATAGAACAAACCATTGTTGTGAACGAGTCAGAGTTGAAGTCGTATTTTGACCAGAATCAAGCTGCATTGGCTGGCAAGGAGGAACGACGCGCGAGTCATATCTTGATCAATGCGCCCAAAGGGTCAAGCGAGGCCGATCTCACAAAAGCCAAAGCCAAAGCAAGTGAGCTCTTAACCCAATTGCGTCAAAAGCCAGAAGATTTTTCAGAGCTCGCCAAAAAATTCTCTCAGGATGCGGGTTCTGCACCCAATGGTGGAGACCTTGATTATTTTGCCAAAGGCGCCATGGTCAAACCATTTGAAGATGCCGCTTTCAAGCTCAAACCCGGCGAGATCAGTGATGTTGTTGAATCTGATTTTGGATTTCACATCATCAAGCTCACTGACATCAAAACTGCATCGGCTGGTAATTTTCAACAATTACGCCCTCAACTTGAAGCCGAGTTGAAGAAGGAGCAGGCTAGAAAAAAATATGCTGAATTGGCAGAACAATTTTCAAACCTTGTCTACGAACAATCGGATGGTTTTGACGCTGTTGTGCAAAAGCTGAAGTTGCCTGTCCAAAATGCCAAAGGAATCACCCGCGAGGTGAATGGTGGTGGAAAAGTTATTTGGGCGGATCCAAACTTGTTGAAATCTATTTTTTCCCAAGAAAGCATCAGTCGCAAGCGCAATACCGAGGCTGTCGAAACGGCACCCAATCAATTGGTTTCAGCTCGCATCACAGAATATCGTCCATCAACACAATTAAGCCTAGACAACGTCAAGCAACTGGTTGTTCAGGCCTTGCTTCGAGAGAAATCTTTGGCGTTGGCTGTCAAGGACGGTCAATCCAAATTATCGCAATGGCGCGACAAGCCTGAGACAGGTTCTTGGCAAGTTCCCGTCACCATTAGCAGGGAGCAGACGCAGCAATTGCCTGCCAACTTGGTTGATCTCGCAATGCGTGCTGATGACAAAAAATTGCCCTCGGTGCAAGGAGTCAGTCTGGGTGCGAAGGGATTCGGCATTGTCAAGATCAACAAAGTCGTGCCAGCTCCAACTGCTTCGCAGTCCCCCGAGTCCTTGGATCGCTTTACGCAGGCTTGGGCAACTGCTGAAAATCTTGCTTACTTCAATTTGCTTAAAGATCGTCTGAAGGTTTCTGTCAAAGTACCCGATCCACTTCTCAATGACGCGGCCAAATAAGGGGTTATTAGCCCGTTGAATTGATCGTTATAATTTATCTCCGCGGTGGCTGTAGCTCAGTTGGTAGAGTCCAGGATTGTGATTCCTGTTGTCGTG
>CALBEV010000080.1 GCA_937891045.1 uncultured Burkholderiales bacterium | reverse complement strand
TTTTTTCGGCGTGTAGCGCAGCCTGGTAGCGCACTTGCATGGGGTGCAAGGGGTCGCGAGTTCGAATCCCGCCACGCCGACCATCATCACTCAGGGTTGGTTCTCAAAAGGAACCAACCCTTTTTTTGTATCTGTCATTTTCAGGGAGGCCCTGTGAAAAAGACCTTTGGCTTGATCCTTTGTTTTCTATCTGCCATGGTGCATGCCGACTGGCGCCTGGTCCATACCGATCCCAACAATTCACAGTTCTTCATTGACCCCAGCAATGTGCGATTGATGGATGGCTATAAACGCGCTTGGATTCTGCACAATTTACCGCAAGCCAATTCTGAAGGAACGCGCTCATTTCGCTCGGTGGAAGAATTTGATTGCGTCGAAAAAGCCGGACGTGTCATGCAAATTTCAGCGTTTGATGGAGAGATGGCTGGGGGGAATTTATTGGCTCGTCGGCACGGTAATGGCCAATGGGTTAAAAACCAAGCGGGGTCTGTGGATCACATGCTGCTAGAGGCAGCCTGTCTTGATCAGCCCTGATCTGTTGTTTTGTGGCGCTCATGATTGAACATTTACCGGGAGTATCTTGATGTCTCAAATGATTTGTATGAAATGCGGTGTGCAGTCAGAAGATGTCAAACCCTCCCGCTGCAGCAAATGTGGCGGCAAAGAATTTTATGAATCCAAAGGGTCTGCTTTTGGAAAAAAACAGAATTCTTCAGTACCTGCAAAACCAGCTGAACAAGCGCCGACCGACGATGTCGAAGACACCATCACATTGTTTGACAAGTACGGCGGTGTCCCCACTGTTGCCAAGTTGGTGCGGGGCTTTCACCAGGAAATCATGCGCCGTCCTCACCTTGCCGCTTACTTTCAAGGCATTGACATGGCGCATTTGGCTGAACATACTGTCAAGTACATTGCCTATGTGATGGGGAAACCGGCGGAGGTTTATACCGGCAGAGACATGTACACCGCTCATGCCAAATTCCACATCCACGGCATTCATTTTGATGAAGTGGCTGATGTGTTGAAAGATATTTTGAATTCTGCTGGGGTGGCAAAGCCAGATGTGGCCATCATCATGCAGCGGATTGAACGCCTGCGTGAAATGATTGTTGTTTGATGTAAAAGGTGAATTGATGGGCCACGTGAACTCTCCAAGCCACTCTTTCAATGAACTCGCATTGCGCTACGTGGCTTGTCAAGCTTCAGTTTTGTCGTCATCCCAATTGAACCAACGGCTTGACCATTTGAGCCAGCATGCCATGGTTTTTTTTGGCGCGATGAACATGGCTGACATCACGCCTGCACATGTCCAAAAATTCATTTACCACCTTGAAATGCAAGGGCTCAAGCCCTCGGCGATTCAAGCTTGTTTGGTTTCATTCCGAGCGTGCATGAAATTTGCCATTGAACAAAAATGGCCTGTAGCGCAGCAATTGTCCAGGCCTTTGATCTTCAAACAGGATGAACCCCTCAGCGATGGGCCGCACCTCAGTGCCGATGAGTTCAATTCCCTTTACCAAGATTTGGTGCAGGACATGACAAAAAAATTTATACCACTGAACTTCTAGCGGTCAGCCTCTTTCCAACCATGCCCGGTTATCAAGGGCTGCCAATCACCCCTTGAAGGATGACAAATTTCCCTGAAAACGGGGCCTTGTGTGACCCTTTAGACAGGGCTTGTTTGTTTGCGTTCAAAGCGGTGACTTTGATTTCATACTCATGACCCAAGGTGGTGAAATTGTCTGGGCATGGGCCAACGTATTTGTCCAGGGCGCCAGCGGGAATCGCGTAGTCCGAGGGAAAACCGGCTTCAAGTGTGACCATGCCGCCACCTCCGCCGTGCGCAGGATTGTTGCTGTCCAGGTCCGTCATCACAACCTCCAAGGACGTGGTGCCCGCTGGAATGTTCTTCACCTTGATCACGGGTGAATTCGCATTGCAGTGGTGGGCGATTTGCCAGCGAAACTCAACCCCCAGATTGGACTGAGCCCAAGCCGCGCCCGCTGCCCAGCACACCACCAAAGTCGCTATCCATTTCATACCCATCTCCTGCTTGATTCAGCCCAATATTACGACCTGCAGGGCCGATGTGCCTGTCGTAAACTCTCAACGCCATCAATTTTTATTAGGATCATCATGCGCAGTGACATCGACATCGCCCAGGCCGCATCCCTTGAGCGCATTCCCGATTTGGTTCAAAAGAACCTGGGTATCGCGGATGACCATCTTTATGCCTATGGACACCATAAGGCCAAACTGTCCTTGAAGCACATTGCTTCTTTGCCCCCCAAAAAAGACAGCAAGTTGATTTTGGTCACGGCCATTTCGCCCACGCCTGCTGGCGAGGGCAAGACCACCACCACCGTGGGCTTGGGCGACGCCCTGTGCAAGATTGGCAAAAAAAGCCTGATCTGCTTGCGAGAGCCCTCTTTGGGTCCGGTGTTTGGCATGAAGGGCGGAGCCACCGGCGGCGGCATGGCCCAGGTGGTGCCCATGGAGGACATCAACCTGCATTTCACCGGCGACTTCGGCGCCATTGCGCTGGCTCACAACCTGTTGTCGGCCATGCTGGACAACCACATTCACCATGGCAACACCCTGAAGATCGACACCCGACGCATTGTTTGGAAACGGGTCATCGACATGAACGACCGCGCCTTGCGCCAATTGGTGGTGGGGCTGGGCGGCACCGCCAACAGCGTGCCACGCGAGGACGGTTTTGACATTGTGGTGGCCTCCGAGGTGATGGCGATTTTCTGTTTGGCCACCAGCTTGGCTGATTTGAAACAACGCTTGGGTCGCATCGTGGTGGCCTACAACACCGAGGGTGCGCCTGTTCTGGCATCCGACTTGCAAGCCCATGGGGCCATGACCGCGTTGTTGAAAGACGCGATGGCGCCCAACATTGCGCAAACCTTGGAAAACAATCTTGCGTTCATTCACGGCGGTCCGTTTGCCAACATCGCCCACGGTTGCAACTCGGTCATCGCCACCCAAACAGCCATGAAATTGGCCGATTACGTGGTCACCGAGGCCGGTTTTGGTGCCGATTTGGGCGCCGAAAAGTTCATCGACATCAAGTGCCGCAAAGCAGGCTTGACGCCCTCTGCGGTGGTCTTGGTGGCCACGGTGCGGGCTTTGAAATACCACGGTGGCGTGCCTGTCAAAGAGTTGGGCACCGAGAACTTGCAGGCCCTTGAAAAAGGCATGGTCAATTTGGAACGGCATCTGAAAAACATCCGTGTCCATTACGGCTTGCCCTGTGTGGTGGCCATCAACCACCGCACTGAAGACACCGCTGCTGAAGTGGCTTTGTTGGAAAAAACCTGTGCGGCTTATGGCGCACAAGTGGTGGTGGCCAAGCACTGGGCCCATGGCGGCGCAGGCGCTGAAGAGCTGGCCCACGCGGTGGTGAAGTTGTGTGCACAAGCCAATGAATTCAAGTTTGTTTACCAAGACAAAGACAGCTTGTGGGAGAAAGTCCAAACCATTGCCCGCAACATTTACGGTGCCAAGGACATTTCTGCCGACGCCAAGATTCGCGGCCAAATTGACAAGCTGCAAGAGCAGGGCTATGGCCACTACCCTGTGTGCATTGCCAAAACCCAGTATTCCTTCTCCACCGATCCCAAGCTGTTGGGGGCACCTGAAGGCCATACCTTGAACATCCGTGAGGTCAGGCTGGCCGCAGGTGCCGAGTTCATCGTCGTGGTGTGTGGCGATGTGATGACCATGCCAGGCCTGCCCAAAGTGCCTTCTGCCCATGCGATTGACGTGGACGATCACGGCAACATCGTGGGCCTTTTCTGAAAGACATCATGCAAGCTTCTCGCTCTCTTTTTCGCAAACTGCTGCTGACCGCCTTGGGCTCTGGGCTGCTGGCAGCCGTGTTGCCCTTGGGGGCGGCTGATGGGGATCAAGCCCTGTTGGACAAGGCCAAAGCCTTGTTCAAACCGCTGCCTGCTTCGTCGGCTTTGGCCGACAGCACACCGCAGCGTGTGGCGCTTGGCAAGGCCTTGTTTTTTGAAACCCGCGTGTCCAACGATGGGCGTCTGGGTTGTGCCACCTGTCACAACCCGGCGTTTTATGGTGCTGACGCCCTGGCCCTCTCGGTGGGTGTGAATGGCAAGGTGCTGCCGCGCAATGCGTCCACCGTGTTCAACACCTCCTTGCTGATCTCCCAGCATTTCGGTGGCAACCGCGTGAGCGTAGAAGACCAAGCCGTGAAGGCCTTGCTCAGTCCTTTGGCGTATGGCAACACCAGCTACGAGCAGGTGGAAAAAAAGTTGCAAGTGCTGGGCTACCAAAGCTGGTTTGAAAAAGCCTTCGCCGGGGAAGCCAAACCACTGAGCGCAGACAACTGGGGCAAGGCCATTGGCGCTTACGAGCGCACTTTGTTGACGCCTGCACCCTTCGACCGCTTTTTGCAGGGCGATACCCAGGCTTTGTCGCCTCAGGCCAAGCTGGGCTTGAACAAATTCATCGACACCGGTTGTGCCGCTTGTCACAGCGGCGTGTCCGTGGGTGGACAGATGTACCAAAAATTTGGCATCACCCAAGACTACTGGTTGGCAACAGGCAGCACGGAAAAAGAAGCCTTCAAAGGCTATGACAAAGGCCGTTTCCACGACACCAAAAACGAGGCCGATGCTTTCATTTTCAAGGTGCCTCAGTTGCGCAACGTGGCGGTCACGCCGCCCTATTTTCACGATGGCTCGGTGGCCAGCTTGCCGCAAGCCGTGCGTGTCATGTCGCAGTTGCAACTCGGCAAACAGCTCCCTGAAGAAGATGTGGCCCACATCGTCAGCTTCCTGGAGAGCCTGAGCGGCGAGGTGCCCGCAGACTTTGCCAAAGCGCCGGTGCTGCCTGTGGCACCCCACTGATCGCTTGCAGTTGTTCAAGTTGTGAGCCACTTACCACCACGCATTGGCAAAGGGCTGTTGCTGTTGGTACTGGGTCTGTTCGCCGGGCCCGCCTTGGCGGGCTGGACCTATCTGGGCAATCTGGATGGCGACACGGTGATGTACGACAAAACCACCCTGGTTCAAACCAAGCGCAATGCCACGATTTGGATGCTGACCAATTACAGCAACATGACGATTCAAAATGTGTTGTCGGTGTCCAAGTGGCTTGAATTCGATTGCGACAAAAACAAATACCGTTTGCTTGCGGTGTATGGCTATGAAGGCCAAATGCAAACCGGTGCCCGCCTCATCTTCAACCCCAAGCCCTCCGAATGGGGACCGGTGCCACAAGGTTCGATCATTCAAACCATTCGCAAGTTCGCCTGTTTGCGCTATCCCTTGCTGCCCAAACGATGAATTTCACAGAAACCCCGCTGCTGCGCATTGGCTACAAAGAATGGAATCCTGAAGGGAAACGCACCATCGTGCTGGCCCACGGTTGGCCCGACAGCTTGCGCTGCTGGCACGAGGTGGCACCGTTGTTGGTGGCTGCAGGCTACCGGGTGATTGCACCCGCTTTGCGCGGTTTTTTGCCCACCACGTTTTTGAGCGATGACACGCCTCGCACTGGGCAACTTGCCGCCTTGGGTCGGGATATGGTGGATTTTGTGCAGGCGCTGCAACTCGATCAGCCTGTGTTGGTAGGCCATGACTGGGGTGCGCGTGCCGTGGCCAATGCCTGTGGCTTGCAGCCCGGCATCGCCAGCCACATGGTGCTGTTGTCGGTGGGCTATGGCACGAACGACCCCAAGCAAGCTCTCAGCATCGAACAAAGCCATTTGTACTGGTACCACTGGTTCATGGCCACCGAACGGGGCATGCAAACCGTGCGCGAAGAGGGCAAAGCCTTCGCCCAACACATGTGGGACCACTGGGCCCCCAGC
>CALBEV010000079.1 GCA_937891045.1 uncultured Burkholderiales bacterium | reverse complement strand
CAGGGTGGACTCGTCCACCACATCGTCGTGCAGCAAGGTGGCGGTGTGGATGAATTCAATGACGGCGGCCAGTTTGTGGTGGTCCGTGCCTTTGTAGCCCAAGGCACCGGCCATCAGCAGCAACAACACGGGTCGCAAGCGTTTGCCACCGGCCATGATGATGTGCTCGGCCACCTGGCCCACCAGGGGCACGCCTGAAGACAGGCGGCTGTTGATCAGACCGTCGACCGACAGCATGTCCATGCCGATCAAGCCCGAAAAGGCCTTGGAGGATGAGGATTCTGGGGTGGACAAATTGGTTTTTCTCTCTGTAGCCACGAATTATAGGGAGCCAAAAGACTGAATCGGGTTGAAAAGGCCCTGAACCGGTTTGGCGTGCTAAAATGTTAGGCTCTGCTGAAATCCGTTGGCAGAGCAATGAAGAGTCTATCTTTCAGAGGTTCGTATGTACGCAGTCATAAAAACTGGTGGCAAGCAGTATCGCGTGTCAACCGGCGAAAAAATCAAAGTAGAACAGATCGCTGCGGACGTTGGCCAAGAAATCGTGATTGACCAGGTTTTGGCTGTCGGCAACGGCGCTGAACTCAAGGTCGGCACACCCTTGGTGTCCGGTGCATCTGTCAAGGCCATGGTCGTGGCCCACGGCAAGCACGACAAAGTGCGCATTTTCAAAATGCGCCGTCGCAAGCATTATCAAAAACGTCAAGGCCATCGCCAACAGTTCACAGAACTGCAGATCGCCTCCATTCAAGCCTAAGGAGCTAGCACCATGGCACAGAAAAAAGGCGGCGGTTCCACGCGAAACGGCCGCGACTCCAACCCCAAAATGCTGGGTGTGAAAGCCTTTGGCGGTGAGCACATCACTGCTGGCGCCATCATTGTTCGCCAACGTGGCACCAAGTTCCACCCCGGCACCAATGTCGGCATCGGCAAAGACCACACTTTGTTCGCTTTGGTTGAAGGCCATGTGTCCTTCTCGATCAAAGGCGCTTTGAACAAGCACCTGGTCAATGTGACACCTGTCTGAGGTTCACCCGACCCCACGGAAAGCCCCGCTTGTCGGGGCTTTTCTCTTTAAGATACCCCTATGAAATTTGTTGACGAAGCCTACATTGACATCATCGCCGGAGACGGCGGGAATGGCTGCGTGTCCTTCCGTCACGAAAAGTACAAGGAATTTGGCGGCCCCAACGGCGGCGATGGTGGCCGCGGCGGCCATGTGTTTGCGGTGGCCGATGCCGCCTTGAACACCTTGGTCGATTACCGGTTCTCCAAACGCTATGAAGCCAAACGTGGCCAGCACGGCATGGGCTCGGACATGTTTGGCGCAGCCGGTGACGACATCATCTTGAAAATGCCGGTGGGCACCTTGCTGATTGACGCCGAAACCAACGATGTGTTGTTTGAGTTGCTCACGCCCGGTGAGGTCATCATGATCGCCAAAGGCGGTGACGGCGGCTTTGGCAACATGCGTTTCAAAAGCGCCATCAACCGCGCACCCCGTCAAAAAACACCTGGTTGGCCAGGCGACCGCAAGAACCTGAAGTTGGAATTGAAGGTCTTGGCCGACGTGGGTTTGCTTGGGATGCCCAATGCTGGCAAGTCCACCCTCATCAGCGCCATCTCCAACGCTCGCCCCAAAATCGCCGACTATCCCTTCACCACCTTGCACCCCAATTTGGGCGTGGTGCGCGTGGCCGCCGAGCAAAGCTTTGTGGTGGCCGATGTCCCCGGCTTGATTGAAGGTGCCGCCGAGGGCGCGGGTTTGGGCCATCAGTTTTTGCGCCATTTGCAGCGCACCCGCTTGCTGTTGCACATGGTCGATCTGGCCCCCTTTGACGAGGCTGTTGACCCCGTGGCGCAGGCCAAAGCCATTGTGCTGGAGTTGAAAAAATACGACCCGGCGCTGTACGCCAAGCCGCGCTGGTTGGTGCTCAACAAGCTCGACATGGTGCCCGCCGAAGAACGCGCGGCCCGGGTGAAAGATTTCGTCAAACGCTTCAAGTACAAAGGCCCGGTGTTTGAAATTTCGGCGCTCAACCGCGAAGGCTGCGAAGGCTTGGTGCGGGCGGTGTTTGACCATCTACAAGCCCAGTTCAAATCCACCCAGGTGGAAGAAGCGCCCGACCCGCGCTTTGCCGTGGCCCCCATCGATACCCCCGCGCCCGACCATGCCTGATCACAACCCTGTTTTGCGGGATGCCCGTCGCATCGTGGTGAAGGTGGGCTCCAGCCTGGTCACCAACGAAGGCCGTGGTTTGGATGATGTGGCGATTGGCGAATGGTGCCGACAAATCGCCGTGCTGATGACCACCGAGCCACAACGCGAAATCATCATGGTCTCCAGCGGTGCGATTGCCGAGGGCATGAAGCGCTTGGGCTGGGCCACCCGGCCGCATGAAGTGCACGAATTGCAAGCCGCTGCGGCGGTAGGTCAAATGGGCTTGGTGCACATGTACGAAACCAAGTTGCGCGAGCACGGCTTGGGCAGCGCCCAGGTGCTCTTGACCCACGCCGACTTGGCCGACCGCGAACGCTACCTGAATGCACGCTCCACCTTGAACACCTTGTTGGCGCACCGCGTGTTGCCAGTCATCAATGAAAACGACACGGTGGTGAACGACGAAATCAAATTCGGCGACAACGACACCTTGGGGGCCTTGGTGGCTAATTTGGTGGAGGCCGATGCGCTGGTCATCCTGACCGACCAAAAAGGACTGTTCAGCGCCGACCCGCGCAAAGACCCTAACGCCCAGCTCATCCCCACGGGCCAGGCCGGTGACCCGCAGCTCGAACTGATGGCCGGTGGTGCCGGATCCAGCATTGGGCGCGGCGGCATGCTGACCAAAATCTTGGCGGCCAAACGGGCTGCGGGATCAGGTGCCAGCACGGTCATCGCTTGGGGACGCGAACCCAACGCCTTGCTGCGCTTGGCCGCTGGCGAAAGCATTGGCACCTTGTTGGTCGCGCCCACGCAAAAGCAGCAGGCCCGCAAACAGTGGATGGCCGACCATCTGCAATTGCGTGGTGCCATCGGCATAGACGCGGGTGCCGCGCACAAAGTGGTGCAAGAAGGCAAAAGCCTGTTGCCCATCGGCATGGAAAGCGTCAAGGGTGAGTTTTCGCGTGGCGATGTGATCGCTATTTGCGACGCGCAAGGCGTGGAAATCGCCCGCGGCTTGGCCAATTACGCCAGCGCCGAATGCCGCTTGCTATGCAAAAAACCAACCACCGAGATTGAAAGCCTGCTGGGATATGTGGCCGAGGCCGAGATGGTGCACCGCGACAACCTGGTGCTGATGCGCAGCGCTTGAAGTTTGCCGCGAAAGCAGGTGCTTTGAATCAGCACCGAAACCTCAAACCCACTCGCTCAGTTGGAATCTGAGGCAGCCGGTTTGTCCGCTTCAAAGGGCTCTGGGTGGTTGGCCCGAGCGCCTTGGCGCAAAAACCGGGTGCGCGGTTCTTGGCGCGGCAAATAACGCGACAGCTCGGTGAGCGCCATTTCATAGACGCCGCGTTTGAACTCCACCACCGATTCCAGGGGCACCCAGTAGTTGTTCCAGCGCCAAGCGTCAAACTCGGGATGGGTGCTGGCACGCAAGTTCAGGGCGTGGTCGGGCACCACCAACTGCAACAAAAACCAAATTTGCTTTTGCCCTTTGTAATGGCCGCGAGCATCCCTGCGGATGTACCGATCTGGCACCTCATAGCGCAACCAGTCCCGGGTTCGGGCAACGATGCGCACATGTTCCGATTGCAGGCCCACTTCTTCTTGCAGCTCCCTGAACATCGCTTGCTCGGGTGTTTCACCGCGGTCGATGCCACCCTGGGGGAACTGCCAACTGTGGGTTCGGATGCGCTTGCCCCAAAAAACCTGGTTTCTTTGGTTGAGCAAAATGATGCCGACGTTGGGCCGAAAGCCGTCCCGGTCAAGCATAATCAAACCTCAAAATTTCAACTGAGACCATTATGCACAGCAAGCGGCTGTCATCAAGAGGCTCAACCCACGTTTTCTCAGGTCCTAAGCGACCCCTTACTAGCGCATGAAAGCCTCACAGTTCCTCATCTCCACCCTCAAAGAAGCCCCCGCCGACGCCGAAGTGGCCAGCCACCAGCTGATGATGCGAGCCGGCATGATCAAAAAATTGGGCGCGGGCATTTACACCTACATGCCCATGGGCTTGCGGGTCATCCGCAAGGTGGAAGCCATCGTGCGCGAGGAAATGAACCGCGCCATGGCGGTCGAGCTGACCATGCCGGTGGTGCAACCCGCCGAGCTGTGGCAAGAAACCGGGCGATTCGAGAAAATGGGCCCCGAGCTGCTGCGCATCAAAGACCGCCACGGCCGCGACTTCGTGATCCAGCCCACCAGCGAAGAAGTGGTGACCGACATCGCCCGCCAAGAACTGCGCAGCTACAAGCAGCTGCCGAAAAATTTCTACCAAATTCAAACCAAATTCCGTGATGAACGCCGCCCCCGCTTTGGCCTGATGCGGGGCCGCGAGTTCATCATGAAAGACGCCTACAGCTTTGACCGCACCAGCGCGGCCGCGCAGATCAGCTACCAAAACATGGCGCAGGCTTACCGCCGCATCTTCGACCGCTTTGGCTTGCAATACCGCGCCGTGGCCGCCGACAGTGGCGCGATTGGCGGCGATTTGTCCGAGGAATTTCAGGTGATGGCCGCCACAGGCGAAGACGCCATCGTTTACTGCCCCAGCAGCGACTACGCCGCCAACATGGAAAAAGCGCAGGCGCTGGCACCAAGCCAGCCGCGCCCCGCTGCGGCCCAAGCCTTGGCCAAAACCCCCACGCCTGGCCAAAGCACCTGCGCTGATGTCGCCGTGTTGCTGGGCTTGCTGCTGGCTCAAACCGTCAAATCACTGGTTTTGGCGACAGATGAGCTCAATAGCGAGGGCGTTGTCGTCAAATCTCAGGTGTGGCTGCTGCTGGTGCGCGGTGACCACGACATGAACGAGGTGAAAGTGGGCAAGCTGCCCGGCTTCGACAAAGGCTTTCGCTTTGCCACATTGGCCGAAATTGACGCGCACTTTGGCTGCAAACCCGGTTACTTGGGCCCCGTGAATTTGGTGAAACCCTTGAAAGTGGTGGCCGACTTGGAAGTGGCCGTGATGGCCGACTGGGTCTGCGGAGCGAATGCCGAAGACTTCCACATGACCGGCGTGAATTGGGGCCGCGACCTGCCCGAGCCCGACCTGGTGGCCGACATCCGCAACGTGGTGGCTGGCGACGCCTCGCCCGACGGCCAAGGCGTGTTGGCCATCGAGCGCGGCATTGAAGTCGGTCATATTTTTTACCTTGGCACCAAGTACAGCCAGGCCATGAACGCCACGTTTTTGGACGAAGACGGCAAACCCAAACCCTTCGAGATGGGCTGCTACGGCATCGGTATCACCCGCTTACCGGCAGCGGCCATCGAGCAAAACCATGACGCCAAGGGCATCATCTGGCCTGACGCTTTGGCGCCGTTCACCGTGGTGGTCTGCCCCATCGGTGCCGACCGCAGTCCCGAAGTGAAAGCCGCCGCCGAGCAGCTGTACGGCGACCTGCTGGCCGCTGGCGTGGACGTGATTTTGGACGACCGTGGCGAGCGCCCCGGTGCCATGTTTGCCGACTGGGAACTGATTGGCGTGCCGCACCGCGTCACCATCGGCGACCGAGGCCTGAAAGAAGGCTTGGTGGAATACCAGCACCGCCGCGATGCCGAAGCCAGTAAGTGGGCGTTGGCGGAGGTGGCGGGGATGTTGAAGGCCAAGTTGGGGTAATGGGGGGTCAGATTCCAATAATTGGGGTCAGATTCCAATTATTCAGGCTGTTTTTAGATGGCC
>CALBEV010000078.1 GCA_937891045.1 uncultured Burkholderiales bacterium | reverse complement strand
GTCGGCAATGGTGAAACGCTCGCCTGCGATCCAAGCCTGACTTTGCAGCGTTTGGTCAAACCAGCGGGCCACATCACGCACTTTCTCGGCTTGCGAGCGGCCGAACTCAGGGAACTGTGGTTTCTCCAAAGCGGCTAAACCCGGGTGGCTGTGGCGGATCGCGTTGGCAATGCCGCCCAGCAAATACAACTCCACCTGCCGATCGGCCATCTCGATGAAGCCCCGCTCATCGCCATCCACCCCCATCAGGTTGGGCTGGGGAAAGCGGCCCTCGAGCAAAGTGCAAATCGCCCGCGTCTCGGTGATCACGCGGCCATCCTCCAGCTCCAGCGCAGGCACTTTGGCCAACGGGCTTTTGGCCAGGTATTCGGGCGAGCGGTGCTCGCCGCCGTTCAGGTCCATGTTGACCATCTCGATGCCGGTGATGTTTTTCTCGATCAAAAACATCAGCACCCGGCGGGGGCTGGGGGCGCGGTGTGCGGTGTAAAGCTTCATGACGTGTCCTTGCATGGTTTGGGGTTATGGCCATGGCCCTCACCCATGTGGTGCAGACTAGCACTCCCCTGAATGCGCGCATGCCACACACATGACAGTGCAGCTGATAGATTTGTCCCTCAAAGCCTTCAGCGCAAACCGTGCAGTACATCTTTTTGTAGGTCGGCGCCTTCAGGTCCGACGGGGGATGTCTGCCATTCACACACCGATGCAAACATCACAAGGCGGATCAACAAGGGCCAGGGCGCAGACACCCGGGCGACACCCAGTCACAGGCCGGACAGGGCTTGGCCGACGCAGGCTTTCCAATCATCCCCATAAACACTGATCAACGACTTGAGAAACGCGAGCATGAACTTTGACATCTCCCCCGAATTGCAGGCACTGCGTGAGCGCACGCGGCAGTTCATTGCCGAACAGGTAATCCCTTTGGAGGGCGACCCTCGCCACGGCCTGCACGGCCCGTCCGAAGATTTGCGCCGCGAGCTGGTGGCGCGCGCACGCGCAGCGGGCTTGCTCACCCCGCACGCCTCGATTGAAATGGGAGGCCTGGGCCTGAGCCACATCGCCAAAGCGGTGGTGTTTGAAGAGGCCGGTTACTCCAACCTGGGGCCCACCGCGCTCAACATTCACGCCCCCGACGAAGGCAACATCCACCTGATGGAAGAAGTGGCTACCCCGGCACAAAAAGAGCGCTGGCTGCGCCCACAGGTGGCGGGCCTCACGCGCTCGTGCTTTGCCATGACCGAGCCTGACCCCGGTGCGGGCGCAGATCCGTCGATGCTCAAAACTACCGCCGTGCGCGATGGCGACGATTACCTGATCAACGGCGTCAAATGGTTCATCACCGGGGCAGGCGGGGCGGATTACGTCATCGTCATGGCGCGCATGGAAGACGGCACAGCCACCATGTTTTTGACCGACATGGACAAAGCGGGCATCACGTTGGAGCGCAGCATGGACGCGATGGACAGCTGCTTCACAGGCGGCCACGGCGTGCTGCGTTTTGACAACGTGCGCGTGCCAGCCACCGACGTGCTGGGCGAAGTGGGCCAAGGCTTTCGCTACGCGCAGATTCGGCTCGCACCGGCCCGGCTGACGCACTGCATGCGCTGGCTGGGGCAGGCGCGGCGCGCACACGACATTGCGCTCGACTACGCCAGCCGCCGCCATGCTTTTGGCAAACCACTGGCCGAACACGAAGGCGTGGGCTTCATGCTGGCCGACAACGACATCGACCTGCACACCGCCCGCCTGCACATCTGGCACACCGCTTGGCTGCTCGACCAAGGCCAAAAAGGCGGCTTCGAATCGAGCCGCGCCAAAGTGGCCTGCTCCGAAGCCGAGTGGCGCGTCGTGGACCGCTGCGTGCAAATTTTGGGGGGCCAGGGCGTCACAGCCGAGACGCCCGTCATGCGCATCTTCATGGACATGCGCGCCTTCCGCATCTACGACGGCCCGAGCGAAGTGCACCGCTGGAGCATGGCGCGCAAACTGGTCTACAAAGCGCAGCAGACGGCAAAAGCTGCTCAGGACTATTCATCCACCCTCTTGTAGTTTTGGATCACCAGCAAGCGAAGACTCTTGTAGGAGCCCACCCCTGTGGGCGATGGGTGTGGCACACGCCCTCAGCTTCACCCTGCAAACCATCGCCCACAGGGTGGGCTCCCACAAAAATCAAACACATGGCTGACCAACACCGTTTCAATTCAATCTTCATGGGGCCGGCCCCATAAAGGCCACCCAAACAACACCCCTTCATTGAAGCGAGCATCCACATGAACCCCTCACTTGAATCAACCCTTGAATTCATCCAATCATGCGAAACACCTTGGTCGCGTGACACCTCACCGCCTTGGGGCATCCACGATGTGGACCCTCCGCCCTACAACCGCTTGTATGGTCCGGTCCATGGGCGTGGGCCGGTGTCTGGGGTTTTGTTTCATCAACACCAGCTGTTGGCGCAATGGGGCGAGCCCCACAAAGCCGACCTGACTTTCAGTGTGGCCAAAACCTACCTGGCCTTGCTGGCCGGTCTGGCGTTTGATCAAGGGCTGATCCAAGACGTCCACACCCCCGTGGTTCAGCAATGCCCCGGCATTGGCTTTGAGGGCGATCGGCTCTCGCGCATCACATGGCACCATTTGCTGCAGCAAACCAGCGAATGGGAAGGCACTTGCTTGGGCATTCCCGAACAAGTCGACCGCTACCGTTGGCTGCCTTACCAAACTGGGCAAGCCGACGGCACCAAAGGCGATGCCCGGCCACTGGGCGAGCCGGGCTCGCGGTTTGAGTACAACGACGTGCGCATCAACCAACTGTCATTGGCCTTGTTGCACTTGTTCAAGCGCCCACTGCCCGAGGTGTTTGAAGAATTCTTCCGACAACCGCTGGGCTGCGCGGACACGTTTCAATGGTTGGGCTACGAGCAAGGCTGGACCGAGGTCAACGGCCAACGCATGATGTCGGTGCCAGGCGGCAGCCACTGGGGCGGCGGCGTGTCCATCTCGGCCATGGACCAAGCGCTCATTGGCCTGATGCTCATGGGGCAAGGCCAGTTCAAGGGCCAACAAATTTTGTCCAAGGAATGGCTGCAGATGATGCAGCAGCCCTGCGACATCGCGCCCTATTACGGCTACCTGATTTGGCTCAACAAAGATGGCGCGCTGTTCAAAGACGCGCCCCGCACATCCTGGTTTGCCATGGGCGCGGGCTCCTCCATCACCTGGGTCGATCCCGTGCTGGAGCTGGTCTGCATCATGCGCTGGATTGACGCTGCCAAAACAAACGACTGCATCGCCCGGGTGATGCAGTCGTTGAAGCCCTGAAAAAGGCGCTGCGGTTTACTTGGCGAAAAGGCTTTCGGGGTTGGCAAAGGCCTTGAACTCCACCGCATTGCCGCAAGGGTCCAGGAAGAACATGGTGGCCTGTTCGCCCACCTCACCCTTGAAGCGGATGTGCGGCTCAATGACAAATGAGGTGCCCGCTTTTTTGAGCTTGTCGGCCATGGCCTCCCACTGGCCCATCTCCATCACCAAACCAAAGTGACGCACAGGCACGTTGTCGCCATCGACCGCGCTGGTGTTGTGGTGACCGGCCTCTGAAGGGCTCAGGTGCGCCACGATTTGGTGGCCGTAAAAATTGAAGTCGATCCAGTGCTCACTGGAGCGGCCTTCTGAGCACCCCAAAAGATCACCATAAAACGCTCTGGCCTTGGCCAAAGAGGTGACGGGAAAAGCCAAGTGGAATGGTTGCATAGGATGGTCTGCCTGAAATCAAAAAACCCATTCTGCACCGAACACCGTGTTGCAGGGGTGCATTTTGGTGACAGCGCGAGGATGGTTTGGTGCACGGGGGTGTTG
>CALBEV010000077.1 GCA_937891045.1 uncultured Burkholderiales bacterium | reverse complement strand
GGGCGCAGCGCGTAAGCGTAAAACGGCGCGGTGTCGATAGGCCTGGCCCAATGGGTTTTGGAGGGCAAGATGCCTTGCGTGTAGCAGTTATCCAGCGCCGTGTGGTCAAACGTGCCAGCTTGGCAGGCGTTGTTGTAGTCATTGAGCGTTTGCATGAAGGTGTTGCTGTCCAGGCCAAGTTGGTCGGCCAGCTCTTTCAGGGTATTGGCCTTGACCCCGGGAAACACCGGCGGCATGAAGCGGCCAATGGCTTTGGCATCAATGATCGAATAAGCCGTTTGGCCCGGTTGCGTGGCTACCAGGCGACCCCAGATGGCGTAACGCTTGGGCCAGAAGTCTTCGCCTTCGTCGTAAAAACGCTGGGCATCCCTGTTCACCACCACGCCCAGTGAGACGCAGTCGATGCGGGTGCAAATGCCACCGTCATACAGCGGCGCACGGGCATCAATGGCCACCATGTGGGCTTGCGTGGGGTCGCCAATCGAATCTGCCCCGTGGTCGTTCAGCAGGTGGCGCAGCAGCACCCCTTGGTTGAATTGGGTGCCGCGAATCAAGAAGTTGTCCGATGGGGTTTCGCCCCGCTCATTGGTGCCCCAGGCTTCGCGCAGCCAGTCGCGGTTCGACTCGAAGCCGCCAGCCGCCAGCACACAGGCGCGGGCCGTGATGCGCTCGGAACGCACACGTCCATCCGGGCCTTTGGCCTGGACATGGGCGGCGACAAAGTGGCCGTCTTTGATCTCCAGTCGGTTGACCGGTGCTTGATAGCGCACCTGCACCCCCAGCTTCTCTGCGCTGCGGAAGTAGGCATTCACCAGGGCCTTGCCGCCACCCATGAAGAAGGCGTTGGTGCGGGCGGTATGTAGTGCGCCCGAGAGTGACGGCTGAAAGTGCACGCCGTGGCTGCGCATCCACGGGCGGCAGGTGCTGGAGTCGCGGATCACACGCCGGGCCAGTTGTTCGTTGGTCAGGCCGCCGGTGACTTTGAGCAGGTCTTGCCAAAATTCCTCTTCGGTATAGGCATCGACCAGCACATCTTGCGGGGCGTCGTGCATGCAACGCAGATTGCGGGTGTGAGCCGAGTTGCCACCGCGCCATTCTTTGGGGGCTGACTCCAGTAGCAGCACGCTGGCACCGGCTTCGCGTGCCATCAGCGCGGCGCAGAGGGCAGCATTGCCGCCGCCGATCACCAGCACGTCCACGGTGGCTTGTTTGTCAGGTGTAGGCATGGCGGGGTCACACTCCCCGGCGTGCCGCCAGTACCCGGTCCACCATCACTCCGGCCTGGCCGAGGTGGTTGACCGGGTCACACAGGGCTTCGAGCTGGGCGCGGGTCACATGTTTGTTGATTTCCGGGTGGGCTTCCAGAATGTCGATCAGCGGGCGGTTTTCCTTCAATGCTTGGCGGCACAGGTCGTACACCAGATCATGGGCGTATTCGCGGCCGATGTAGGGGCCAAGCCCCATCATCACTGCCTCGGACATGACCAGCCCGTTGGTGATGTCCATGTTGGTGCGCATGCGCACCGCGTCCACCTCCAGGCCTTGCAGCACAAACTTGGTCTGCTTCAACGCGCCCGACATCAGGCAGAAAATTTCCGGCAGCGACACCCATTCAATTTCCCACGGGCCGGTGGAGCGCTCATGGTCCGCCACCATCGCGTCCATCAAGGCGGCAGCGTGTTGCCGTGCCACCGACACGTTGGCGTGGATGTACAGGCAGGAAATCGGATTGCGCTTTTGCGGCATGGTGGATGAAGAACCACGGCCAGGTGCATAGGGCTCGAACACCTCACCGACTTCGGTCTGCATCAGCAGCTTCACGTCCATGGCGATCTTGCCCAGCGATCCGCCCACCAAACCCAGAAAGGCACCCACTTCGGCAATGGTGTCGCGCACGGTGTGCCAGGAGATCAGCGGCTGCGCCAGGCCCAGCTCTTTCATCAGGCCAGCCTGAGTTTCCATGGCGCCTTTTTCCAAGGATGACAGCGTGC
>CALBEV010000076.1 GCA_937891045.1 uncultured Burkholderiales bacterium | reverse complement strand
CTTGGAGGCCGAAGACTCGCGCCGCGCCTCGGTGTCGTTGTTGCGGTTGCTGCGGATCTCGATTTGGCCCAAATCGGTCGGGGCGACGGCGGGCTTGGCCTGCGCGGGGTCGGTGGTGGTTGCAGGTGCTGCGACCGCTCCGGGTGCTGCCGGGCTTTGTGCCCAGCTCAGACCGGGCAAGACGAACAGGCCAAAGCCGGCCAGAACCAGGCCGTGGGTCAGGGGTGTAAGGGGGAACGAAAAACGGAATGGGCGCATGCGGGCATTTTGACGTGCCCAGTGCATGGCGTGTGACGCCCCGGCAAATCCCGGGGCGGTGCGAGGATCAATCGCCTGTTTTGAACAAGGCCGCAACCTTGCGTTTGGGTTTGATGTTGGCCGAAATCGACGAACGACCCGTGGCGGGCACAGCGGCTTCCCAGCTGGGTGATGCGTCTGCAGCAGGGGCTTCGTAGGGTTTGGTGAAGAACGGGTCGCGGTTCACAGGCGCAGGACGGAAACCACCCCGACGCTCACGCGGTGTATCCAGGGCATCACGCGGGTCAAAGTCGTCGCGGCGGCGACCTTCGGAGGCGCGGCTGCGTGGACGGTCTTCTGCGCGCTCGCCCCATTTTTCGGGCGCTGGGCCTGCAGGCCGGGTGTCCAGCTGCAAGGTTTCCACCTCGAGCTTTTTCTTGATCAGCTTTTCAATGTCGGCCACCAAGCGGGTGTCAGATGGGCTGACCAAGGTCACGGCCAAGCCCGAAGCACCGGCACGACCCGTGCGGCCGATGCGGTGCACGTAGTCTTCGGCGTTGAAAGGCACATCGAAGTTGAACACGGCCGGCACATCTTTGATGTCCAGACCGCGAGCGGCCACGTCGGTACAGACCAGCAAATCGACTTCGCCTTTCTTGAAGGCTTCCAGGGCTTTCAGGCGCTCGTCTTGGCTCTTGTCGCCGTGCAAGGCGGCCGTGCGCAAACCTTCCCGCTCCAAAGAGCGGGCCAAGCGGCCGCAGCCGAGTTTGCTGTTCACAAAAATGAAGGCCTGCTTGATGCCCCGATCGTCCAGCACCTTGCGGATCACGCGGCGCTTGTCATCGTCTTGTGCGGCGTAAAAACGCTGCTCGACAGTGGACGCGGTTTCGTTGGGACGGGCCACCTCGATGGTGACCGGGTTTTGCAAGTAACTGCTGGCCAAGCGTTTGATCTCGGGCGAAAAGGTGGCCGAGAACAGCAGCGTGGTGCGTTGCTTGGGCAAGTAACTCAGGATGCGTTGCAGGTCGGGCAAAAAGCCAATGTCCAGCATGCGGTCGGCTTCGTCCAGCACCACATATTCCACCTGATTGAGCACCGCGTTTTTGGCTTCGATGTGGTCCAGCAAACGGCCTGGGGTGGCCACCAGCACTTCAACGCCTTGTTTCAGCTCCAGGGTCTGGGGCTTCATGTCCATGCCGCCAAACACCACTGCGCTGCGCAGCTGGGTGTACTTGGCGTACATCTTGATTTGTTGGGCAACCTGGTCGGCCAGCTCGCGCGTGGGCAACAGCACCAAGGCGCGCACCGGGTGACGGGCGGGCGAGGTGGAGGGGTTTTCGTGCTTGAGCAAGCGCTGCAGCAAAGGCAGCGAAAACGCCGCCGTTTTACCGGTGCCCGTCTGGGCCGCGCCCATCACGTCCTGGCCCGTCAACACCACCGGAATGGCTTGGGCCTGGATAGGGGTCATGGATTCGTAGCCCATTTCGGCTACGGCTCGTGCCAGCGTAGGGGCCAGCGATAAATTTGAAAAAGAGTCGGTCATTAACCGTCAATTGTCGCATTTTGGCCGCCGGGGTCCAAAAACACCCCAACTTGCACCACCAAAGAGACCCGCTGAAAGGCGGCTCAGGCCAAACGGTGGCGCAGCGAAGAAAAAGCACTTTTGGAGGATTTGCCACGAGCTTGGGCTTGGGCGGTGCTGGCGGCGGCAGCGGCCGGGCTGAGCATGCTGGAGACCAGCGCATCGGCTCGAACGTGGGCACCTTGGCGGCTGGGCTCGAACGCCAGTCGTGTGGTTTGGGCCATTTGGGCCACAAAGTTTTGGGGGTAGTCCCGAACGTTAAAACCCCTCAAAGCCATCACTTTCATGAAAGCATTGGCAGCTTCTTCAACGGCACGCTGGTATTCCTGGCTGGCTTCTGGCGACATGTCGACCTCTGTGTGTGGATAAACAAACTCACCCACCATTAACGCGGCACGTAGCGCGCAGGCCGACAAGAATTGTGTGAAATTGTCACAAATTCATCAAAATACCTTGCCCCGCCCGCTGGCCACTGGCCAGACAAGCGGTGAGCAAATACCCGCCTGTGGGGGCTTCCCAATCGAGCATTTCACCTGCGCAATACACGCCTGGACGCTGCGCCAGCATGAGTTCGGGGGTCAGGCCCTCCAAGGCCACGCCTCCGGCCGTGCTGATCGCCTCGGCCACCGGACGGGCGCTTTTGAGCGCCACCGGCAGATTTTTCAGGCCATGCGCCAAAGCCTCCGGCTGGGCCATGGTGTCGGCCGAACACAGCTCATGCAGCAGCCCCATCTTGACGCCGTCCAGCCCCAAGCGGCTTTTGAGGTGGCTCGACAAACTCCGGCTGCCCCGAGGCCAACGCACATCGGTCAGCACTTGTTCGGCGGTTTTGTCGGGCAACAAATCCAGCACCATGCGCGCCGCGCCGTGGCCAAGGTCGTCGCGCAACCAGGCCGATGCGGCGTACACCAAACTGCCCTCCACACCCGTGTCTGTGATGACAAATTCGCCTCTGCGGTCAAACCGGGCAACGCCCGAGGGCGACGCCCCTGGCGTAGCCTCGACGCGCAACGCCACCGACTTGAGTGGCTGGCCGGCAAAACGGCTGCGGAAATGCTCGGTCCAGCCTTGACCGGCCCGGCCCAAGACATCAAAGCCGCAATTGGCAGGCTTCAAAGGGGCGAGCGCGATGCCTTGTTCGGCCAACACGGGGGCCCACGCCCCATCAGAGCCCAGACGGGGCCAACTGGCACCGCCCAATGCCAACAAGGTGGCTCGGGCGTTGACCCGGGTCACACCCGCCGAACCCGTGGGCTCAAAAACCAAAGTGTCGCCCTGCCAACCCAACCAGCGGTGGCGCATGTGAAACTGCACGGGCACCCCGCTTGCAGGGTGACGCAAGCGGTGCAGCCAGGCGCGCAACAGGGGCGCTGCCTTCATTTCTTGAGGGAAAATCCGGCCCGATGAGCCCACAAAAGTCGTCACCCCCAGGGCTTGCGCCCATGCACACACGCCCTGCGCGTCCAACCCCGAAAGCCATTGGCTCACCTCAGGCTGACGCGCGCCAAAACGGCTGTTGAACAAACCCGACGGCTCGGAGTGGGTCAGGTTCAGCCCGCCCTTGCCGGCCAGCAAAAATTTACGCCCAACAGAAGGCATGGCATCAAACAAGTGGACCGAAACGCCGGCTTGCGACAGCACGTCGGCGGCCATCAAGCCGGCCGGTCCGCCGCCCACAATGGCGACGTCAACATGGAGAACAGGGGCATCGGCTAAAACCGAGGTGGGGCTGAGCAAAGTCATGGAATGGGGTCTAGGCAACGCCCGTGCGATAGGCGCAAGCGTTGGGTTTCTGTCAAAATAGACGCTACTTTAGACGTATCTTCAATGTTCACAAGGAAAAGGCCATGGCCAGCGATCTGATCAAACACACCACCGATGCCACTTTTGAAGCCG
>CALBEV010000075.1 GCA_937891045.1 uncultured Burkholderiales bacterium | reverse complement strand
AGACGAGTTTATTCCGATTGCTGAGGAATCGGCGCTGATTGTCGATATCGGCGAATGGGTGATGCGCGAAGCCTGCAAAACGATCCTGGACTGGTCCGGCTTTGCCGGTGGTCCCATAGAGTACATCGCCGGGGCGGTTCGACAAAAAGACGTGCAGCATTTCGGTGGAGCCGATGCCGTCAATCACCTCGCAGCCGAAATGGCGACTCCAGCGCTCGGCAATGTCACGCGGCAAGGCCTCACCTGCTGAAGAGCACAGGCGCAAGGCCACTTGGGTTTTTGCTGGCAGATCGGGGCTGGCCAACATGCCGCCATAGCCAGTGGGTGCACCATAAAAAACAGTGGGCTGGTGGTCTACCAAGCGCTTGAAAGTGGCTTGGGGCGTTGGTCGCTCAGCCATCAGCACCACGGTGGCACCCGAGCTCAAAGGGAAAGTGAGGGCGTTACCCAGTCCGTAGGCAAAGAACAGTTTGGCCGCCGAAAACACGGTGTCGCTCTCGCGCAGTTCGAGCACAGCTTGGCCATACAGCTCAGCGGTCCAGTAGAGGTTGGCTTGGCTGTGCACGGTGCCCTTGGGTTTGCCCGTGGAGCCTGAGGAATACAACCAGAAGGCGGGTTCGTCGGCCAGCGTCTGGGCCGGCAGCACCGGGTCGTTTTGCGCCACAAAGTCGGCCATGTGGATCTGGCCCGGTGTCAAAGCGCTTGTCGGGCGCGAGACTACGACTTGGCTGACCTCGGTCTTGACCAGACCCATGGCCGCTTGCAGCGTGGGCAGCAAGGCCCCCGAGACCAGCGCCGCTTGCGCACGGCTGTTGCCCAGCATGAAGGCATAGTCTTCTGGCGTCAGCAAAGTGTTTACAGCCACCGGCACCACGCCTGCATACAGCGAGCCTAAAAATGCCACCACCCAGTCGCTGCTGTCTTGCATGAGCAAGAGCACGCGCTCTTCGTGTTTGAGGCCCATGGCCTGCAGACCGCTGGCAAAGCGTCGGATCTGCTCGGTCAGCTCGCCATAGGTCAATGTGCCCACATCGTCGATCAACGCGGTTTTGGATGCGCGCCCTGCGTTGGTGGCGATCAGGTGCTGGGCAAAGTTGAAGTCGGTGCTGGGGGCGTTCACGGTGCGTGTCATGTTGTGTCTCCTCGGGTATCCGTCATGTTGTCTGTATTTTGTGTTCTGGCAATAGGGGGTTTTTAGGATGCCATCTGAGCAGGTTCACAGGGGCAGCGTAGCCCCTTGTGCGGCCAGTTGGTCGAGTGCCAAAGCACTGCCTTGCACCGCTGAGCGGCGGTGGTAAAAATTGAGCGCCCGCAGACCGCCCAGCTCTTCCCCGCCTCCGGCGCGGCCGGGGCCGCCGTGCAAGCTCATGGGCATGACGTTGCCGTGGCCGCTGTGCAGGGCTGCTACGTCGGGCGAGATGGCATGCACCCGGCCGTGGCTGCTGGCCAACTCAACCGAGGCTTGGGCGGTGAAGGCCGGGTCTTCGCTGTAGACCGAGCACACCAGCGAGCCTTCGCCGCGGCGGATCATGGCGTAAGCCTCTTCGATGCTGTCATAAGGCATCAGGGTGGACACGGGCCCAAACACTTCGACCGCGTGCAGCACCTTGGCCGTCATGGGCGACTCGGTGCCCAGCAGCACCGGGGCCATGCAAGCGCTGTTGGCGTTGGCATCGACCAGACCAGCGGCGTTGCCGTCAAACAGCACGGTGGCTTCGGTCTTGAGCTGGGCCAAGCCTGCCAGCACACTGGCTTTTTGTTCTTGGCTCACCAGCGCGCCCATGCGCACCGTCTCGTTGCGTGGGTTGCCCACGGTGATTTTGGCCAGTTTTGCGCCAATGGCTTCGGCCGCGGCGGCATACAAAGCACGGGGCACAAAGATGCGGCGGATCGCGGTGCACTTCTGGCCCGATTTGACGGTCATCTCGCGGGCGACTTCGGCCACCAGCAGCTTGAAGGCTTCGCTGTCTGTGGTCGCGGCTGGCGAGAGGAGGGCCGAGTTCAGGCTGTCGGCTTCGATGTTGCAGCGCACCGACAGTTCCGTCACAGCGCGGTGGCTGCGGATGATCTTGCCGGTTTCGGCCGAGCCGGTGAAGCTGACCACGTCAAAAGCTTGCAGCTGATCCATCAGGCCTGCGGACGAGCCACAAACGACTGACAAAGTGCCCACGGGCAACACGCCTGCATCGACCACGTCTTTGACCATGCGCTGGGTCAGCCACGCCGTTGCTGTGGCGGGCTTGATGATGACCGGCACGCCCGACAGCAGGGCCGGGGCGGCTTTTTCCCACAAGCCCCAGCTGGGGAAGTTGAAGGCGTTGATGAACAGCGCTACGCCGCGTGTGGGCACTTGGATGTGCTGGGTCTGGAAGGCTGGGTCCTTGGCCATGCGGATGCGCTGGCCGTCGAGCAGCAGCGTGGCATCGCCCAAGGCCGCACCTTGCTTGGCGTAGTAGCCCAGGGTGAAGAAGGCACCGTCGATGTCCACGCCCGAATCCTTGGCTACGGTGCCGCTGTTGGCGGTGGCGATCTCATAGTAAGCATCGCGGTTGGCTTGAAGTACTTCGGAGATTTTGGTCAGCAATTCGGCACGTTGGCCGTAGCTCAGGGCGCGCAGGGCCGCGCCGCCCTGTTCGCGGGCAAAACCGAAGCCTTCGGCCAAGTCGATACCCGCACTGGACACGCGGGCCAGCTCGGCACCCAGTACCGGGTCAAACATCGGCGTGCCTGCGCCGGTGCCGGTTTGCCAGCAGCCTGCGAAAAAGTTGGGGAGCAATGCGGTGGTCATGGGGTGCTTTCCAAAAGGTGATGGGGGCGTGCATGCCGTGGCAGGCCATAAAAAACTGTTCTTGATGTCCAGTTGGCGGTATAAACAATGGTTAATGCATTATTGTGCTTGCCTTGTAGTATGCAATAAAGTGCATGTTTTGGGATTGTTGAAATAAAAGGGTTTTCCCTTAGTTGTTGATCAAAAGTTACACATGACCAGTCAAGAACCCACATTGTTGGAAGCAGTCGAGTCGGAGACCAAGCGCAGTCCATTCCTGGAGGCGCTGGGTGAGCGCGTGCGCACTTTGCGTTCGCGTCGGGGCATGACGCGCCGGGCTGTGGCGCTGTCCGCCGATGTGTCCGAGCGTCACCTCGCCAATCTGGAGTACGGCACCGGCAACGTTTCGGTGTTGGTGCTGCTGCAAGTGGCGCAGGCCCTGCAATGTTCTCTGGCCGAGTTGCTGGGTGATGTGACCACCACCTCGCCCGAGTGGTTGCTGATCCGTGAGTTGCTTTCCAAGCGCAGCGAGGCGGACCTGCGCCGCGTCCGCGTGCAGTTGGGTGAACTTTTTGGCGAAGGCGGTACCGCACAAGAACGCAAAAACCGGATTGCCTTGATTGGTTTGCGCGGTGCCGGGAAAACCGCGCTGGGCCAGCGCTTGGCTGACGATTTGGGCTTTCCGTTCATTGAGTTGAGCCGGGAAATCGAGCAGTTCGCAGGTTGCCAAATCAGTGAAATCCACAACCTCTACGGGGCCAACGCTTATCGCCGCTATGAGCGCCGCGCGCTGGAAGAAGCCATTCAGATTTACCCCGAAGTGGTGATCGCCACGCCTGGTGGCTTGGTCTCGGATTCGGCCAACTTCAATGTGTTGCTCTCACACTGCTCCACCGTGTGGCTGCAGGCCGATGCGGCGGACCACATGGACCGCGTAGCGGCGCAGGGCGACATGCGGCCCATGGCCGCCAGCCGCGAGGCGATGGAAGACCTCAAACGCATCTTGGAAGGGCGCTCAGCGTTTTATTCCAAAGCCGACTTGGCCATCAACACCAGTGGCCGCAGCGAAAACCAGGCCTTTGACGCCTTGCGTGCTTCGGTTCGCCAGCATTTGACCCTTCCCGTATGAAGGGTGAGTAAAAACGCATTTCTCAGGGTAAGTACTTATGTAATGCAGTAAAGTGCACGTTTCGGAGGTGGATGACCTGCATTAAAATTCAGTCCAACATGCAATTAAATGCATTTTTGACCGACATCAACATCTACTTTCCGCAACGGAGACATCGGCATGACGCAAGCTTTCCAGGTTGACTACCAAACCAACCCCGCGCAATACAAACACATCAACCTGGCCTTTGATGGCGAGATCGCCACCTTGTCGATCAACATCAACGAAGACGCCGGCATCCGCCCTGGCTACAAACTCAAGCTCAACAGCTACGACCTGGGTGTGGACATCGAGTTGCACGACGCATTGCAGCGCATCCGCTTTGAGCACCCCGAAGTGCGCTCGGTGGTGGTGACCAGCGCGCGTGACCGCGTGTTCTGCTCGGGTGCCAACA
>CALBEV010000074.1 GCA_937891045.1 uncultured Burkholderiales bacterium | reverse complement strand
GGTAATAGCCACCCTTGTCTTCGGCCTTGAGCTTCATGCTCAGCACATCCGAGCCCGCACTGGGCTCGCTCATGGCCAAGGCACCGACGTGCTCACCGCTGATCAGCTTGGGCAGGTATTTGGCGCGCTGCTCGGGCGTGCCGTTGCGTTTGATCTGGTTGACGCACAGGTTCGAGTGCGCGCCGTAACTCAAGCCCACGCTGGCCGAGGCACGGGAGATTTCTTCCATGGCGATCATGTGGGCCAGATAGCCCATGTTCGCGCCGCCGTATTCCTCACCCACGGTGATGCCCAGCACGCCCAAGTCACCCATCTTGCGCCACAGGTCCATGGGGAACTGGTCGTTGCGGTCGATCTCGGCGGCGCGGGGAGCGATTTCGGCTTGCGCAAAGTCGCGTACCGCGTCGCGCAGGGCGTCGATGTCTTCACCAAGTTGAAAATTCAGGCCGGGCAAGTTGTTCATGGGGGTCTCTCCTGGGGTTCTGGGGTATGGGCGTCGGGCCCACGCCGTCAATAAGTTTGTGGGACTGGGGTCAGGGTTTGCTGCATCACGGCGCAGGGGCTTTGTTGGCCTTTGGCATCGGTGTGCACCACTTCGGCCGATGTGACGATGATGCGCTTGCCCGCTTTGACCACCTGGCCGGTGGCGCGAATTTCGCCACCTTGAAAGCTGTTGAGGAAATTGATTTTGTATTCGATGGTCACCACTTCCATGCCCTGCGGGGCGACGGTCAAGGCGGCATAACCGCCCGCAATGTCGGCCAATGCCCCAATGGCACCGCCATGAAAGCCCCCTTGTTGCTGCGTGACCTTGTCGCTGTAGGCCATGGCCAACTCCACCCGCCCCGCCGTGGCCGACAACAGCCGCACGCCCAAGTGCTGCATCATGCCTTGGCGGGCCAGACTCAGGGCCACACGCTCATGGACAGAAGGCACAGACAGGTCTGATGGGGGGGCGTTGCTCACATTTCGTCCAATGCTTGAAATCAAACCCGGACTTTAATTGACGTTTACGTCAACGTCAATCAGTCAATCCAGGCCTGCGCACTCAGGTTTCAGGTTGCCGCTGCCGTTTTGTTGGCTTTGGTCAACAGGCTGCGGGTTTCTTTTTCGTGGGTTTTGACCTCGTCCAAAGTGGCCTCCAGATCGGCCAACTGCGACTCCAGCTGCCGTCGGTGTTCTGCCAGCACCACCATGAACTTCTTCAACTGCGGCACTGTGTCGCGAGGGCTGTCGTACATGTCGATCAGATCTTTGGCCTCGGTCAAGGACAAGCCCAAGCGCTTGGCGCGCAAAGTCAGCTTCAAACGGGTGCGGTCTCGCGCCGAGTAAACGCGGTTGCGCCCACCGGGGCCAGAGCGCTCAGGCTCCAGCAAGCCCATGTCTTCGTAAAAGCGGATGGCGCGGGTGGTCAGGTCAAATTCCTGGGCCAAATCACTGATCGTGTACGTGTTCGCCATGGCGTGAGGTCCTCAACGTGCTTGCGCAAGGGAGACAGCCGGGCAAAGTGCTGGCCCCCTAGAATGCCAATTCATATTTGACGTTAACGTTAACGTTAACGTCAATGGCCCAAATGCTAACCCAAACCCACTGACGCATGTCACCCACACCCCCAGAGCGCGCGATGCCATCGCCAACCGCCAGCGTCAACCCCGAGCGACCGTTGAATTACCCCAAGGGTGAACAGCTGCCCGACAGCGGTTCGGCCATCGAAGTGGCACCGGGTGTTTTCTGGCTGCGCATGGGCTTGCCCTTTGCCTTGAACCACATCAACCTGTGGCTCCTGCGTGACCGCCTGCCCCACCCCACGCAAGCCGGGGTCGTGCAAGAGGGCTGGACTGCCGTGGATTGCGGCGTGGACAACGCTGCCACCCGAGAAGCTTGGCTGCAGGTCGAGCAACAGGTGCTGCAAGGCCTGCCGATCTTGCGCGTGCTGGTGACCCACATGCACCCGGACCACATGGGCCTGGCCCATTGGTTGTGCGAACGCTGGCAAGCCCCTTTGAGGATGAGCACCAGCGAATACCAGTCGGCCTTGCTGGCGTGCAGCGGCGTGTCCAATTTCGGTGGGGCGCCCACGGTGGCCTTCTTTGCTGCGCAGGGTTGGCAACAGCCTGATGAGTTGGACCAAGTCAAAGCACGAGTGGGTTATTACGCGGGCATGGTGCCCAAAATTCCAGGCGCTTATGTGCGCTTGATGGATGGCGCGCAGGTGCGCATCGGTGACCGGGTTTGGCAATGCATCAGTGGCTTCGGGCACTCGCCCGAACACATGGCGCTGCATGACGCAGAAAACCAACTGCTCATCAGCGGCGACATGCTGCTGCCCTCGATTTCGACCAACATCAGCGTGTACGCGATGGAGCCCGACAGCAACCCCCTGCAATGGTTTCTGGATTCCCTGGGCAAAATGGCCCACCTGCCGGATGCCACACTGGTCTTGCCCTCACACGGACGTCCGTTTCGTGGCGCGGCCACACGCGTGGCGCAGCTGGCTGCGCACCATGCCGACCGCCTGGCCGAGCTGCTGGCCGCTTGCCGCGCACAAGCGCGCTGCGCGCATGAGCTGATGCCCGTGCTGTTCAAACGCCCGCTCGATGTGCACCAGACCACGTTTGCCATGGATGAAGCGGTAGCGCACCTGAACTTGCTGTGGTTGTCTGACCAGATGCGCCGCGAACGCGGAGCCGATGGTGTGATCCGCTTCAGCACCAACGTTGGGCAATGACTGTCCGACGTATCTCCCACAAGCCGGTTCTTTAAGGTCCGACGCGTCTCCCGTAGGTCGGTGCCTTTATGGTCCGACATGCCTTCTTTTCGCGAAGCGACACTTTCAAACGACGGTGGCGAACAGCGTTGGACCTGACGGTGCCGACTGCGGGTCCATGTCCACCCGTTCACGTGCCAGGCCTCAGTCTTCTTTCAGGTCCACCGGGGCCTGGCGCAAGGCTTTGCGGCGCTCCGCGTAGTCAGGCATGACCCCGCCCACGGTTTCCCAAAAGCGCGGGCTGTGGTTCATCTCGCGCAAGTGCGCTAGCTCGTGCACCACCACGTAATCGATCTGGCTGATGGGCAGGTGAATGAGCCGCCAATTCAGCCGGATGTGCCCATCGGTGCGCGCACTGCCCCAGCGCGTGCTGGCGCTCGACAGGCTGAGCTTTTGCCAGCGCACGCCCAACAGCGGCGCGAAGTGGTGCAGGCGCTCTTCGAACAGGACCTTGGCCTGCTTTTTGAGCCACGCCTGCGCAGCATCACGCACTTGGGTCACCGAGGCACCGGGCGGCACCGTCACAGGCAGCACCTGCTCGGGTGCCAAATCTTGCCCCAGCACGCGCCCCACGCCACGCTCCATCACGCACAGCTGCACCGTGCGCCCCAAAAACGGCACCTCGGCGCCGTGTCGCCACTCGATGGCTTTCTGAAACTGCTCGGTCTGCCGCTCTTTGAATTGCTGCAGCTTGGCCACAATCCAGGCGCTTTTTTCTTGCACGGCGGCATCCACCTCGCGCATCGTCACCCAGTTAGGCGAACGCACCACCAAACCATCGGCCCCGACCAAAAAGCCGATGCTGTTGCGGCGCGAGCGTTCAAAACGGTAGGACACCATGACACCTTGCAGTTGGGCGTGGCGGTTGGCGGCAGGGTGGGTGAAACCCCTGGGACTGTCCTTGGGTTGCACCAAAGGAAATTCTTGTTCCCCTGTGCTGCGGCTTGACGCAGAAGGTGCTGGGTGTGCAAGAGGCGCAGATGCGGCATCAGTCACACGCGCATCTACAGTGGGGGCGGCAGAGACTGAAGGCGCTGGCTGCACCGGGTCACCCCCGGTGAAAAAGTCCAGCACAAACTGCAAAGGCGCGCGCATGCTTCGCCCAGCCCCGCTCAACGCCCGGCGGCAGCGGGGTAAGCCTCGGGGTCGAGGCGGTGCATTTCAGATTCGATCCAGGTCTCGACTTCGAGCATGAGTTCGTCGGCACTGCGGCCCTCGCTCGCAATGGCCCGACCAATCGAGATGTCCACCACGCCAGGCTTTTTGACGAAGGCCCGTGTCGGCCAGCAGCGGGCCGAGGTCACGGCGATCGGGATGACGGGCACACCCGCCGCAATCGCCAGGCGTGCACCACCGCTCTTGTACTCGCCCTTTTGGCCACGCGGGATGCGTGTGCCTTCAGGGAACATGATGACCCAGACGCCTTCTTGCATGAGGCGGCGGCCTTGCTGTACCACCTTGGCAAAGGCGCGTGAGCGCTGCTTGCGGTCGATGTGGATCATGTCCATGCGCGCCATGGCCCAACCAAAGAACGGCACATGCAGCAACTCTTTTTTGAACACGTAGGCCAGCGGATGCGGCATGATCGCGGGCATCACAAACGTCTCCCAAGTCGACTGGTGCTTGACCAGCAACACCGCAGGGTCCTTGTCGCCCGTGGGCAAGTTTTCCATGCCTTGGATGCGGTTTTCGATGCCCAAAATCCAGGTGCCACTGTTCACCGCCACACGC
>CALBEV010000073.1 GCA_937891045.1 uncultured Burkholderiales bacterium | reverse complement strand
ACCAAACAAGAGCTGGAAGACCTGTATTTGCCCTTCAAGCCCAAGCGCCGCACCAAGGGCATGATCGCCCGTGAAGCCGGTTTGGAAGCTTTGGCCGACATGCTGTGGGCCGACCCCAGCCTGGACCCGCAATTGCAAGCCCAAGCCTTTGTGTTGAAACCCGATGCGATTGAAGGCGCGGATTTCTCCACGGTGCAATCGGTCTTGGATGGGGTGCGCGATTTGCTCTCAGAGCGCTGGGCAGAAGACGCGGGCTTGTTGGCCTTGCTGCGCGAGTGGTTGTGGAACGAGGCCGGTTTGCAAAGCCAGTTGGCCAAAGGCAAGGAAGAAACCCACCCGGATGTGGCGAAGTTTCGCGACTACCTGGATTACCAAGAGCCTTTGTGCAAGGTGCCTTCGCACCGTGCCTTGGCCGTGTTTCGCGGTCGCGCCTTGGAACTCTTGGACGCCAAGATGTGGGTGCCCGAAACGCCAGTGGCACCCGACAGCAAAGCCAAGCCCGAGTCCTTGGCCCTTGGTCGCATCGCTGGTTATTTGAAATGGCGTCATCAATCCAGGCCCGCCGACGACTTGCTGCGCAAATGCATCGACTGGACTTGGAAAGTGAAATTGAGTTTGTCATGTGAGCGCGATGTGCTCAGCCGCTTGCGCGAATCCGCCGAGAAAGTCGCCATCAAGGTGTTTGCTGACAACCTGCGGGATTTGCTGTTGGCCGCACCTGCAGGCCCGCGCGTGGTGATGGGCCTGGACCCGGGCATCCGCACTGGCGTCAAAGTGGCGGTGGTGGACGCCACCAGCAAACTCGTGGCCACACACACGGTGTACCCGCACGAGCCGCGCCGCGATTTGGAAGGTTCACTGCATACCTTGGCGCAACTCTGTGTGGCGCACGGCGTGAACATGATCGCCATTGGCAACGGCACGGCCAGCCGCGAAACCGACAAACTCGCCGCTGAACTCATCGCCCGTTTGGCCAAACTGCCACAAGCCTTGGCGGTGCAAAAAGTGGTGGTCAGCGAGGCCGGTGCGTCTGTTTACAGCGCGAGCGAATTGGCCAGCCAAGAAATGCCCGAGGTGGATGTGTCTTTGCGCGGTGCGGCCAGCATTGCGCGGCGCTTGCAAGACCCCTTGGCCGAGTTGGTGAAAATTGATCCGAAATCGATTGGCGTGGGCCAGTACCAACACGACGTCAATCCGTTTGAACTCAGCCGCAGTTTGGATGCCGTGGTGCAAGACTGCGTGAACGCGGTGGGTGTGGACTTGAACACCGCCAGCGTGCCCTTGCTAAGTCAAGTGTCGGGCCTGTCCAAACACATGGCGCAATCGGTGGTGCGTTGGCGCGACAGCCACGGCGCGTTTGCCAACCGGCAGCAGCTGCTCAGCGTGTCAGGTTTGGGGCCGAAAACCTTCGAGCAATGCGCCGGTTTTTTGCGCATCCGGGGCGGTGACAACCCCTTGGACATGACCGGTGTGCACCCCGAAAGCTACCCGGTGGTGCAACAGATTTTGAAACACAGCGGCCAAGCCATTGAGAGCCTGATGGGCCGCGCCGACATGCTGGCCAGCTTGCGCCCCGAGTTGTTTGCCAATGACAGCGTGGGTGTCATCACGGTGCGCGACATCCTGAAAGAAATGGAAAAACCCGGGCGTGATCCGCGGCCTGCGTTTGCCGTGGCGCGTTTCAACGAGGGCGTTGAAACCGTGGCCGATTTGAAGCCCGGCATGGTGTTGGAAGGCACGGTCAGCAATGTGGCGGCCTTTGGTGCCTTTGTTGATTTAGGCGTTCATCAAGATGGCCTGATTCATGTGAGCCAGCTCAGCCACAAGTTCATCAGTGATGCCCGCGAGGTGGTGAAAACCGGCGAGATTGTGAAAGTGAAGGTGCTGGAGGTGGATCTGCAGCGCCAACGCGTGAGCCTCACCATGAAGCTGGACGCATCGCCTGCCGCCCGCTCAGACAGCGGCGGACAACATCGGCCCAAAGGGGCGGGCAACGGCCAACACAGCCAGCATGACCGCTCGACACAGCCTGTGGCGGCTTCAGCCATGGCCTCGGCATTTGCCAAATTACAAAAATCCAAAGGATAGTGTTTTCTAAAAGCAACAAATTTTGCATATTTGTTTTATTTAATACTCTTAAAAAGGCTTGAAATATAAAAAGTAATACTTAGTGAGGATTAAACTGTTCATTTATTAAACCTTCGGGAATGAACATGTTCAAACTCCACCATGGCGACTGGCGACTTGTCCTCAGCCTGATCATCTTGTTTGCCGGGGCCAGCATGCCCTATGTCAATCCAGTGACCCCCAGGCTGAATGCCGATTTGACGGCCTTTATTGGTTTGGGCCTGTTTGGCCTGGTCAGCAGTTTTTGTTTGCCGGCGCAGAAAACCAAGTTCAGTCTCAACCCCTTGAGCCTGTTGAGTGGCAGTTGGCTGTTGATCGCGCTCGCGCAATGGGTCGGCGGGCTGTCGCAGGCCTACATCAGCTTCTTCCTCATCTCGGTGTCCTATCTGCTGGCTGTGATTTTGCTGGCGGCCTGGGTGCAACTTTGGGTGGAGGCGGGCAGGGGCACCGAGCTTGCCCAGGCCTTCATGGGGGCGGTGGTCGTGGCGGGCTTGGTCTGCGCCACCTCCATCTTGCTGCAAATGTTGCAACTGGAGGACCTGCTGTCGCCTTGGCTGAATGCCTCGCCGCATTACCCGCGCCAAAGCGGCTTCATGGGCCAGCCCAATTTGGGCGCGTCACTCATGACCTGTGCCATGGCCTGCTTGGTGTTTGTTGGCGCACGCGAAGAAAAAGCAGCAGCCCCCAGCACCTGGCGCTTGGCAGCCCTGCTGTTGTTGATGATCGGCATTTATGGGGCCGGTTCGCGCACGGGCTATGTGGAAATCGTGGCCTTGAGCCTGTTGTTCATCTTCATGCGCCGCCGCGCTGAGATTTCTTGGGTGTGGTGTGGTTTGGCCTTGTGGCAATTGGGTCTGTCCTTGCTGATCGACGCCATGCCCCACATCCTTGCGCTGTTGCCCGACGGATTTGAATTCAAGCGCCAAGCCTTGGCGCTGACCTCCAAAGCCGTGGCCGAGGGTGCAGCCCATTCAGCCAATGCGCGTTTCGATTTGTTGAAAGAAGCCTGGCTCTTGATCCAAGCCAACCCCTGGTTGGGCGTGGGCTGGCGGCGCTACCAAATTGCTGGCGTCATGTCACCGGCCATTGAAGATCCGGCCGACCACAGCCACAACCTGTTTGTGCAAATCCAAGCCGAGTTGGGCGTCTTGGGCAGTTTGAGCTTGTTGATGTTCGTGGCCTATTGGTTGTTGAAAAACCGTCCTTGGGAGAAGGCGCAAGGCCACCAAATTGCACCCATCGGCGTGGCCATGTCCTTGGGCATCCACAGCCAGTTGGAATACCCCTTGTGGCATGCCCTGCATTTGTTCATGCTGGGTTTTGCCCTGGCTTTGCTGCCCGCGCAGACCTTCAGGTTCACTGCGCCCGCTTGGCTTTTCAAAAGCGCAGCGGCCTTGCTGCTGGTGCTGACCACCTGGGTCACCATCGACCACCGCACCACCTTCGCGGCCTACGAGCGCTACAACTTGACCAGCAACAAAGAGCAGGTGACCCGAGACTTTGAGGGCGTGCAGTGGTTCAGGTTGGTCTATGAATCCATCATCACGTTTGAAGCCACCATCAACGCCGAGACCCAAGGTTTCATCAAGCGCGTGGCCATGGAAAACGCCAACACCTACGATCAAAACCAGTTCGTGAATTTCCCGCTATTGAAAATCATGATTTTGGAGGGCCAAACCGAGGTGGCCAACAAAATGGCTGCCCGCATGTGCCGCAGTTTTGGGCAAGAGACAATGGGCATCATTCAACTGAATTTGTCGATGACCCGTGAAGCACCCTACACCCAGTGGTTGGCCCAGTTGCCAGAAGCCACACGCCGCTGCCAAAAACCTGCCTAGCAGGGCGGAGTTTGGCCCTGCACGGATGTGGGGCCCTTGGGCATGAAAGCCCTGGCCATCTACACCGGACCCAAGGCTATGCAGCATCTGCAGGTCCAAGGGTTGAAGGCCCAAGACATTGCCGTCATTCCCGGGGCCGCAGGTGGCCCCAAGGGCTTGCTGCTGGGGCCCCTGGACCGGTTTTTGTTTGGCGAATGGTTGCCCACCAGTGCCCAAGCCATTGACTTGGTGGGCGCGTCGATTGGCGCTTGGCGCATGGCCACGGCCTGTTTGGCGCATCCGGTGAAAGAATTGCAAGCCCTGGAAGACGCTTACATTCACCAACACTATGAATTGCAGCCCGGCCAAAGCAGGCCCACCGCGGCCCAGGTGAGTGCCGATTTCTCGGCCAATTTGCACCGCTTCTACAGCGGCCGCGAGCAGCAGGTGTTGCAACACCCGCGCTACAAACTGCATGTGCTCACCTCGCATGGGCGCGGCATCTTGAACCACGCATCAGCTTGGCGAACGCCCTTGGGCTATGCCGGGGCATACCTCACAAACTTGGTGAACCGCCGCGCCATGGGTGCTTGGCTGGAACGCGTGGTGTTTTCCAGCAGCTTCATGGGCCAAGCCCATGCCTTGCCTTTCGCCACCGATGACTACCGAACCCGCCACGTCGTATTGAACGAACGCAATTTTTTAAGCGCGGTGCAAGCCAGTTGCTCGATTCCTTTTGTGCTGGAAGCGGTCAACGATATTGCGGATGCACCCAAGGGTTCGTATTGGGATGGCGGCATCACCGATTACCACTTGCATCTGGACTACCGTGCTGCGCCAGGCCTCACGCTCTACCCGCATTTCCAAAAAAACGTGGTGCCCGGCTGGCTGGACAAAGCATTGACTTGGCGACACGGCAGCACGCCTTTTTTGGACACCACCATCGTCTTGGCACCCCGGCCTGAATGGGTGAAGACACTGCCCCATGGCAAGCTGCCAGACCGCAGTGACTTCAGCACTTATGGGCAAGACCTGAATGCACGGGTGGCGGTGTGGCAAACCGCGGTGGGGCAAGCGCAACAACTGGCCGATGAATTTGCGCAGTGGCTGGACAAGCCCGATATGCGCTTGGTGCAGCCGCTTTGAACGTGCTGCACGAGTAGCCTGCGGACCTGCTTTGCGAACTTAAAGCGTGATCACCATTTCCACATGGTCCATGCCCGCCTCTTGAAACACAGCACCTTGGGTTGTGAAACCTTGCCGCGCGTAAAACTTCTCTGCGCTGCATTGCGCGTGCAGCAAAACCGCTTTGTCGCCACGCGCTTTGGCGGCTTGCAATAAACCCGCCAACACCAAATCGCCAAAGCGTTGACCGCGCATGGGGCGCAACACCGCCATGCGCCCGAGTTTGGCCACGCCGTCCACAGCGGGCAGCAAGCGGCCGGTGGCGATGGTGCGGCCCAAGCGGTTGCGCAGCACCGCGTGGATGCAGTGCTCGTCGAATTCATCCCACTCCATGGCTTGCGGCACGCCTTGCTCTTGCACAAAGACTTGGTTTCTCAGTGGCGCGGCATCGGCCTTCAATTCGGCCCAAATGCCCAAGCTGAGGGTGGTCATGGGCTCGGCCTGTTCAAAGCCCAGCATGGTGTCGCGCAGGGCCTGCGGCACCGGCAGCGAGGTCTTGGTGTCAGGGTTGGCATACACATACACCAGCTCGCCTTGGACCAGCAGCTGTTGGCCGCGAAAAATACCCGCCTCGAATTGAATGGATGAGGTGCCGATGCGAGCACAGCGCAAGCCCACGTGCAGCAAGTCGTCGTATTCAGCTGAGGCCTTGTATGTCAAGCCCGACTTGACCACATAGAGGTCGCCTCCCAGATCGTGTATCGTGTCTTGGTAGGGCAGGGCAATGGCTCGCCAATAGTCGCCCATGGCGGTGTCCAAATACATCAGGTAGTGGCCATTGAAAACAATTTTTTGCAAATCCACTTCCACCCAGCGCACACGCAAGGGGTGGAGGAAACGAAATTCTTGGCGGTTCATGGTGATGAGCTGGGGCGTTAAAGTCGAGGGATCCTACAACGCTTGCACGACCCCCTCACCATGTCCAGTTTCATTTACCTCACCCAAATCCACATTGAATTTGGCGCCTTGAAATTCTTGGCCGAAGAATGCCAGAAACACGGCATCACCAAGCCTTTGATCGTGACCGACGCAGGCATCAAGGCCGCTGGCTTGTTGCAAAAAGCCTTGGACGCCTTGCCCGGTTTGCATTGCGCGGTGTTTGACGCCACGCCCTCCAACCCCACGGAAAGCGCGGTGCGTGCCGCCACGGCGCTGTGCCAGTCTGCCGCTTGCAATGGCCTGATTGCTTTGGGCGGCGGCTCGTCCATCGATTGCGCCAAAGGCGTAGCGATTGCCGCCACCCACCCTGGGCCACTCACCACCTACGCCACCATCGAAGGCGGCTCGGGGCGCATCACCGACAAGGTGATGCCCCTGATTGCCGTGCCCACCACGGCAGGCACCGGCAGCGAGGTGGCACGTGGCGCCATCGTCATCGTCGACGATGGTCGCAAGCTGGGTTTTCATTCTTGGCATTTGATGCCCAAAGCCGCCATCCTCGACCCCGAACTCACGCTGGGCTTGCCCCCGCTCATGACGGCGGCCACCGGCATGGACGCCTTGGCCCATTGCATGGAAACCTTCATGTCCTCGGCCTTCAACCCACCGGCTGACGGCATGGCCTTGGACGGTTTGACACGCGGCTGGGCGCACATTGAGGCCGCCACCCAAAACGGCCAAGACCAAGCGGCGCGTTTGCACATGATGAGCGCCTCGATGCAAGGCGCGTTGGCGTTTCAAAAAGGCCTGGGCTGTGTGCATTCGCTCAGCCACAGCTTGGGCGGCATCAACCCGCGTTTACACCACGGCACCTTGAACGCGGTGTTTCTGCCCGCCGTCATCGCGTTCAATGCCGACGTCCCGGCTTTGAAGGCCGCGCAGCGCCTGGAGCGCATGGCCCAAGCCATGGGGCTGCCCGAAAGCAGCAACCCCTCAAAAGCCTTGGGGGAGGCGATCCGCGCCATGAACCAGCGCTTGGGCCTGCCCAGCGGTTTGGCCGCCATGGGCGTGGTCGAGGCGCAGTTTGACGAGATCATCAAAGGCGCCTTGGCCGACCATTCGCACAAAACCAATCCGCGCGAAGCATCGGTGCAGGATTACCGGGACATGCTGACCGCCTCGATGTAGGAAAGCGTTCCGAAATTGGGGTCAGATTCCAATTAATTCACGCTGGCTGGAAATTGGGGTCAGATTCCAATTAATTCACGGCTGCTTGCCGAACCCGGTGGGCTCGTCCGCCGCTCACCGCAGCGGAGCTGCGACGTTCGCTACGCGTCCGACCCCACCATGTTCGCAAGCTGAAACATCACTTCAGAGACGCACAGCCTGGGGACCATTTTTTGAGCGAAAGACCAGAAAAATGAGTCCCCATGGGGGGATGCTTAAGCATGAATTCAGGTAATTGGGGTCAGGTTCCAATGTTTGCCAGTCCCCGGAAATCAAGGAAAAGAGGCCTGTTTGGACAGGCTTAAACACCGCTTGTTTAAGGCAAGGTGTCAGCAGGGACAGTACTTTCAGGCGTTTTTATGATACATAAATTAACTGTTTTCATGAATTCCTGTATCACGTTCAGACAGATTTCAGGTCTGAATTAATTGGACTCTGACCTCATTTGATTATTAAATTATTAAATTATTAATTTTTCATACTTGACTTCTTTTTTAGTTGTTTTTAATAATTCTGGCAAATTCAAAAGAGAAAAAACAGCACCTTAAAGAACACCAACCATGAACTTTTCAAGGTTTTTTTGTGCAGTACTATGCATGTTGGCCATGGGACATGCGGGCGCTGCCATCTGGGAAAATCTCCCCCCTTATGAGGCAAGCACCTCAACGCCGATTGTTTTCAGCCCTGTAGAAAGCACGCTGGTACTTGAAGACCCGGACGGCTCATTCACATTGGAGGATGTTCTCCAGCGTCAAGAACAATTCAAACCAGCCTCAGAAATGGGCGGTATCGATGCCCTCAAACACTATTGGATCTTGCAAAAAATCAGCAGTGCTTTGCCGACAGACCGCAACTTCAGATTTGAAGGATCGTGGAAAGTCATTTGGACACACGTCATCAGGCCCGATGAGCCACCTCAGGCCTTGAAATCGTCTGGTTTTTACAGAGGGAAGTACGCACCTCTCAGTGACATTGATCCAGCTAAGCCGTCCTCAGCCGCGCAACCAAGCCGAGAGGCCTTATTTACGCTGCGCAGTGGTGAAACGCTGACCCTGCTGACCAAAGCCGTTGCGCTTTCCTCGCTGCCACCCAGATCATTGGTTTTGCAAGTGGTGGACAACGAACGCTATTTAGAGACCAGGCGTTTTGGTCTTTATGTTGAGGGTGGTTTGTTTGGCATCCTCTTCGCATTGGCCATATTTGGCTGGTACTCGTATTTTGTGAACAAAGACCGAGCTGGACTTTTTTACGGCATCTGGATTTCGTTTGCGCTGTTGCAAATCGCTTCACTCCCAACGCACGACGGATCACACCTTGCTGAATTCTTCATCAATACAGATGACCAATATTTTGGCGTGAGTTCGATGGCGGGGTTCTATTCCTACGTTGGGTCCTACGGGCAAATCATTTTTTACTTTATTTTTGCAAGTGCTTACCTGCAAATTGCCAAGTTCTATCCCAAAACGCAAATGGCGATCTATATCTTGATCGGGTATTTTTTGCTCCATATGTGGGCCAACCTTGGGCTTGTTCACAATCTTTCGCCGCAAATATTTTTTGGTGTCAATGCCTTTTTACCGTTGGTTGTATTTCTATTGCTTTACAAGGCAGCCATCGAAAGATACCAACAAGGCATGAGCGTTGCGATGTTTTGGCTGATTGCATCCATACCCTATTTCTTATTTAGATTGATTTTTGTCTCTGGCTTGATGGGTTTTCCTTCCGAATTCAGCTACCTTCCGGAGTCTGGTTTCAGTTACCTGCTTCAAAACACCAATGTTTCTCAATCAATGGGGCTGTGCGGCGAAGCCCTGATCATGGCCTTGGCCGTCATCAGCCGCAATGTGTGGATTCAAAAAGAATTGGCGAAATCGCTTGACGCGCAAAAAGTGCTGGTGGAGGGGCAAAACAAGGTGTTGGAAGAAACCGTGGCGGCCCGCACCAAAGAACTCGAGGCGCAGCACCAAGAACTGGATGAAGCGCATCAATTGGTGGTGGGTTCGGTGAATTACGCCAGCCGTTTGCAGCGCGGGCAGTTGCCGCGCAAATTCGTCTGGATGGACGTTTTGAATCGTTCGCCACGATGTGGGAACCACGCGACACCATCGGCGGCGATTTGTATTGGATTTCATCCTCGCAGCATGACGGGCCGTTTGTGTTGGCCGTGGCCGATTGCACGGGCCATGGCGTCCCTGGTGCGATGTTGTCCTTGCTGGTGAGTAATTCGCTAGAACGTATTTACGCCAATGACACCATGGAAAATCCTGTGTCTGCCTTGGCCTCGTTGGACCACTATGTGCGCACCGGCTTGAACCAAGACCGTCCTGACAGTGAAAGCGACGACGGTTGTGACGCGACGGTATTGCGTATTGACCGGCGCTTGCAACGCGTGGAATATGCTGGCGCAAAGATCGACTTGTTCCATGTGAACACTGCTGGTGTGGTCACTCGCCACATGGCACAACGCGTCAGCTTGGGCTACAAAGACCGCGTGCCTTCGACACAAATTCCCGAGGTCAAGGTCTTGCCCTATGAAAAAGGAGATCTGTTTGTCATCGTCACGGATGGATTGACAGATCAAGTGGGCGGTGAGGCTGGCAAACCCAAAGTGTCCTATGGGTATCGGCGTTTGGAGCAATTGTTGTCTGCCCATGCGGGTGGGCACGCGCAGCAAGTCATTGATGCGCTGCGCCAAGACTTTGTTCGCTGGCAAGGAACACACACACGGCGTGACGATGTCACCGCGGTGGTGTTTTCGCTTTAGTGACGAAAAAAAACAGACTTGCACACTGTTGATTGAAAAGGAATTGTGAATATGGATTTATCTCAAGCCATTTTGTTGCGCAACAGCCTGCGCCACAACAACGTCATCATGGCCTACAACGGCACTGTGACAGATGACCTGATGGTCACGTTGGCCGATTTGCTCAAAGAGCGACTGGTGGCCAATGCCGACCCCGGCGGCATCCTCATTAGTCACGAAACCTATGTGCAAGTGGATGACCTGGTGGAGGTGGAAGAGCGCCAAGCCGTGAACTTGAAAGGCATTGACCGCACCATCCGCACCTATGCCATCAAGGCTCGCAAAGCCGAATCCGACAAACCCTTGCGCTTGAAGCACCCCCAAGGTGTGCACATTGACTTGTCACCCCAGTACCTGAACCAAGATGACCGCCAATGGATTGCCCTGCAACTCAAGCAGTTGGCGACGCAACTGGAGCAACTGAACGACAAGGACGCATCGGCATGACACAGATTTCGGCCAGTTTTGAAGTCCATGTGGAACACCTCCATGCCTTGGGCGTGGTGGATCCCAGCTCTTCAAAAAGTTTGGACATTTTTTCCTCGGGCCAGCTCAACAGCAATGAACGCTTGTATTTCAGTTTGTGGGGCAGCAAGCTCCTAAGTACCACGAGTTTTGAAGCCCAAAAGAAAATTTTTCAAAAAGGCGAAGACGTGGCGGTGGCGTACTTCATTGTGTCGGGCACCCTGCTGGCGATTGATGGTGAACACATCGAACGATTGGGGCCCGGCAGCGTGCTGTGTCTGGCCGAAGGTTTGGCGGGCCTGCCTGCACCGAAAACCGTCGTGACCGTCACGCCTGTTCAAGCCCGCATCATCCCGTTGCACAAAGTGGATCACATGGTGCCCAATCTGCCCCATGCAATTCGACAAATCATCCGGACAACCGTTCAACGAACACTGGCTCTGAAAGCCTTGCCCAAGGGGGTGCTGTGATCGACTTTCCAACGGTTATTTTTAAACCAGGACAGCGTATTTTCAACGCCGGTGATTTGGCAGACCACATGTATTTCATTCAAGCAGGCACCGTGCAATTGCTGGACGCCCAAGGCCAGGTCTTTGTAGAAATTGCCGATGGCGAGTCGTTTGGGGAACAAGCCTTTTTGAAAGGTGGCGTTCGCGGTGCAACCGCCCAAGCCAAGAACGAAGTCAGCTGCATCCAAATCGCCTCAGAGGATGCCAACCAGATGTTGTCCGAAGCTTCGCCCCTGTGGATCCCGGTGTTTGAAGCCTTGTTGCTGCAACAAAACATGCACAACGCTTTGCGCTCGCCCATGGCCTGAGTTCACCAAGAGCGCTCGACCCATGAACACCCCGACCCAAGACTGGACGCAACTGTATTTGGCGACCTTGCAAAATTTGCGCAGCACCTGGCCGCACAGTTGGCCGGGCTTGCCGGTGGTGTTGGAAGCTTGCATGCATCGGTTGTGGTCAGGCTATGCACTGAAAGTTGCAAGCGCTGCTGACCAACTGCTGCAAGCGGCCCAGGCCATGGCCCGGCACATGGAAGACTTGGCGCAGCAAACAGACGATGAGCCCCGGTACCACAACCGTTTGCACACGGCAGACGCACTCTGCGCAGTTTGTCTCTTGATGCAAGCCTTGCAAGACAAAGGCCATGCGCTTTCCGATGAATGGATAGCCGCCATTTTGTTGGCCGTGACGTCTCATGATGTGCTGCACCCGGGTGGCGCGAATGGTTTTTTACAAGAGTTCGAGCAACGCTCGGCTTTAGAGATGCGCCATGTTTCTGGACATTTGAATTTGGATCCGCTGTGGTTGGACCGCGTCACTGAAATGATCTTGCGCACCGACCCGTCGCTGGTGACTGGCAACCACGACA
>CALBEV010000072.1 GCA_937891045.1 uncultured Burkholderiales bacterium | reverse complement strand
CCACCATGTCAAGGTGGTGCTCTAACCAGCTGAGCTACGCGCCTTCGTTGCCGAACGACCGAAATTCTAACAGTATCTATTTCAGAGGCTTCAGGCTGCCCATCTTCGCGCTGATTGAACACCCGCCACTGTTTTCACGACGCTCAGCACTTTGTTCAATCGAGAAGCATCAGGCACCTCGATGGTGAAGGTCATCCAGGCCAGATCTTTGATGGATTGGGTTTGCACACCGATGACGTTCATTTTGTCTTTCGCAAACACTTCCGAAATATCGCGCAACAAGCCTTGACGGTCGTGGGCCAGCACCTGCACGTCCACCGGGTACACCGGGCTGCCTGCCGCAGTTTCATGGCCACCCCAAGCCACATCAATCACCCGGTCGGGGCTGCGTTGAACGAGCTGCAAAAAATTTCGACACGCCACCCTGTGCACGCTGATGCCTTTGCCACGTGTGACAAAGCCTTTGATCTCATCCGGTGGCGCAGGCCGACAGCATCGCGCCAGCTGGGTGAGCAATGAATCCACACCCACCACCAAGACACCACCTGGCGTGTGCAGCGGTTTGGGGCGTTGCACCTTGCGCAGCAAGCGTTCATCTGCAGGTTCTGGGGCCACGGCCGGGCGCAGCAACAACTCAATGTGTCGCAATGAAAACTCGTCCTTGCCCACCACCTCGAACAAATGCGCCGCGGAGTCAAAGCCCAATTGCTTGGCCAAGTCTTCCAGTTTGAACGCGGTGCGGCCTTCGCGTTGCAACAGTTTTTCCACCAGTTCGCGACCCCGGGCCATGGTTTGAGCGGCTTTTTGGGCATTGAACCAAGCACGCACTTTGGCTTTGGCGCGGCCACTGGCCAAGAAACCCAATTCGGCATTGAGCCAATCACGTGAAGGCCCGCCTTCTTTGATGGCGGTGATCTCCACGGTTTGGCCATTGCGCAGCGGGGTATTCAGGGGCACCAAGACACCATCGAGCTTGGCGCCTCGGCACCGATGGCCCAGCTGGGTATGCAAGGTGTAGGCAAAGTCAATGGGCGTCGCCCCCAGCGGCAACTCGACGATGGCGGCTTCGGGCGTGAGGACGTAAATTTTGTCGTCTTCTTGCTGCGCTGTCGCATGAGGTGCGCCCGATAAGTCGCGTTCCCAGGCCAACAGCTGGCGCAACACGGCCATTTTTTGCGCTTGCTCGGCAGATGCTGTGACGCCTGCATAGCCCTTGACGCCCGCTTCTTTGTAGGCCCAGTGCGCCGCCACACCAAACTCGGCGTGTTCGTGCATGGCTTGGGTGCGGATTTGAATTTCCAGCACCTGGCCAAGATGCCGCACCACGGTGTGCAAGGATTGGTAGCCGTTGGCTTTGGGTTTGGCGATGTAGTCGTCAAACTCGTTGTCCAAGGGGTGCATGTGGCCATGCACCCAAGACAGCGCACGGTAGCAATCATCCACATTCGCCACGATGATGCGCAGGGCTCGCAAGTCGCGCACTTGGTCGAAACCCAATGATTTGCCACGCATCTTTTTCACAATGCTGTAAATGTTTTTGGGCCTACCCTGCACTTGCGCG
>CALBEV010000071.1 GCA_937891045.1 uncultured Burkholderiales bacterium | reverse complement strand
CAATGGGCCAAACGCCCCTGGACATGCGCCACGATGTCTGACACCGACACCTTGGTCGCTTCGGCGTCGCGGCGGTGCTGGTACTCGACCAAACCATCCTGGAGGCCTTTGTCGCCCAAGGTGATGCGGTGCGGCACGCCGATCAGTTCCCAGTCGGCAAACATGGCTCCGGGGCGCTCGCCACGGTCATCCAGGATCACGTCCACCCCGTCCGCCAGCAAAGCGGCATAAATCCGCTCAGCCTCTGCCTTGACGACTTCGCTGCGGTCCATGCCGATGGGGCAAATTACCACAGTGAATGGCGCAATCGCGTCGGGCCAGATGATGCCGCGCTCGTCGTGGTTTTGCTCGATGGCGGCGGCGGGCAAGCGGGTGATGCCGATGCCGTAGCAGCCCATTTCCAGAAACTGCGGTTTGCCGGTTTCGTCCAGGAAAGTGGCGTTCATGGCCTTGGAGTATTTGGTGCCCAGATAGAACACATGGCCCACCTCAATGCCGCGCTCGATGGCCAGCTCGCCCCCGCCGTCGGGCGACTTGTCTCCAGCCACCACGTTGCGGATGTCGGCCACCACAGCAGGCTCGGGCAAGTCGCGGCCCCAGTTCACGCCGGTGATGTGGAAGTCAGGCTCATTGGCACCGCAAATCCAGTCGGCCATCACGGCCACGTCGCGGTCGGCCACCAGGTGCACGGGCTTCTTTAAATTCAGAGGGCCAAGGTAACCGGGCTTGCAGCCAAAGTGGTCATCGATCTCAGCCAGCGTGGCAAAGCGGAAACCACCTTCCATGCCGGGCAGCTTGCCGACCTTGACTTCGTTCATGTCGTGGTCCCCGCGCAGCAGCAGCAGCCAGACTTGCGATTTGACGATCTCGCCCTGCTCGTTCAAGGTGTCGGTGGCCAGCACCAGCGATTTGACGGTGGTGGACAGGGGCAGATTCAGCAAGGCCGCCACGTCATCGCAGGTGCTTTTGCCGGGCGTGGCTGTCTTCGTCTGGGCTTGCGTGGCCGCGCCGCGTGGCTGGTTGGGGGCCAGGGCCTCGGCTTTTTCCATGTTGGCGGCGTAGTTGCTGGTGGGGCAGTAAACGATGGCGTCTTCACCGGTGGCGGCGATCACCTGGAACTCTTCGCTCAGGTCGCCGCCGATGGCACCGCTGTCAGCGGCCACGGCGCGGTAGGTCAGGCCAAAGCGATCAAAAATTTGGCGGTAAGCCCCGGCCATGACCTGGTAGCTGGCCTTGGCGCTCGCCACGTCGCGGTCAAAGCTGTAGGCGTCTTTCATGGTGAACTCGCGGCCGCGCATCAGGCCAAAGCGGGGGCGTCGCTCATCGCGAAATTTGGTTTGAATTTGGTAGAAGTTTTTAGGCAGCTGTTTGTAGCTGCGCACTTCCTGGCGCACCACGTCGGTCACGACTTCTTCGCTGGTGGGTTGGATCACGAAATCGCGGCCATGACGATCCTTGATGCGCAGCAATTCGGGGCCCATCTTGTCAAAGCGGCCGGTCTCCTGCCACAGCTCAGCCGGTTGCACCACGGGCATGGTCATCTCAATAGCCCCTGCGCGGTTCATTTCTTCGCGCACGATGGCTTCCACCTTGCGGATCACCCTTAAACCCATGGGCATGTAGTTGTAAATGCCCGCGCCCAGTTTCTTGATCATGCCGGCGCGGGTCATCAGCTTGTGGCTGACCACCTCGGCATCGGCTGGGGCTTCTTTGAGGGTGGAAATGAGAAATTGAGAGGCTTTCATCGCGACGGGCTAACTCAGACACGGGGATCAGGGAAACATCCAAGAGCGAGCGCTGGTGCGGCGTGCATAATGGACACAATACAAAAATTTGAGGTTGATTATGCTTGACCGTGAAGGCTTTAGGCCGAACGTCGGCATCATTCTGCTCAACCAGAGAAACCAGGTTTTCTGGGGCAAACGCATACGCACACACAGCTGGCAGTTCCCGCAGGGTGGCATTGACCGGGGTGAAAGTCCCGAACAGGCCATGTTCCGTGAATTGCACGAAGAAGTGGGGCTCCACCCGGAGCATGTGCGCATCGTGGCCCGAACCCGTGACTGGTTGCGCTATGAAGTGCCGGACCGCTTCATCCGCCGGGATGCTCGCGGCTTTTACAAGGGCCAGAAACAAATCTGGTTCTTGCTGCAAATGGTGACGCACGACCATCACCTGAACCTGCGCGCCACCGACCACCCCGAATTCGACGCATGGCGCTGGAACGATTACTGGGTGCCGCTGGATGTGGTGGTGGAGTTCAAGCGCGGCGTGTACGAAATGGCTCTGACCGAGCTGGTCCGCTACCTGCCACGCCAAGAGCGTCAAAACCGTTATTTACGTGGCGGCAACCGCGGCCCCCGCGATGGTGCCGAGCACGACAACGGCCATACAGACATGCAACCGCCTCCGCACATGGAACTGCCACCGGGGGCCAGTTTCGATCCCAATCCTCAAGGCTGAGCCTGCTCAACACCCACTGCGAAGTGGGTGCAAGCGCATGTTTCAGCGAGTGAGGATCAAGTTGTCCCGGTGCACCATCTCGGGCTCTGCGGTGTAACCCAGCAAGGCCTCGTATTCATGCGAAGGCTTTCTGCACAACCTGCGAGCCTCTGCGCTGGCGTAATTGGCCAGGCCACGGGCGATTTCAGCGCCCTGTTCATCGCGGATGGCGATGAC
>CALBEV010000070.1 GCA_937891045.1 uncultured Burkholderiales bacterium | reverse complement strand
AGTCCAGGATTGTGATTCCTGTTGTCGTGGGTTCGAGCCCCATCAGCCACCCCATATTTCCATCTGATTGCATGTCGGAGTAAAACAATGCCTGGACTTATTCCTCAAATTGATCCGGATGGCTTGCTGGAATTCTCGGTTGTCTACACCGATCGCGCTTTGAATCACATGTCCAAACGCTTCCAAGGCGTGATGTGCGACATCTCCAAAATCCTCAAGTCTGTTTATCAAGCCCATTCATCTGTTTTGGTGCCTGGCAGTGGCACTTTTGGCATGGAATCTGTTGCCCGGCAGTTTGCCAATCAGAAAAAAGTGCTGGTGCTGCGTAACGGCTGGTTCAGTTACCGCTGGAGCCAAATTTTTGACATGGGGCACATTCCTTCAGAAACGATTGTCCTGAAAGCACGCCCGCTGACGGATGCTGTTGACGCCTCTTGGGCCCCTTGCCCTATTGATCAGGTGGTTGCCACCATCAAGACAGAAAAACCCGCTGTTGTTTTCGCCCCGCATGTCGAAACCTCGTGCGGCATGATCTTGCCTGATGATTATTTGAAGCAAGTTGCAGACGCTGTTCACTCGGTTGGCGGCTTGTTTGTCTTGGATTGCATTGCATCTGGTGCCATGTGGGTTGACATGCGTGCAACAGGCGTCGATGTCTTGATCAGCGCGCCTCAAAAAGGATGGAGTGGCTCACCTTGTTGTGCCATGGTCATGTTGAGTGAACGTGCCAGACATGCCATTGACGCGACTCAAAGCAGCAGCTTCGCGTGCGATTTGATGAAGTGGTTGCAAATCATGGAGAGCTATGAAAATGGCTCGCATTCCTACCACACGACCATGCCAACTGATGCCTTAACGCGTTTGAGCGAGGTCATGCAAGAAACTCAGGCTTATGGGTTTGAAAAAGTTCGTCAAGAGCAGATCGAACTTGGTCACCGGGTCAGGGCCTTGCTTGAAAGCCGTGGTTTTGTCAGCGTCGCCGCTTCTGGATTCAAATCTCCAGGGGTGGTGGTCAGCCATACCTCGGACCCTCAACTTCAAAACAGCCAAAAATTCCTTGCTTTGGGATTACAAACAGCTGCTGGCGTTCCTTTGCAATGTGACGAGCATAAAAACTTCATGACCTTCCGGATCGGCTTGTTTGGTTTGGAAAAGCTTCATCACATTGACCGAAGCGTTGGCCACTTGAGTGCCGCTCTAGATCAGCTTGGGTTTGTTGAAAAAATACCCTTGGCAGCTTGAGCATGCTTTTGCAAATCGGTCTGTTTCTTCTACAGTCGATATCGCATTTGGTGGTTGCAAGTTTTCTCTTGAGGTTTTATGCCTTTCTATTTCGAATCAATATCAGTTCGAACAGTGCAGGCTTGGGTCAATTTCTTTTCGCTGTGACTGATTGGGCCGTACTGCCGCTGCGAAGTTTTTTGCCACGTTTATCTCGGATTGATTTATCTTCTTTGCTGCCAGCCTTGGCCATTTTGCTGCTACTGAGTTTGGTCAAGTCGTGGGTAATGACACGCCAAATCGACTTGTCGCATGTGTCTTATTTGTTTATCTTTGACACGTTGAGTTTGATCATTACCTTGCTGACAGTGATGCTCATCATCCAAGCCGTGCTCAGTTGGATTCAACCGCAATCGCATGTTCAGTACTTCCTGCATCAACTGTCTGATCCTCTGCTAAGACCAATCAGAAACTTCATGCCGCTTATAGGTGGCATCGATCTTTCACCATTGGTGGCCTTGTTGATCCTACAAGTGCTAAGCATGGTGATTCACAGTTACAAGTTTTAAAAAAACCTCTCAGCCCTTTATCTTGAGCTGAGAGGTTTGTGTCAAGTTATGGAAATCTAAATCAGTCAAAGACCTGCATTTTGCTGGGCCACCATCATGTAAAGCATGGAGATGGACAGCATGGTGTTCACCCGCGAGGTGAGCATGGCCACACGCGCTGCCTTGGCTTTTTCAGGGGCTTCAACAGTGACGATTCCTAAGGCTTTCTTTTGGTTTGGCCAAATGATGAACCATACATTGAAGGCCATGATCAAGGCTATCCACATGCCCAAGCCAATGGCCACAACGCCAGGCTGAAGGGTGAGCGCCATCATCAAATAACCTTGCATCCAAGCCACCAACAAACCAGTGATGACCGTGGCCAAAGCGGCGTAACGGAACCAGAACAATGCCGTTGGGGCGATCACTTTGCTGATGGCAGGTTTTTGCTCATCGGGAATATTAGGCATGGATGGGATTTGCACGAAGTTGAAATACCAGAGCAAACCAATCCACATGACACCAGACGCCACGTGCAGCCAGCGCATCACAAAAGTGCCCCAGGCATGGCTAAAAGGAATGCTGGTGCCTGATATGGATATTTCAACCAGCAAAATAATGATCAATAAGACCACGCCAGCGATGACGGTCTTGAGGAGGGATTGCAGAATTTGAGCCATGAAGTACCTTTACGTGAAGTCAAACACCATTCAAACCATGCATTTGTACAACCAACGCATGAACGAAACTTTAAGATTTTGCCACTGAACTTGAGACCTGCAATTACTCAGGGTTGACCATGACCAATTTGCCTTGCACCGCCCTGGAATTCATGCGTTCATAGGCTTGCATCAACTGATCCATGGGCATGGTGCTGTCGATAAAGGGTTTGATCTTTTTGTGCTCATACCAATCGGTCAAGGTGACCATCATTTCGGCATTCTTCTGTGGCTCTCGCTTCGCAAAATCTCCCCAGAAAACGCCAACGATGGACGCTCCTTTGAGCAAGGCCAAATTCCAGGGCAGGGCAGGGATGGGACCCGCCGCAAAGCCCACCACCAAATAACGTCCACGCCAGGCGATGGATCTGAAAGCCGGCTCGGAGAATTCACCCCCCACTGGGTCGTAAATCACATCGGGTCCTTTGCCCTGTGTCAAGGCTTTGATTTGTTCACGGAAGTCTCCGTTGGTGTAATTGATGACCTCATCTGCGCCCAATTGACGGCAGAGCGCGCATTTCTCGTCGGTGGATGCCGCAGCAATCACTTTGGCACCCACAGCCTTGGCGATTTGAATCGCCGAGGAGCCAACGCCACCTGCCGCGCCCAAAATCAACACGGTTTCACCCGCCTGGAGTTCAGCACGGTCCACCAGGGCATGGAAGGAGGTGGCATAGATCATGATGAAAGCCGCAGCATCAACGGCGTTGAAGCTTGGCGTGAGGGGCAAGCACAGCTTGGCAGGCGCCAAGGTGTGGGTGGCGAAGCCGCCCGTGCCAGACAAGCACGCCACGGTTTGGCCTACTTTCAAATGCTTCACATCGCTGCCGACGGCTTCAATCACGCCAGCGTATTCCGAGCCCGGCACAAAGGGCAGGGCTGGCTTCATCTGGTATTTGTTTTGAACGATCAACAAATCGGGAAAATTCAAACTGGCCGCTTGAATTCGAATCAGAACTTCATCTGCCCCTGGGGTGGGTGTGGGCAGTTCGGTCCACTTCAATGCTTGTACACCAACCGGGTTCTCGCAAAGCCAAGCTTTCATGGTTTCTTCCTCAAAAATTAAAAGTGGATAGCTAAATTCTTCTCAATACTGAAACGGCTGCGCCGGATCAACCCAGGCGGCCCCTACAATGACATTTTTCCCAGGATACGCATGAGAATTTTGATTTCCAATGACGATGGTTACCAAGCGCCTGGCATTATCGCCTTGTACCAAGCCTTGAAAGATATTGCCCAGGTTGAAGTCATCGCGCCAGAACACAATAACAGTGCGAAATCCAACGCTTTGACCCTGCAGTCACCCATCTACATTCGGCACGCTGAGAATGGTTTCAAGTACGTCACTGGAACGCCAGCGGATTGCGTGCACATTGCCCTGACGGGACTTTTAAATTACAAACCCGATTTGATCGTCTCTGGCATCAACAACGGTGCCAACATGGGTGATGACACCATTTACTCGGGAACCGTAGGTGCGGCCATGGAAGGCTACCTGATGGGCATCCCTGCCATTGCCTTCAGCCAGGTAGAGCGCGGCTGGACCCATTTGGACGATGCGGCTCTGCGTGCCAAAGACTTGGTTTTGGCCCTGATGGCAGACGCCTCATTGAATCAAGCCCCGTGGCTGGTCAACGTGAACATTCCAAACTTACCCAAAGAGAAATTGGGTTTGAATCAATTGTGTCGCTTGGGTCGGCGTCATCCTGCACAACAGGCCATCACCCAGCAAAGCCCGCGAGGCGAAACCATGTATTGGATTGGCAGTGCGGGGGCAGCCAAAGATGATGCGCACGACACTGATTTCTACGTGACGTCTCAAGGCCATGTTTCTTTGACACCATTGCAGGTTGATTTGACCGACCATGAAGCGCTTCCTTTTTGGCGGACATCCATCGCGAACTGGAACGCGCAGGCATGAAAGAACGACCCAGCTTCCCGGCCAAGTTGCAATCGTCCGTGGCGCCGGTGTCTAAGCAGCCTATTTCATCCAAAACATGGACGGCGTCACTTCAAGCCCAAGCGAAATCACCTCAACAAAGCACAGCTGCTTCAGGTTTTGGACTGGATTCAGAAACTATTCGTGCAGCCATGGTTCGCAAACTGATGGAGCAGGGCGTTGAAGACGAGATGGTGTTGAATGCGCTTGGTGCGGTGGAGCGCCACAAGTTCATTGACAGTGCCCTCGCCAACCAAGCCTACGAGGACACCAGCTTGCCCATTGGTTTCGGTCAAACCATTTCCAAGCCCAATGTGGTGGCCCGCATGATTGAACTCTTGCGCCAAGGAAACAACTTGAAAATCACCGGCAAACTTGGTCGGGTATTGGAAATTGGGACCGGTTGCGGCTACCAAGCAGCGCTGCTCAGCAAGGTTTCGCAAGAGGTCTACAGCATTGAACGCATCAAGGGACTG
>CALBEV010000069.1 GCA_937891045.1 uncultured Burkholderiales bacterium | reverse complement strand
TATCACTCGGCCAAACAATTGGAATCTGACCCCAATTACTGAGTCAAACCAAGAAGGCCTTCAGCGCCGCCAAGGTCTCGTTCGGCGACTCGCTCATCTGGTGATGCCCATTCGGGATCATGACCACCTGCAACTGCTTGCCCGTGTCACGGGCCTGCTGCACCAAAGCTTGCGCGTTTTTCGGCGTGGTCATCTGGTCGTTCTCGCCCAACACCATCAGCACCGGGCAGGTGACGGCGGCCATCGCCTGCAAACCCTGGTCGTAGTTGTTGCAGGCGTTGAAACCGGTGTGAAACAGATTCACGGTTTTGTTGCTGGCCAAAACGCGCCGACCCAGCGCCAAGCTCGCGCCAAACACCCACGATCCCGCGCCGGAGGGGGGTGCCAGCGTGGCGCGGGAAAACACGTTCGTCATGTGCAGCGCTTTCTCGGGCTGGTTCAAGGACGCGTCCAGCAGGGCGGGCGAGACTTTCATCGGGTAGGCAGTGCCGACCATCACCAAATGGCTGATGCGGTCGCCCAGATGGGCCGCGGTTTGCAAGGCAATGATGGAGCCAAAGCTGTGGCCCACCAAAGCGGCGCATTGCACGCCTTGGGCATCCAGCAGGGCTTGAATGAAGGCCGCGGCGTCTTGCACCGAGGCGGGCGGCGCACCCGCGCTTTTGCAATGGCCGGGCAGGTCGATGGCCAACACGTTCCAGCCGTGGTGGGCCAAGTAGCGGCTTTGCAGCGCCCACACGCTGTGGTCGCACAAGACGCCGTGAATCAGCACCACGGTGGGCTGGGCGGGGTTGAAATCTTTGCCACCGGTGTAGGCGTAGGTGGCGTGGCCGTTGACGTTGATGTGCATGGCGAAATCCTTATGACGCAGAACCAGCCGAAGCACCAGCACCGCCCGAAGCAGCCCCTGAAGAAGCCCCTGAAGAAGCCCCCGCTTTCTCCGCCGCTTTCAACGCCCGTTTCAAGTCGTCGATCAAATCATCCGGGTCTTCCAAGCCCACCGACAAGCGGATGGTGCCCGCGCCAATACCGGCCTGCGCCAAGGCCTCGTCGCTCATGCGGAAATGCGTGGTGCTGGCCGGGTGGATGACCAGCGATTTGCTGTCGCCCACATTCGCCAAGTGGCTGAAGATGTTCAGCGCTTCAATGAAAGCGCGGCCTTGGGCGCGTGAACCGTTGATGTCAAAGCTGAACACCGAACCCGCGCCGCGAGCCCCACCGCGCAACAGCTTTTGCGCCAAAGCATGGCTGGGGTGGTCGGGCATGAGCGGATGCCCCACCCGCGACACCATCGGGTGCGCGGCCAAAAACGCCACCACTTTTTCGGTGTTGGCCAAATGCCGTTCCATGCGCAGAGGCAAGGTTTCCATGCCCTGCAAAATCAACCAGGCCGAATGTGGGCTCAGGCAGGCGCCGAAGTCGCGCAAGCCCTCGCGCCGCGCCCGCAACAAGAACGCGCCCACCGTGCTTTCCTCGGTGAACACCATGTTGTGAAAGCCCGCATAGGGCTCGGACAGCTCGGGAAATTTACCGCTGGCCTCCCAATCAAACGAACCGCCATCGACCACCACGCCGCCAATCACGGTGCCGTGGCCGCTTAAAAATTTGGTGGCCGAGTGGTAAACCAAATCTGCGCCCAAAGACAAAGGTTGCTGCAAGTAGGGCGTGCTGAGCGTGGCGTCCACCAACAGCGGCACGCCGTGCGCATGGGCCAAGGCCGACACCGTGGGAATGTCGAGCACGTCCAGCCCCGGGTTGCCCACGGTTTCGCCAAACAACAGTTTGGTGTTGGGCCGGATGGCCGCACGCCATGAGTCAATATCACCAGGCTTGACAAAAGTGGTCTCAATGCCAAATCGGCGCAGGGTGTAGTGCAGCAAATTGTGCGAACCGCCATACAGCGCCGAGCTGGCCACGATGTGCGAACCCGCGCCCATCAGCGTGGCCACACTCAGGTGCAGCGCGGCTTGGCCGCTGGCCGTGGCAATCGCACCAATACCGCCTTCCAAGGCCGCGATGCGCTGCTCGAACACCGCGGTGGTGGGGTTGCTGATGCGGCTGTAGACATGCCCGGCGCTTTCCAAATTGAACAGCGCCGCCGCTTGGTCCGACGACTCGAACACATACGAGGTGGTGAGGTGGATGGGCACGGCGCGGGCGCCGGTGGCGGGGTCGGGCTGGCTGCCTGCGTGCAGTGTCAGCGTGTCGAAATGGGGATCGGCGTAACCGGTCATGACATCCTCGTTCTCACGGTGTTGTGATCATGGATTGTGGGCTATATTGAATGCATGGTCATCCATGAAGGCCAAGAGGAAAACACCATGAAAGTCAGCGACATCCTGCGCCTCAAAGGCACCACGCTTTACACCACCACGCCCTTGGCCTCTTTGGCCGAGGCCGTGAAAATGATGGCCGAGCACGACTTGGGTTCCATCTTGGTGATGGAACAAGGTGACTTGGTCGGCATCCTCACCTTCCGCGAAGTGATCTTGGCGCTGAATAACCACGGCGGCAGCTTGGGACAAGTCACGGTGCGTTCGGCCATGGACGACCACCCGCTCACCTGTGCTCCCGACACCGAACTCGACGAAGTGCGCCGCATGATGCTCGAGCGCCATGCTCGCTATTTGCCGGTCCTGAGCGAGCGCCAATTGATGGGTGTGGTGAGTTTTTACGACGTGGCGAAGGCTGTGGTGGACAGCCAAAACTTCGAGAACGAAATGCTGAAAGCCTACATACGGGACTGGCCAGCGGAAGAGGGTGCGAAAGCGGGTTCGTAAACCGCACGACACCGCGTGCTCACTGGGGTGGCGCTTTAACCACCCCCCCCTATTGGCAGGGCTTTTTTAGGCATATACTTTTGCCATATCCCAAGGAGAAGCCCTTGACCATCACCACCGTGTTCACCAACAACCGTTCCCAAGCCGTGCGTTTACCCGCTGATGTGCGCTTGCCCGAGGGTGTCAAAAAAGTCGAGGTTCGGGCCAAGGGCGCAGACCGCATCATTTCGCCAGTGGGTCAAACTTGGGATCAATTTTTTCTCAATGGCCCCAAGGTTTCAGACGACTTTTTGACCGAGCGTGCATCCCAAGACCAGGCAGACAGAGAAGCACTTTGATGCTCAAGTATTTGCTCGACACCAACATGGTGATTTATGTCATGAAGCGTCGCCCCATCGAAGTGCTCAGCCAATTCAATGACAACGCAGGGCGCATGGCCCTGTCTGCCATCACCTTGTCGGAGCTTTATCACGGCGCAGAAAAAAGTGCCAAAGTGGCGCAAAACTTGGAAGTCGTTGAAGAGTTTGCGAGTCTGGTGCAGGTGTTGGCTTACAGCACCAAGGCATCACAACACTACGGCGCTATTCGCAGCCATTTGGAAAAAGCGGGACAGCCAATTGGTGTGAACGATTTGCACATTGCAGCCCATGCCCGAAGCGAGGGCTTGGTGGTGGTGACGAACAACACGTCCGAGTTTTCAAGAATTCCTGGTTTGATGGTGGAGAACTGGGTCCAGCAGTTGCAGGGATAATCCCCTGCATGAGCGGCAACACCTTCGGCACACTTTTCACCGTCACCAACTTTGGTGAATCCCACGGCCCGGCCATTGGCTGCGTGATTGACGGCTGCCCTCCGGGCATGGCCTTGAGCGAGGCCGACATCCAGCACGACCTCGATCGCCGCCGCCCCGGCACCAGCCGCCATGTGACGCAACGCCAAGAGCCCGATCAAGTGCAAATCTTGAGCGGCGTTTACCAAGGCAAAACCACCGGCACGCCCATCGCCCTGTTGATTCAAAACACAGATCAGCGCAGCCAAGATTACGGTGACATCTTGCAAACCTTTCGCCCCGGCCACGCCGATTACAGCTATTTGCAAAAGTATGGTGTGCGCGATCCGCGCGGCGGTGGTCGGTCATCCGCACGACTCACCGCACCCACGGTGGCAGCAGGGGCGGTGGCGAAGAAATGGTTGAAAGAAAAATTCGGAACCAGCTTCATCGGTTGCATGACGCAACTGGGTGAACACCCCATTGGTTTTGAAGACTGGGCGCATGTGCCGCACAACCCCTTCTATGCACCCATCGCTGATGTGGCGCACTTGGAAAGCTACATGGACAGCTTGCGCAAAGCCGGTGACTCTTGCGGTGCGCGTATCCGCGTGGTGGCGCAAGGCATGCCGGTGGGTTTGGGGCAACCCATCTACGACCGACTCGATGCCGATATTGCCTACGCCATGATGGGCCTGAATGCGGTGAAGGGCATCGAGATTGGCGCAGGCTTTGCCAGCGTGGCGCAACGCGGCTCGGTACACGGCGACAGCCTCACGCCTGAAGGGTTTGCCAACAACAACGCAGGCGGCATCTTGGGCGGCATCAGCACCGGCCAAGACCTGGAGGTGAGCATTGCCATCAAGCCCACCAGTTCCATCCTGACACCACGTGACAGCATCGACAGCGCAGGCGCTGCGGTGCAAGTGCAAACCAAGGGTCGCCATGATCCTTGTGTCGGCATCCGCGCCACTCCCATCGCCGAAGCTTTGTTGGCCTTGGTGGTGATGGACCATGCACTGCGGCACCGCGCCCAGTGCGCCGACGTGGTGCCGCCTGTGACTCCCATCGCCGCGCACCGTCCGAGTTGACCCGATGACACCCACACCCGCGCCGCTTGTTTCGCGGCGTCAACTGGTGCCGTTTGCCGCACTCTCGGCCAGTTATTTCGCCCACATCGGCTTCTTCAATCCCTACCTCCCTTTATGGCTGAAAAGTTTGGGTTTGAGCCTGTGGATGATTGGTTTGCTCACCTCGATGCAAGCCGTGACCCGCGTGTTTGCGCCCTACCTGTGGGGATGGCTGAGTGACCGCAGCGGCGAGCGTGTGCCACTCATGCGGTGGTGCGCAGGCATGGCCTTGTTGTGTTCCATCGGTTTGTTGTTCAACCCATCGCCTTGGTGGTTGGCCGTGGTGTTGTTGCTGATGTTCACCCACACCAGCGCCATGATGCCCATGAGCGAAGCCGCCATGGCGCATTTGGTCAGCCACCAAGGCGCACTCGATGTGCGCCGCTATGGCCGCATCCGCTTGTGGGGCTCGCTGGGTTTTTTAGTCACCGTGTTTGTCTCGGGTGCGTGGTTCGAGGCGCACGGCATGAGCGGTTTCCCGATGTGGACCATCCTCACTTTGGTGGCCATCAACCTGAGTGTGTGGCAGCTGCCGAATGTGCGAGAAGAAGCGCACCACGACAAAGGCCAAGCAGGCTTTGCAGACGTGCTTCGCCAGCCGCAAACGCTTTGGTTTTTTGCCACCTTGTTTTTCCATGTGCTGTCGCATGTGGCCATCTACACGTTTTTCAGTTTGTACCTGGATGAATTGGGTTATGGCAAAGACATGATTGGTGTCTTGTGGGCGGTGTCGGTGGTGGTGGAAATCATCGGCTTCTTCACGCAAAGCCGCTGGTTGCATTGGCTCAGCTTGCCTGCGTGGTTGTGTGTTTGCACCGGTGTCATGGCGCTGCGCATGGGCCTGACCGCTTGGTTTGGTCAACTCTTGTGGGTGTTGTTGCTGGCGCAGTGCCTGCATGTGTTCACCTTTGCGATTCAACACACGGTCTGCATTGCCTGGTTGTCACAGCATTTCCCGGGCCGCTTGAGGGGCCGCGGCCAGGCTTTGTATGCGGTGATTGGCTACGGTTTCACCGGTGTGTTGGGGGCTTTGGGCGGCGCGGCGCTGAGCACCCGCTTGGGGCTGCAAACCGTGTTTTGGGTGGCCATCCCTGTGGCTTTGTTGGGCCTGCTGTGTGCGCTGATGTTGCGAAGCGCTGCACAAAACCATACGCACAAACCCGCTGCCGCATAAAGCTTCATTTTCAAGTGTGGGCGCTTGTCGCTCTTGTTGAAAGCAGGTACACCTCGGGGCAGGGAGGTGTGCCATGGCCCCACCACGCGTTCTGATCATCGAAGACCATCCCTTGATGGCCGATGCATTGCGAGCCCATTTGGAAAACTTGGCACCTCAAGTGCAGTGCGTTCAAGCCGTTAATTTGTCCGATGGTTTGGCTTGCATGGCAACCCACAGCTATGCCTTGGTATTGGTCGATTTGAACCTGCCCGACTCCGAGGGTTTGGACACCTTGAACGCTTTTTGCAATGCGCCTGTGCAGTGGCCCATGGCCGTGATTTCGGCCTTGGATGATGCGCAAGTAGCGCAAACCTGTTTGGACAACAACGTGGTGTACCTGCTCAAGTCGGTGCAAACCTCACAGCTGATGGCGGATTTGTTAAAGCTGTTGACCAACACCCTGCCGGCGTCCATCAGCCTGGACGCCAGTCTGCAGGCGCAGCAAGCCGCAGCGCATCCCATGACCAGCTTGTCCAAAATGCAGCGCCTGGTGCTGGCCCATCTGTCTCAAGGTCAAAGCAGCATGGCGATCGCCCAAGCGCTCAAAGTCACCGAGCCCACGGTGCGCAGCCACATGACGCAAATCTACAAACGACTGGGTGTGAAAAACCGCACGCAAGCCAGTTCGATTTATTTGCGCTGGTCTCAGCAGCATGGCTTGTTTGATGGTTAAACGCTGCTTGTTGGGGCTGGCGCTGTTTTGCAGTGCTCTGGCTTGCGCCAACGCCATTCAGAATGCATCCGTGCTTTGGACGCAGCTGCGCATCGTGGTCGATCAATCGGCGCAATTCACACCAGAACAAGCATGGACAAGCACCCAGGCGAACGACGCCATCACTTTGCAGCAGGCCAACCAAGTGCTGGCTGCACCCAATGCACCACCGCACTGGGCTGGCTTTCGGTTGCCCCCCAATCCAGACGCGGCCCAGGCGCTCTGGTTGAGTCTGAAGTCGCCCACACAAGACCACAGTCAGGTTTGGGTTCGGGAGGGCGAACAAGCTTGGCAAGCCTGGCCAGATATGCAACAACGGGGGCTGGGCAGTTACTTGTTTCCAGTTTGGATCCTGCCCGCACCATCGCATCACAACATTGATGTGTTGATTCGTCTGGAAGGTGTCAACCGCATCCAATTCCCAGTGGACTTGCAAGCCCCCGCAAACTTTGTGCAACAGCATTGGCGCTTGATGCTCTTGATGGGTGCTGTGCTGGCGGTGCCTTTGTTGTTGGTGCTGTATGCCCTCAGTCTGATGCCACACCTCAGCAGCCCTGCATTGTGGTTGTTTGTGTTGATGGCGCTGTGCGAAATCGTATGCGCCAGTTGGATCAGTGGCTTGCTTTGCTTGCTGTGGCCAGACTTGAGCCGGGCCCAGGCTGCGGTGGTGGGCAGCTTCAGCTACTGGGTCCTGTTTGTTGCCAGCATCCACCATGCACAATTGTTTCTAAGTACAGCGCAGCGGCATCCCTTGGCGCATCAATGCTTGAAGCTTGGCGCTTGGCTCTGGTACTTGTTGGTGCCCTTGTGTGCCTGGCTGCAGCCGAGTTGGTTGCGCACCTTGCTGCTGGTGGGTGGCAGCGTGCATGCCACGTGCATGCTGGGTTTAGCTTGGCGCAGTTGGCGCTTGAGCCCGAGCACGCAAAGGGCCTTGTTTGCCAGCATGTGGCTGGTGTATGTGACGTCAGTGGTGGTCTATTGGTTGTACCGCGTCTTCGAATGGCCCTTGTTCACCACCTTGGGCGTGCAGTTTGTGCAAGGTGCAGTCATGGCCAGTTTGATGGGCTGGTCGGCCTGCTTGCAAGTGATTCAACAGCGCATGGATTTGCAACGCAGTGTTGGCATCAGCCAAGCCAGGCATCGATGGTATGCCGCGGCCCAACACGATTTGTGGCAACCCTTGCAAAGCCTGCAGTTGTTCGCCAAAGCTTTGTTGAAAGCCAGTCCGCAGAAGCGCTCTTCCTTGGTGGCTGCCATGCAATTGGCATCGCAGGCCGTCGATGATTTCATGCAGCATTTGCGTTACTGGGCCGATGAAGATCCACCAGTCCACCCGGTCAATCACCGCACACAAGACCTGTGGGTGGCAGATTTGCTGCGACCTTTGGTCGATGAATTTCAACCATTGGCCAGCATGCGGCACGTGGTGTTGCGCCATCCGCCTTGCCGTGCCCGGGTGCGTGTGAATCTGCATGCTGCGCAACGCATGCTGCGCAATCTGCTGTCCAACGCCTTGCAATACACGCCCGCGGGTGGTCGGGTGTTGCTGGGTTGCAAGAGGCAAGGTCAGTTGTTGTGGATTCTGTGCATGGACAACGGCAGTGGCATGAACTCGCAAGCAGCGCAAGACTGTTTCAATGCCTTCACCCGTCTGGCACCTGATGACGAAGGAGTGCACCACTTGGGGCTGGGCTTGTTCAGCGTCAAGCAATTGGCCTTGCAACACCAGATGCCCACACGCTTGCACAGTGTGGAAGGGCGGGGCACCGTGATTGGCTTTGGCGTTTTCCTGTTAGCCTCAGATAACATCCACCGAATCTGAAAAACACGAGGAGCACACCATGGCAGCCTACATCATCGTCGATGGCGAAGTCACCGACTCAGAAAAAATTGACATTTACAAGGCGCAAGCCAAACCCTTGGTGGAAAAATTTGGCGGTGAGTACTTGGCACGTGGCGGTGCGCTGGCAGTGAAGGAAAACCAGCGATGGACACCCCATCGATTGGTCTTGTTGAAATTTCCTTCCATGGCGCAGGCTGAGGCTTTTTACAACGCGCCGGAGTACCAAGCCTTGTTGCCGCTCAGTCGAGAAGCGTCACGGCGGTCTTTGGTCCTGTTTGAAGGCGTCTGATCAGTCGCGCGGCCTGAGCGAAAACGTGATTTCGCTGGGCATGTTGCCGTTTTCATCCCGCGGCAAGGTGCCGGTTTTCTCAACAGCATTCAACACGGCTTGGTCCCAAGCGTCGTTGCCACTGGACACCTTCAACTTTTTGCCAATGATTTGCCCAGACGGGCTGCAAATCACCACCACTTCGGCTGCGGGGTTGCCCAGGACGGTTTGCAATTGGGCATCTGAAAACGTGATGTTGGGTTTGATTCGCGCACGCAGTCGACCCAAATAACTGGCCGATGGGCCTGCTGCCTTTGCCGCTTTACCCGTGTCAGTGCTTGCACCGGTGGCGTCAGCCAAGCCACGCAGGCGTTTGACTTCTTCAAGGTAGCGTTCTTCGGCCCGTTGTGCCTCTTCTGCTTTGCGTTTTTCCAGCGCTTTAGCCTTCTCGGCTTTTTTATCGCTGGCCTCTTTCAGCTTGGCTTTCTCTTCGTCGCGGGCTTTGTCCTGGGCTTCTTTTTTCTTCTGCTTGTCAATGGCGATTTGCGGATCCACCACCGGCTTGGCGGGTGTGACCTCTTTCACCGGTGGCGGCGGTGGCGGCGGAGGTGGTTCAGGTTGGGGCTCAGGTTCGATGACTTCTTCCACCGGTTCCGGCGTGTTGCCTTTGGCCGCCACGGGTTGCGGCACGCTGGACCACAACTCCGCCTCGACACTCATGTCTTGGTCTTGGCTTTGCCAATTCACACCCCAAGTCAATGCCAATACCAACAGTCCGTGCACCAGCAAGGCCAAGAACATGGCACGACCACCGCCGGGCGCGGGTGGAGGTGCAAATTCCAGGTTGGGGTTGCGCATGGGGCTGGGACTCAATCGATGACCGTCACGGACAAGCCCACACGTTGCACACCGGCACGTTGCAATTGGTCCATCAGCTTGACCACGTTTTCATAAGCAATTTTTTTGTCGGCACTGATCACCACCGGCGTGCTGGCATTGCCCCCCTGCATTTGCAGCGCCACTTTGGCCACGGTGTCCATGGTGGCATCTTGTTTCACGCTGGTGCCGTTGCCTTGTCCGGGCTTGCGCGATTTGACGACGATGCGCAGCTCTTTGTTGATCTCGATGGTGATCACCTGATCGGGTGCGGTACTGGCTTTGCCGACACTGGGCACCTCAATCAAGCTTGGCGCGAGCAAAGGCGCGGTCACCATGAAGATGATCAGCAGCACCAACATGACGTCGATGAACGGCACCATGTTGATTTCGCTGATGGTGCGGCGGCCTCGGCGGTTGCGGGTGGAGACGGTGGCCATGGTGAGCCGCCTTCAGCGACCAGCGGCCACTTGCGTGCCCACATTGCGCTGCAAGATGTTGGAGAACTCTTCGATGAAGGTTTCCAACTTGTTGGCCACGCGGTCGATATTGCGCGAGAAACGATTGAAGGCCAAGACCGCTGGAATGGCCGCGAACAAGCCAATGGCGGTGGCCACCAGCGCCTCGGCGATGCCCGGGGCCACTTTGGCCAGCGTGACTTGTTGCAAGGCTGCCAAGCCGGTGAAGGCGTGCATGATGCCCCAGACCGTGCCAAACAAGCCAATGTAGGGTGACACTGAACCGACCGAGGCCAGCATGGACAAGTTGGATTCAATTTCGTCCATTTCGCGCTGCAAACTTGCGCGCATGGCGCGGCGTGCACCGTCCATCAACAAGCCGCTGTCGCTGATGCGGCGCTCGCGCAGTTTTTGGTATTCGCGCATGCCACTGGCAAAAATGCGTTCCATGGGGCCAGCCAATTTGGCGTTTTGCGTGGCCGCCGCAAACAACTCGTTCAAACTTTTGCCCGACCAAAATTCGCGTTCGAACTCATCGTTGAGGTTTTTCACGCGCGACAGCGACAAGATTTTGCGAAAAATGGCGGCCCAGCTGAACACCGAGACCAGCAACAAAATGAGCACGACGGCTTGCACCACCCAACTGGCGTTGAGCATCAAATGCACTATGGAAAAGTCGTTCATGACAGGAGCTCCAAAATCGATGAGGGAATGCGTTCGGGTTTCAAGGCTTGGGCTTGCACCCAGCCAATGCGGATCGTGCCTTCACACAACAGGGTGCGGCTTTGATAGGGTTCAAGACGCCAAGCTTGCTGGGCAATCACCAAGCTGGCGCGGCCCTTGTCTTGCAGTTGGGCGCTCACCTGCAACAAGTCGTCGAGTTGCGCAGGGCGATGGTATTTCAATTGGGTTTCACTCACCACGAACATGCCGCCCGTGTCGTTTTTGAGTTGTTGTTGTTCTAGGCCCAAGTGCCGCAACCACTCGGTGCGGGCGCGTTCGAAAAACTTGAGGTAGTTGGCATAAAAGACGATGCCACCAGCATCCGTGTCTTCCCAATACACCCGCACTGGAAACTCAAAACTCATGCAGCCTCCAACAATTGGCGCAAGCGTTGCGCGGCGGTGTCCAAATCGTTCAAGGAACTGGCGGTGGAAAAACGCACAAAGTCGGCTGGTGCGTGAACGCCAAAATCTTTGCCCGGCGTGATGGCGACATGGGCCTCGCGCATCACATGCTCGGCAAACGCCCAGCTGTCAGCCAGTCCCAATTTTGCGCAGGCTTGGCGGCAATCGGCCCAAGCGTAGAAAGCCCCGTCGGGCATCACCGGCACGGTCAAACCCATGGCGTTGAGTTGCGGGATGAACTGATCGCGCCGCTGCTTGAAAGCTTCTCTGCGTTCTTCGTAAATGGCCAAGCTGTCGGGTTCGAAACAGGCCAAGGCGGCGTGTTGCGCTATGCTGCTGGGGCAGATGAACAGGTTTTGCGCCAAGCGTTCCATCACCGGCACCAGGTCGTCGGGCACCACCATCCAACCCAAGCGCCAACCCGTCATGTTGAAGTATTTGGAAAAACTGTTGATGCTGATGATCTGGTCGTCGATGGCCAATGCGGTTTGACCATAGGCCGCTTCAAAGCTCAACCCCAAGTAAATTTCATCCACCAAGCTGATGCCACCGTGGTTGTTGACGATGTTGTGGATGCGGGCCAATTCAGCGGCGGCCACCGAGGTGCCCGTGGGGTTGGACGGCGAGGCCAGCAACACGCCACGGGTCTGGGGCTGCCAATGGGCCTGTACCTGATCGGCGGTGAGTTGAAAGCGTTGTTCAGGGCCAGCGGGCAGCAGCACGGCGCGGCCATCAGCGGCACTGACAAAGTGGCGGTTGCAGGGGTAGCTCGGGTCGGGCATGAGCACTTCGTCCCCTGCTTCCACCAAGGCCAAGCAGGCCAATTGCAAGGCCGCCGAAGCACCGGCCGTGACGACGATGCGCCGCGCTGGCACGGCAACCCAAAAGCGGCTGCCATACCACTCGCTGATGCGCTCGCGCAGGCTGTCCAAACCCAGGGCATTGGTGTATTGGGTGCGACCATCGCGGATGGCTTTGTCAGCAGCGGCTTGCACCAAGGGTGGGGCGGTGAAATCGGGTTCGCCAATGTTCAAAAACACCATGGGGCGGTCGGTGTGCCGCGCACTGGCGGCGATGGCTTGCGCGGCCTTGGCCATTTCCATGACATAAAACGGATCGATGCGCTGGGCGCGTTGGCTCACACGCATGGCTCAGTCGGCCTGGGCTGCCGGTGCGGCTTTGCTTGCTTTGGCCGCGTTGTCGGCTTGCACTTCAAGCGCCCGCAGTTGCGGGGCCACGCCATTGAGCACCGCGTTCACATACTTGTGGCCATCGGTGCCGCCAAATTCTTTGGCCAGTTCAATGCATTCATTGATGACCACGCGCCAAGGGATGTCCAGGCAATGCTTCATCTCGTAGCAACCAATCCACAGCACCGCGTGCTCAATGGGGGAAATCTCGGTCATCTTGCGGTCCAGCAGGGGCAAGATGAGCGCATCCAGCTCGGCAGCTTGTGCGGCACAACCATGCAACAAGGCATCGAAATGCACCGTGTCGGCTTTGTTGAAGCCGCTGAGTTCACGGGTGAAGGCGTCCACATCTTCAGCTTCATTGCGCCCCACCAAAATTTGGTAGAGGGCTTGCACGGCGAAACTGCGTGAGCGGCTGCGGGCAGCACGGGCGCTGGCGCGGCGCATGTCACCTGCGGGTTTGCTGCGGGGGGCGGTGGTGTCGTTCATGCCAGGCTTTGCAACAACAAGGCCATTTCCACCGCCACGCGGGCCGCGTCCCGGCCCTTGTCGGTTTGACGGGCCACGGCTTGGGGCAGGTTCTCGACGGTCAAGATGGCGTTGGCAATCGGCACGTGGTAATCGAGCCCCACCTTGGTGACACCTGCGCCCGATTCGTTGGCGACCAACTCAAAGTGGTAGGTCTCGCCACGGATGATGCAACCCAGTGCGATGAGCGCACTGAATGGTTCGGGGTCTTCGATTTGCGCCAGCGCTTGCAAGGCCATGGGCACTTCCAAAGCCCCCGGCACATGCACCAGGCTGATGTTGTCTTCCAGCACGCCCATGGTCTTGAGCTCGGCGATGCAAGCGCTGGCCAAGGCGTTGGTGATGTCGTCGTTGAAACGTGCTTGGACGATGCCGATCTTGAGGGCGCTGCCGTCAAGTGTCGTGGTGCTGGCGAGGTTGGAGATGAACATTGTTTTTATTCTTTGGTGAGGTAGCCGGTGATTTCAAGCCCGTAGCCGGTCATGCTGGGCATGCGGCGCGGAGTACCCAGAAGACGCATTTTTTGCACGCCGCAGTCGCGCAAAATTTGCGCTCCCACACCGTAGCTGCGCAAGTCCATGCGGCCGCGTTCGGGGCCATGCGCTGAACGAGCGGTGCCGTCAAACTGGGCCAGCAATTGCTCGGCACTTTCGCCGCAATTGAGCAAGACCACCACGCCAGCGCCTTCTTGGGTGATGCGTTTCAGGCTGGAATCCAAGCCCCATGAATGCATGACCCGATGAGGCTCCAAAGCATCCAGAACCGAGAGGGGTTCGTGCACCCGGGCCAGCACTTCAGCCTCGGGTTGCCATTGGCCTTTGACCAGCGCCATGTGCACGGCACCGTTGGTGATGTCTTTGTAGGCGTTGGCGGTGAATTCGCCATGGGCGGTTTGCAAAGGGCGTGAACCCACTTTGTGGACCAAGGATTCGGTGCGGCTGCGGTGCGCGATCAGGTCGGCGATGGTGCCAATTTTCAAACCATGCTCTGACGCAAACAGCTGCAAATCGGGCAGACGGGCCATGGTGCCGTCGTCTTTCATGATTTCGCAAATGACCGAGGAGGGTGAACAACCTGCCATGGCGGCGAGGTCGCAACCGGCTTCGGTGTGACCAGCGCGCATCAGCACGCCGCCGTCCACGGCTTGCAAGGGGAACACGTGACCGGGTTGCACCAAATCGCTCGGCTGTGTCGCTTTGGCCACTGCCACCTGAATGGTTTTGGCGCGGTCGGCGGCAGAAATGCCGGTGGTCACGCCTTCAGCAGCTTCAATCGACACGGTGAAAGCGGTGCTGTAGACCGTGCCATTGCGGGCCGCCATGGGCGGGAGTTTCAAAAATTCGCAACGCTCGCGGGTGAGCGTGAGGCAAATCAGGCCACGGCCAAAACGCGCCATGAAATTGATGGCTTCTGGCGTGACATGGTCCGAGGCCAGCACCAGATCGCCTTCGTTCTCGCGGTCTTCTTCATCCACCAAGATGACGATGCGGCCCGCTTTCATCTCGGCGACGATCTCTTGCACGGGCGAAATGGCCACGGGTTGCAGTGCGCTGGTCATGCAGGGGCTTTCAGTGGGGCAGTGGGTTGCAGGCTGAGCATGCGTTCAACGTAACGCGCCAAGGTGTCGATTTCCAAATTCACTGCACTGCCAGCTTTCAAACTGCTCAGCGCCGTGTTCTCTACCGTGTGCGGAATCAGGTTGATGGAGACAACGCAGCCATCAGGCTTGTCTTCGATTTGATTGACCGTGAGGCTCACACCGTTGACGGTGATGGAACCCTTGTAGGCCAGGTACTTGGCCAAGGTCGGTGGGGCCAGCACTTGCAGCAGCCAGCTTTCGCCAATCTGCACAAACTGGCTGACCGAGCCGATGCCGTCCACGTGGCCGGAGACGATGTGGCCGCCCAAACGATCGTTCGGGCGCAAGGCTTTTTCAAGGTTGAGGGTGGTGCCGATCTTGTTTAGTTCGGCTGTTTTATCCAGGGATTCGGCAGAAATGTCGATGGAAAAGTGGTTTTGAGCGGCATCAAAAGCAATGACCGTCATGCAAGCACCATTCAAGGCGATGCTGTCACCCAGACCAACATCGTCCAGATAGTGCGCAGGTGTGCTGATCTCAAGGCGTTTGCCATGATCCAAAGAGCGACCCAGGTCGTGAACGGCGGCGATGCGCCCCACGCCGGTGATGATTCCGGTGAACATTCGCGTATTTTCGCAGATCAGCGGACCGCTTTGAGCCGCAGCCGCAAATCAGGCCCTAAAGTCGTGTGGTCGGTGAATTGCCACGCAGCTGTTGCGGGCAAGGATTGCAATTCGGGCAAGGCCGCCATGGCTTGGCCTGGGCCCAACAACTTGGGGGCCACATACACCAACAACTCGTCCACCAAGCCCGCCTTTAAGAGCGAACCGTTCAGTTTGTGGCCAGCCTCGATGTGCACTTCGTTGCAGGGCAGTTGGCCCAGATGACGCACCATCGCAGTCAAGTCCACCTTGTGCCCCTCGCTTGGCAGGTACACCAACTGCGCACCTTGTGCTTGCAAGGCGGCTTCTTTGGCTGGGTGTCGTTCGGCGTGGAAGATGATGACCTGGCGTTTTTCAACCCACAACCGGGCGTTCAAAGGGGTTTGCAGCTTGGAGTCGACCAGCAGCAAATCGGGTTGGCGTGGCGTGGCGATGCCGCGCACATTGAGCAGCGGGTTGTCTTCCAACACTGTGCCAATGCCGGTGAGCACCGCGCAGGCTTGGGCCCGAAACCGATGGCCATCCAAGCGGGCTGCCTCACCGGTGATCCACTGGCTTTGGCCATTGTGCAAAGCGGTTTGACCCTCCAAAGATTGCGCCGACTTCATGCGCATCCAAGGCGTACCGTGTTGCATGCGTTTGAAAAAACCCATGTTGAGTTCGATGCTTTGGGTGGATAGCAAACCCACATCAACTTGCACACCAGCAGCTTGCAATCGCGCCAAGCCTTGTCCGGCCACCAGCGGGTTGGGGTCCTCCACACTGGCCACCACACGTGCCAGACCCGCAGCAATGAGCGCATCACAACAAGGCCCGGTGCGGCCTTGATGGCTACAGGGTTCCAGCGTCACATAGGCCGTGGCACCTTGGGTGCTGTGGCCACGGCTTTGTGCGTCGCGCAGCGCCATCACTTCGGCATGGGCCTGGCCCGCGGCTTGGGTGTGGCCTTGCCCCAGCACCGTGCCATCTTTGCCCACAATGACGCAGCCCACGCGCGGGTTGGGCGAGGTGATGAACAGCGACTGCTCGGCCAGGGCCAAGGCTTGGGTCATGTGCGCGGTGTCGGAGGGCGTGAAGGGCATGTCGGGGATTATCCGTTCAGCGACTCCAACATTGCGCCGCCGTCATGCTGGCGTCTTTCACGTCGCGCACACCCGTGTTTGCAAGCGTCAGACTGCCGCAGGCGTCTGTGGCTTGCGCGGCGCTGGGCTGGGCGGTGATGAGAAAACTTTGGGCGCTGCTGCTCACAGTGAGTTGGTACTTCAAGTCTTCGGGTGACAGCAAATTGACCGGCACCTCGGTGGGTGCAGGGTATTGGCCTTGGGCACTGGCTGCACGTTCCATCCAATGGGCGGCTTGCAGCAAAGCCAACTTGGCCAGGCTGCGCTGACCACGTTGTTGCGCTTGCTGGTAAAGAGGCATGGCCATGCTGGCGAGCACACCGACGATGGCCAACACCACCAGCAATTCCATCAGGGTGAAGCCATTCTTTTGCATCCGTTTTCAAGACATGATCAAAGCCTCTCCATAGTCAATGACAAAGTTGTCGCCAACATGGGACGCTCTTCAAGGTGAAAGCTGCAGCAGGCGTTTGAAGCCCGACAGGGTCATGGGAATGGCGGTTGACGCGGGGTGGCTGGGCGTGGGATGCCACAGCGCTTGGCTGACCACGATGGCGTTGCTGCTGTTTTGCGCCCACACGGTGATGCGGTAAAGAAAGGGTGAACTCAGGGTGCCCAAGCGGCTGACTAAGGGCAACACTTCCACCCAATAGAGCACGGTCAGGCCAGCGTCTTCGCCAAATCGTTGGCCATTCGCGATGCGATCTTTCCAAGCGTTGTAGCTGTTGTCGTCCTCGCCCAAGGGCTGGCAAATGCCGCTCAGGCAGTCTTGGGCGCCCAAGCGGGCTTGCAATGTTTTCCAGGCCGAGGTGTTGCGTGGAAAAAAGGCATGGGTAGACCCTGGCTTGCCCGGTTGGTGCCGTTCATCCGTGAGTGGCCCCTGAATGTCTTTCACAGCGGCCAACAAAGCCGCATGGCTGGCCTGTTGCAAGGTCCAACGCTGCTGCGTGATTTGGCCCCATCCTTCAGCCAAATTCAGGTTGCGCCACTCGGCCATCACCAACACACTGCTCAACATGGCCAAGGCCAACACGGTGGGCAGCACCATGCCGACTTGTTGGCGCTGGCCCTTTTTCATGGGACAGCGTGTTTGAAAGCAGCGACACCGCGCTAAGACAGTGCGGGCGCGTTCAGGCTGCTGATGCAGGATGTTGAGCTGGGCACTTGAATCCCAACAGCTTTGGCTTGCAAGCAAATTTGCACGCCGCGCACGGCACTCCAAAGCGTCACCTTGTCGGCGGTTCGCCATTGCAGGGATGGACCAGGCAGCGCTTGGGCGTACAACAAGCTCAGGCCATCGAGGCCTTCGACCAACTCTTGCGTCACGCTGTCTTCTGGTGCGGTGTCTTTGCAAACCAACGCTTGCTTGCTGAATGAAAAAGAGTCCTCGATGGTGGACAGGTACGACGATTCGTGTCCTTGGCAGTCGATTGGCGTCAGCTTGGTCCAATGCACCAGCGACACGCTGTTGGTGGTGCCCAAGAGTGGTTTGGACAAGCTGTCGTATTTGAATTTGCCCGTGCCATCCACAGCCAAACCAGGGGCGCCTGCCCGTTGCACCCGCAGTCGGAGCAGTTGCATGGCAGTGCGCAGCCGCTGTTGCACCTCGACTTGGGTTTGCAGTTGGCGGTGACTGCTTTGGACCCAAGCAAAGGCTGCGAAGGCGGCCATCAGCACCAGCATGGACAGCATCAGACCCAGCAGACTTTGAACCAAGCTGTGGCCGCGTTGATTGCGCTTGCTTGGTTTCATGGTGGCCAACTGGTTTGCCAACAACGGTGCAACTTGGGGCAGTCGGCCACAGCAGAACTGTCAGGCAGGGCGTCCACGTTGCTTTGCGGCCAGGCCAACAGCAAGCGCACCAAGGGTGGGGCGCTGGTTTGGGTTTGCACCCGGGCCTGCGCACCAGGCATGCGCAACTGCAGTGCCTTGTACCAATCGGCCAGATCTGCTTGTGCCCAATCGGATGGACTGCAAGATTTGCTTTGGCAATCTGTGGCGCTGGGTTTGTCACCCAAAACGAGTTGGTAAGCCGCCAAGCCCTCGGTGTTGACTTGCATGCGGTGCCACAAGTCTTGCGCCATCTCGACCGTGTTTTGCAGCGCCAAGGCTTCACGTTGTGCTTGCCAAGCCTGCAGTTGTCGGCTGAACAAACCGATCAACAACAGGTTCAACACCATCAGTGCGGCCAAGGCTTCCAACGACGAAAAGCCGGTTTCTCTGCATTTTTTGGCAGCGCTTCCTGTGGGGCTGGTCATGTGCAAGTCTCGGCAGAAACGACCCGCACGCGCCCAGTGGTGTTGATGCAGATGCTGCGCACCACAGCGGACAGGCTTTTGGCTTGCACTGTGAGTCGCAAGCCCCCTGCCACCAACTCGCCTTGGCCATTGATGGTTAATTGGTTGGCGCTGGGGTAAAGCTGGATGCGCAACGACCCATCCAGTCCTTGGGTTTGCATGGCGATGGTGCTGTCAGAACTCAAGCCCAACTGCCAACCGCAGCGCCAATCCCCATCGGCCAGCGGGGTGGATTGGCAGCCCCCCAAGCGTTGCAGTTGCATTTTTTGCCCACGCCGCAAAGCTTGCAATTGGGCGGATTGCAGGTCACCTGCCCAGGCCTGCACCACGGTTTCGACCCGCCAACGCCACAACCAATGCGACAACTGTGGCGCAGCCATGCTGGCGGCGATGGCCAACAAAGCCAAGACCACCGACAGCTCTGTCAGGCTGAAACCCTTGGTCAGATGGCAAGGGAGGGGCAATGAAAAAAGCGACCTGTGCATGGTCGCCATCTTCAAATCAAAAGAGGCACAGTGGGTGTGCGCTGATTCCGTTTTGCGGGTGATCTGTTCACCGTCCGGGCTTAGCGCCTGAATTCATCCACCAAGGTTTTGAATTCATCCACATCCTCAAAGCTGCGGTAAACACTGGCGAAGCGCACATAAGCCACTTTGTCGAGTTTTTTCAACTCGCGCATGACCAGCTCACCAATGCGGGTGGACGACACCTCGCGCTGACCCAGGGTGAGCAATTTGTCTTCGATGCGCTCAATCGCAGAGTCGACTTGTTCGGTGCTGACCGGGCGTTTGCGCAAAGCCAAGTTCAAGGAGCCTTGCAATTTGCTGCGGTCGTACTCTATGCGGCGTCCGTCTTTCTTCACCACCGTGGGGTAGCTGACATCGGGCCGCTCGTAGGTGGTGAAACGCTTTTCGCAATGGCCGCACTGGCGACGGCGGCGCACCGAGTCGCCTTCTTCGGACATGCGGGTCTCCATCACCTGGGTGTCCGCATGGTTGCAAAAAGGACATTTCATAGAGGGCTCAGCTGTAAACCGGGAAACGGCTGGTCAGGGCATGCACTTTGGCACGAACCGCTGTGATGTGCGCTTCGTCATGCGGGTTGTCCAACACATCGGCAATCAGGTGGGCGGTGGCGCGCGCTTCTTCATCCTTGAAACCGCGTGTGGTCATGGCGGGGGTCCCAATGCGAACACCGCTGGTGACCATGGGTTTTTCGGGGTCGTTGGGGATGGCGTTTTTGTTGATCGTCATGTGGGCCGCGCCCAAAGCGGCTTCAGCGGCTTTGCCGGTGATGTTTTTGGAACGCAAATCGACCAGCATGACGTGGCTTTGGGTGCCGCCACTGACAATGCGCAAACCACGCTCGGTGAGTGTTTTCGCCACGATGTCCGCGTTTTTCAGCACCTGCGTTTGGTAAGCCTTGAAGCTGGGGTCCAGGGCTTCTTTGAAGGCCACGGCCTTGGCAGCGATCACATGCATGAGGGGGCCACCTTGCAAGCCCGGAAACACCGCGCTGTTGATGGCTTTTTCGTGTTCGACCTTCATCAGGATGATGCCGCCGCGTGGGCCGCGCAAACTTTTGTGGGTGGTGGAGGTGACCACATCCGCGTGAGGCACTGGGTTGGGATAAACGCCAGCGGCAATCAAACCAGCGTAATGCGCCATGTCCACCAAAAAGATGGCACCAATCTCTTTGGCGACTTTGGCGAAGCGGGCGAAGTCGATGTGCAGGCTGTAGGCCGATGCACCGGCAATGATGAGCTTGGGTTTGGTGGCACGGGCCTTGGCTTCCATGGCGTCGTAATCGATTTCTTCTTTGGCATTCAGGCCATAGCTTTCCACCTTGAACCACTTGCCGCTCAGGTTCAAAGGCATGCCGTGGGTCAGGTGGCCGCCCTCGGCCAAGCTCATGCCCATGATGGTGTCGCCGGGTTTCAAAAAAGCCAAGAAAACGGCTTGGTTGGCAGAGGCACCGCAATGCGGTTGCACATTGGCGGCATCCGCGCCAAAAATTTGTTTGGCGCGGTCGATGGCGAGTTGCTCGGCCACATCGACGTTTTCACAGCCGCCGTAATAGCGTTTGCCGGGATAGCCTTCGGCGTATTTGTTGGTGAGTTGTGTGCCTTGTGCTTGCATCACAGCAGGGGAGGCGTAGTTTTCACTGGCGATCAGCTCAATATGGTGCTCTTGGCGAAGGTTTTCTGCCTGAATTGCTGCCCAGAGTTCGGGGTCGGTCTGCGCGATCAGATGTTGACGTGAATACATGCATGGCTCCAAAATTAAAAAAATCAGGGTTGAGGTGGAGGTTCGAAAGTCAGCACCTTTTGACCACTGGCAACGTCCAGCAACTTTTGTTGCTCTACCAACACTTTGGTGACATAACCACCATCTTCACCGCTCAAGGCTGCGCCCACATATTGGCGAAGTCCAGCTTCTAGGGAGCCATTGCGGTCGATGGCTTCGCGCAAGACCAACGCGCCGACGTGCAAATTGGTGACGGGATCAAAGGCGGCGAAGTCACCCCCAAAGTCTTCGTATTTGTCCGTGTGAATGCTGGTGCGCACCTGCATCAGACCTTGTGCGCCCATGGAGCTTTGGGCAAACGGGTTGAAGCTGGATTCGATGGCCATGACCGCCAGCAGCAAGGTGGGTTCCAATTTGTACTTGGGCCCAATCACGTAGGCCTCGGCCACCAAAGCACTGAGCGGCTCGGGCGCCACACGGTATTTGCGACTGAGCCACAAAGCGATGCTGGCTTGGTCCTTGGGAAGATCGTCAGGACTGGCAGCGGTGGCGCGTTCCAGCGCATCGCTGCTGTTGCTGCTGAAGCTGAAATCCAAGCCATGACGGGTTTGCAACCAGTCGATCAAATGGACTTCAGCGTTTGAACGCAAGTCGGGCTTGTTGCTGAAGATGATGGCCAGGCAAAAAACACCCAGTCCCAGCAAAGCCAGACCGCTGTGCGTGATGAGGAAAAAACCTTGGGCCACATCGGCTGCAAAAACCCGCAGACTTTGCAAGATGGTTTGTAAAACTTTCATACGGCTATTTTAAACCGCCCACCCCATCGCCCTGTCACAATAGCCATCTTTGCCCCTGAGACGGGCCCACTTACTGATTTGAGACGACGTGAACACCCCTTCTTCCAGCGCACTTGATTTGGCCTCCTTGGATACCCTGACTGGCGGCGCCCTGACCGCCCCCACTTCTGGCGAACGAGCCGCGCGTTTGCGTGAATGGATGGCCACCGAGCCCAGCGCCGATCTGTTGCAACAGGTTTTCAAAGAAATGAGCACCCGCGACAAGGGTGCTGCCAAACCGCTGCGCGAGAAACTCGATGAACTGCGCCGTTTGAAAAGCCAAGACGCCTTGGCCGATGAATGGGCCGAGAAGGCCAAGCATTTGCTCGACATCCCTCGATTGAATTTGGCTGACGCCATGGCTTGGCCACGCGACGCCGCCAAAGCTGGTGCGCCGTTGTCACGCGAACCCCTGGCCAGCATGCGGCTGGCGCTGGCGGATCGGGTCAAGCACATTGATGACTTGGAGCACCGTGCCCAGGTGTTGCGCGAGTCGGCAGTGTTGATGGTGCAACGCATCGAGGTGCTGTCAACCAAAGCCTGGACCGAAGCGGTGGAATTGCAAACCAGTTTGTCCACCGATTTGCAGCGTTTGCAAGCCGAATTGGCCGCACTCAGCCAAGACCCCCATTGGGTCAGCGTGGACGCCAAATACCCCAGCAGCGTGTTGGAAAGCACCCAACACATTCAGCTGGTGTGGGATGCGTTTTCAGCGGCCCTGGCGCAAACCCAAGCGGCCGCGCAAGACGCCAGCTTGCCGCTGCCTGCAGTGCCCGCTTGGGCCGACCAATTGCGCGTGTTGCGTGGTGAAGCCAGCACGGTGGCTGCACCCAAGCCTGTCTCAGACCCTGCGGTGCAAGCCGAAACCCAAAAAGCGCAGGCCGCCAGCAAAGCCGCCGCCTCTTTGCAAAAACAACAAGCCGATGCGGTGCGCACCGAGTTGGTGGCCAAAGCCGAAGCCCTGATGAAACCGGTCAAGCCCGAAGGCGAAGCCGTGGTGGAAGGCCAGGAAGTCACCGAATGGCAACCCGTCATCACCGGTCGCAAGTTGCAAGACAGCCTGCGCCAGTTGCGCGAGGCCTGGAAAAAAGCCGACCAAGGCGGACAGCCCAACCACGGCTTGTGGAAGCGTTTTGATCAAGCATGCAACCGGGCCTATCCCTTTGTGCAGACTTGGCTTGAAAAAGCCAAGGCCGAGTCCGCGGCCCACCGTGAACAACGCGTGGCCTTGCTGGCCGAGGTGGCTGCTTGGACGCAAGAACACGCGGGCAACACCGATTGGAAAAAACAAGCGCGTGAATTGCACTCCTTCACCGAGCGCTGGCGCAACAGTGGTCACCTGAGTGAAAAACTCTTTGCCGACATGCAAGCGCAATGGAAGACAGCGATGCAAGCCGCCCACGCAGCCATCGACAAAGCCCAGGCTGACAGCGTGGCGCTGCGCCGCGCAATGATTGAAGAAGCCAAACAATTGGGCGCTGCGGCCAGTTTGCGCATTGACGCGGTGAAGGCTTTGCAACAACGTTGGCAACTCGAATCGCAAGCTGTGCCGGTGGACCGCAAGCTGGCGCAAAAACTGTGGGATGCCTTCAGGCAACCGCTGGACGAAGCATTCCAACGCAAAACCGCCGACCGCGGCAGCCAAATTCAGCAACCCTTGTCGGCCCACGATCAAGCCGTGCTGGATGCTTCACAAGCTTTGGAAAAAGCCATTGCTGCAGGTGACGCCAGCGCGATTCGCCAAGCCATGCAGCACTTGAATGATGTGTCTTTGGGACGGGCGCCCGCAGCAGCCTCAGGCCCTCAAGCAGCACCTGCGCCTCAAGCAGCACCTGCGCCTCATGCAGCTGCCGCTGAAACAAGCCCCACTGAAGCTCCAGCTGAAGCCAATCTTGAAGCCAATGTTGAAGCCAATCTTGAAGCCAATCTTGAAGCCACCACAGATGAGGCATCCGAAGCATCTGTGGATGTCGCGACAGAAACCCCGGTCGAAGTTGCGGCTGAACCAGCCCCCGTGGTCAAAGCCCCTGCGCCAACCAAAAAAGTGGTGGCGGTGCGTGGCGATGACCGTCCTGGCCAGAAGAAAACCGAGCCTGCACCCGCCGGGCGTTTTGGTGACAAACCCGGAGCCCGTCGCAACGATGGGCCGCCTGGGCGCCGAGGCCCAGACGCTGCCGGACAGCGCCGTGGCACCGATGCCCCGCGCGGCCGAGATGCGTTTGAACCGCGTGGCCCGCGCTTGGGTGACGCCGCTTTCCGCGCCCAACGTCATGCCCTCGAGCAAGCTGACAACGCCTTGCGCCGCCTGGCCATGCAAGCCCACGGCGAAACCCTGGTGCACCTGATGTCTGCCTGGGAGCAGCGCCAAGCTGAACAACTACCGGCCGCCAAAGAATTGGGTAGCCGGGTGTCGGCTGCGCAGCGTCAAGCTTGGGGCCAAGCCTTGCAAACAGCCCCCCAAGGTGCCGCAGACACGGCCTTGCTTCGTTTGGAAATAGCCGCTGAAGTACCCACACCGGCAGCCCATGTGGATGCTCGCCGTGCCTTGCAACTTCAGTTGCTGACCAAGCGCCATGACGCACCGCCTGCGCAAACTTGGGCGCAAGATGTGGCCTCGGTGTTGGCTGCGCCTTTTGATGCCGAAGCTGCTCGGCGTGTGCAAGCTGCGCTGAAGGTGCTGCTCAAACGCTGAGTGTGAGCTGCTCAGCCCCAAAGCCAGCGTTGTCGCGCCATTGCAAAGTCTGCAATCGCGGCGGTTGAGCCGTGGCCTCCCAATCACTCAGGACCCATCGTTCACCGGCTGGCAACATCTGCTTTGCAGCTTGGTGGGTGTGGCCATGCACCAGCACGCTGCATGCGTGTTGCGTGAGCCAAGCTTGAGCCAGGGTGTTGTCCACGTCCACCCAAGTGGTTTGCTGGGCTTTGCGGGCTTCGCTTTGCTGGCGCAATCCACGCGCCATGCTCAAGCGCTCGGGCAGGGATTGCTTTAAGAACGATGCTTGCCAATCTGCAGAGCGCACTTGGCGGCGAAATACTTGGTAGTCCACATCGTCCACGCAAAGTTCATCGCCGTGGCTGAGCAAGATGCTTTGCTGCGCCGTGTGCAACACACACGGATCTTGCAAGGGCTGCATGCCGCTGTCAGACCAAGCTTGCGCGCCCATTAAAAAATCTCGGTTGCCGACCAAGCCAAAGACAGGCAGTCGTTGCGACGTGGCATGAATGATTTGGAGGCAGTCGCGCTCGAATGCGCCTTCGGGGTGGCTGAGCAAGTCGTCGCCCACCCAAACCTCAAACAAGTCGCCCAAGATGAACAAAGCGTCCGCTTGGACGCTTTGCATGTAATGACGCCAAGCTTGGAAGGTGGCGTCTTCGCTGCGTTGCAGGTGCACATCCGAGATGAACCCGATTTGCGACCAAGCACGCCCGTCCACCTCGCTGGCATGAATGGGCTGTGAAGGCGCAGCCATGAACGTGTTTACAGCAAGACGGCTTTGCTGATCAACACATCGTCTTTGGGTACATCGTCGTGGAAACCTTTGCGGCCCGTGTCTACTTTGCAAATTTGGTCGACCACGTCGGTACCCGACACCACTTTGCCAAACACCGCATAACCCCAACCCGAAGCGGTGGGCGCGGTGTGGTTCAAGAAGCCGTTGTCTTTGACGTTGATGAAGAACTGTGCCGTGGCGGAATGCGGGTCGTTGGTGCGGGCCATGGCCACGGTGTAGCAGTCGTTTTTCAAACCGTTGTTGGCTTCATTGTCGATTTTGCTGTCGACTTTTTTCTCTTTCATGCCGGGGCTCATGCCGCCACCTTGCACCATGAAGCCGGGAATCACACGGTGAAAAATCGTGTCGTCGTAGTGGCCGTTTTCCACATAGCGCAAAAAATTGGCGACGGTATTGGGCGCTTTGTCAGCATCGAGTTCGAGCGTGATGACGCCCAGGTCTTGAACATGCAGTTCGACTTGAGGGTTGGACATGGTTACTTCACCAAAGTTGCAGATTGAATGACCACCTGTGTTTGCGGCACATCGGTGGGGAAGGGGCCACCGTGACCGGTGGGCAGTTGTTTGATTTTGGTGATGACGTCCATGCCCGAGACCACTTTGCCAAAGGCCACATAGCCCCAAGCTTGACCTTGCGGCGCTTGGTGGTCGAGGAAATCGTTGTCTTTCACATTGATGAAAAACTGTGCCGATGCGGAATGCGGGTTGTTGGTGCGGGCCATGGCCAGTGTGCCCACGGTGTTGCGCGGGCCGCCTTTGGCTTTGACTTCAGCACCTTCGTGCTTGATGGGTGCTTTGGTGGATTTCTCCCGATACTTGGTGTCGTAACCGCCGCCTTGGATCATGAAGTTGTTGATGACCCGGTGAAAAATGGTGCCGTTGTAGTGGCCATCGCGCACATAGCCTAAGAAATTTTCCACAGTGGCAGGCGCTTTGTCAGCCGCAAGCTCCACCACAAATTCACCGGCGCTGGTGACAAATTTCACTTGGGGGTTGGCTGTTTGGGCGTGGACACCCAGAACGCTGGAGAAGGCCAACAGGGCGGCCAAAAGAATGCGGCGTGAAGAGATCATGGTGGGCTCAGTGTGGTTTGTAAAACAGGTTGAAGGGCTTGCATTTTGGTGTTCAAGGCGCGAGAGCCACCACCCAAGCTTTGGGCTTTTTGCAGCGAACGCATGGCCAAGTGCAGTTGCACATCGCCCAGGTTTTCATGGGCGGTGGCGTAATTCGGGTTGTTCATCAAGGCATGTTCAAAAGCCGCTTTGGCTTCGTCGATTTTGCCCATGGAGGCCAGCATCACCCCCAAGTTGTTTTGCACTTCGGGCAGTTCGGGGTAGTCTTGGGCCAACTGCACATACACATCCAGCGCTTCATCGTTGCGTTGCATTTGCTGCATCAAGCGTGCTCGCCAAAAACGCATTTGCGGATCGCGGGGTTGGTTCACCAAGTAAGCATCTACTTGTTTCAAGGCCTCGGACCAATTGCGCTGGATCATGCTTTTTTGCACTTCGTCGTGCGGCGTGCCCTTGAAGGTTTGCAAGCTCGATGTTTGTGCTTGCACGTCCCAACCGACAAGCCCCAAACATGCTGACAGCAGGACGCATGTCAACCAGCGTTTGTTCAGAACAAAAGTAAAGGGCAAGCGATAGAAATGCAAAATAAGTCTGTCTCGATATACTGCGCGCATTGTAGTAGAGAGACCTTACGCGCCCTGTCGCGCATTTCACGCCTAAGCTCACGACATGTCCCTTCGCATTCACAACACGCTCACGCGTGATTTGCAAGCTTTTGCGCCTCTGAAAAAAGGCCATGTGCGGATGTACGTCTGCGGCATGACGGTTTACGACTTTTGCCACATTGGCCACGCACGTTCCATGGTGGCCTTTGATGTGGTGCAACGTTGGCTCAAGCAGTCTGGCTACCAAGTCACCTATGTGCGCAACATCACCGACATCGACGACAAAATCATCCGCCGCGCCACCGAGAACGGCGAGACCATCCGAGCACTCACTGACCGCATGATTGCGGCGCTGCATGAAGACGCGGATGCCTTGGACATTGAGCGCCCCAGCGCCGAACCCCGTGCCACCGACCATGTGCCCGGCATGTTGTCCATCATCGCGAAGTTGGAAGACAAAGGCTTGGCCTACCGTGTGCCCAGTGGCGACGTGAATTACGCGGTGCGCAAGTTTGTCGGCTATGGCAAGTTGTCCGGCAAGTCCCTCGATGAATTGCATGCAGGCGAGCGGGTGGCTGTGCTGGATGGCAAAGAAGACCCGCTGGACTTTGTGCTGTGGAAGTCTGCCAAAGCCGATGAACCCGCCGATGTGAAATGGGACAGCGTCTACGGCGCTGGCCGCCCCGGTTGGCACATCGAGTGCTCGGCCATGGCCTGCGAATTGTTGGGCGAGTCGTTTGACATCCACGGTGGCGGTGCGGATTTGCAATTCCCACACCATGAAAACGAAATTGCGCAAAGCGAAGGCGCCCACGGTGTGGCCATGGCCTCGTTTTGGATGCACAACGGCTTCATCAATGTGGACAACGTGAAGATGTCCAAAAGCCTGGGCAATTTTTTCACCATCCGCGATGTGTTCAAAAACTACGAGCCCGAGGTGGTGCGTTTCTTTGTGGTGCGCAGCCATTACCGCAGTCCCTTGAATCTCAGTGACGTTCACCTCGATGATGCCCGTGCTTCCTTGAAGCGTCTCTACACCGCATTGCACGCCGTGCCGCCCGATGCCGTGGCCATCGACTGGACGCAGACCCATGCGGCACGATTCAAAGCCGCCATGGACGAAGACTTTGGCACGCCCGAAGCTGTGGCCGTGTTGTTTGAGTTGGCGGCTGAAGTCAACCGCAGCGCATCCACGGCTCTCAGTGGCTTGCTGAAAAGCTTGGGCGCCGTGTTGGGCTTGTTGCAGCAGGCACCGCAAGATTTTTTGCAAGGCAAGGCCCGTCACACAGACACCGCTGAAGGCTCATCTGCCGATGACGAAGCCAGCCACATTGAAGCGCTGATCGCCCAACGAGCCCAGGCCAAAGCCGCCAAAAACTTTGCCGAAGCGGACCGCATTCGCCAAGATTTGTTGGCCCAAGGCATTGTGTTGAAAGACTCGCCCCAGGGCACCCAATGGGAGCGTGCTTGATGGCAACGCGCCCTTTGCAAGTCAAGTTGATCAAGCCCGCCTATTGGGAAGAGGCCTGCAAACACCTGGCCAAAAAAGACCGGGTCATGCGCCGCCTCATTCCTCAGTTTGGTGATGTTTGTTTAGAGTCCAGAGGTGACGCCTTCGTTACTTTGGCCCGCAGCATCGTGGGCCAGCAAATTTCGGTGAAGGCCGCGCAGTCGGTGTGGGACCGTTTTGCGGCCCTGAGCAAAAGCCTGACACCTGCCAATGTGCTCAAACTGAAGGTGGACGACATGCGGGCTTCTGGTTTGTCGGCTCGCAAGGTGGAATACCTCGTGGACTTGGCCCTGCATTTCTCCAATGGCACGGTGCACACCCGCCAATGGGCCGACATGGATGACGAGGCCATCATCGACGAATTGGTGGCCATCCGTGGCATTGGCCGTTGGACCGCCGAGATGTTCCTCATCTTTTATTTGTTGCGACCCAATGTGTTGCCGTTGGATGATGTGGGGCTCATCAATGGCATCAGCCACAACTATTTTTCGGGCGAAGCCGTGAGCCGCAGCGATGCCCGCGAAGTGGCCTCGGCCTGGGCCCCTTATTGCAGCGTGGCAACTTGGTATATTTGGCGCTCGCTGGACCCCCAACCCGTGGCTTATTGACACGACGCAGGGCTGGCGAACAAGGAGACCCGATTGGCGAAAAAAACTTTTCTCGACTTTGAGCAACCGATTGCCGAACTCGAAACCAAGATCGAAGAACTGCGCTACGTGCACGTGGAGTCTGCGGTGGACATCTCGGAAGAGATTGACCAACTCTCTAAAAAGAGTTTGCAACTCACCAAAGACATTTACGCTGACTTGACGCCTTGGCAAATCACCAAGATTGCCCGCCACCCCGAGCGCCCCTACACCCTGGATTACATCGGCGACATCTTCACCGACTTCGTGGAGATGCACGGTGACCGCCACTTCGCCGACGACCTGAGCATCGTTGGTGGCTTGGCCCGTTTCAATGGCAATGCCTGCATGGTGATTGGCCAGCAAAAAGGCCGCGACACCAAAGAGCGCACCGCCCGCAATTTCGGCATGACCCGCCCCGAGGGTTACCGCAAAGCCTTGCGCTTGATGAAGACTGCCGAGAAATTCAAGTTACCGGTGTTCACCTTTGTCGACACTCCCGGTGCGTTTCCCGGCATCGATGCCGAAGAGCGCAGCCAGTCTGAGGCGATTGGCCGCAATATTTTCGAGATGGCCCAGCTGCAAGTGCCCATCATCACCACCATCATTGGTGAAGGTGGCTCGGGCGGCGCCTTGGCCATCAGCGTGGCCGACCAGTTGCTGATGTTGCAGTACTCCATTTATTCCGTCATCAGTCCCGAAGGTTGCGCCTCCATTTTGTGGAAAACCTCGGACCGCGCATCTGATGCAGCTGAAGCTTTGGGCATCACTGCACACCGTTTGAAAGCCTTGGGCTTGGTGGACAAAATCGTCAACGAACCGGTGGGCGGCGCCCACCGCGACACCAAACAAATGTGCGCCCAACTCAAGCGCGGTTTGAACGACGCTTGGCGACAACTCAGCGACTTGAAAGTCAAAGAGTTGCTCGAGCGGCGTTATGAACGGCTGCAAAGCTATGGCCGATTCAACGACACCAAAGCTGACGCTCGTTGATGCTTTAAGACAAGCCGCATTGCCTGCGGCCTTGTCACTAGACCATTTCCATTCCCCGTTGCCTTTCGCTGTGGCCTTGAGCGGCGGTGCGGATTCGTGTGCGCTGCTGTTGGCCTGCGCCAAGCAATGGCCCGGGCAGGTGAGGGCGGTGCATGTGCACCACGGTTTGCAAAGCGCCGCCGACCTGTTTGCAGCCCACTGCCAACAACTTTGCGATCAACTGCACGTGCCCTTGGTGGTGCAGCATGTGAACGCCCAACACGCCCCAGGCGAAAGCCCGGAAGACGCGGCCCGCTTGGCCCGCTATGCGGCTTTATCAGAGGCCGTGCAGAAACACTGGGGTGGCACAGTGCGTGACGTGGCCTTGGCCCAGCATGCGGATGACCAAGTGGAAACCATGTTGTTGGCCTTGTCGCGCGGTGCTGGTTTGCCGGGTCTGTCGGCCATGCCCGAGCGGATTGAACGCCAAGGCTTGGTGTTGCACCGGCCTTGGTTGGCCGTACCCGGTGCAGCTTTGCGTGAATGGTTGCAAAGCTTGGGCGTGAGCTGGGTGGAAGACCCCAGCAACACCGATACCCGCTTCACCCGCAACAAAATTCGGTACCAGTTGTTGCCTGCGTTGCAGGAAGCCTTTCCCGCGTTTCGCCAAACCTTTGCCCGCAGTGCAAGGCATGCGGCGCAAGCGCAAAGCTTGTTGAAGGAATTGGCCCAGCAAGATCTGCAGCACACCGGTCACCCGCCGCGCATCAAAGACTTGCAAACGCTCAGCCCGGCCCGTCAAGCCAATGTGTTGCGCCATTGGCTGCGGCAAAGCGGGGCTCAGGTCAGCACCAAACAACTGGACGCTTTGTTGGTGCAAATCGAAGCGTGTCGCACCCGTGGCCATCAGATCGACATCAAAGTGGGCGAGGGCTTTGTCAGGCGCGATGGGCCCGTGCTCGGTTGGTACAATTTCTAGCTTTTCCAGACGCAAACCTCTACAAGATGGCTCTCATCGTTCACAAATACGGCGGCACCTCCATGGGCTCGACCGAACGCATCCAAAACGTGGCCAAGCGCGTGGCCAAATGGGCCAAAGCCGGTCACCAAATGGTGGTGGTGCCCTCGGCCATGAGCGGCGAAACCAACCGCTTGTTGGGCTTGGCCAAAGAGCTGGCTGGCAACGCTCACACAGACGCCCATTTGCGCGAACTTGATGCCCTGGCCGCCACCGGTGAACAAGCGTCTTCCGCCTTGTTGGCCATTGCCTTGCAAGCCGAAGGCGTGCCCGCCGTCAGCTACGCTGGTTGGCAAGTGCCGATTCACACCAACAGCGCCTTCACCAAAGCCCGCATCGAATCGATTGACGACCAACGTGTGCCTGCCGATTTGAACGCAGGCAAAGTGGTCATCATCACCGGCTTCCAAGGCGTGGACCCCAACGGGCACATCACCACCTTGGGTCGAGGCGGCTCTGACACCTCGGCCGTGGCCGTGGCCGCCGCCATGAAAGCCGCTGAATGTTTGATTTACACCGACGTCGATGGTGTCTACACCACCGACCCGCGCGTGGTGCCCGAAGCCCGCAGGCTTCACACCGTCAGCTTTGAAGAGATGCTGGAAATGGCGTCATTGGGCAGCAAGGTGTTGCAAATCCGTTCGGTGGAATTTGCCGGCAAGTACAAAGTGCCGCTGCGCGTGCTGTCCAGCTTCACGCCCTGGGACATCGACATCCAAGAGGAAGCCAAATCCGGCACCTTGATCACTTTTGAGGAAGACGAACAAATGGAACAAGCCATCGTATCTGGCATTGCCTTCACCCGCGACGAAGCCAAAATTTCTGTGCTGGGCGTGCCCGACAAACCCGGCATCGCCTACAAAATTTTGGGCACCGTGGCCGAGGCCAATATTGAAGTGGACATGATCATTCAAAACATCAGCAAAGGTGGTTTGACCGATTTCAGCTTCACCGTGAACCGCAACGACCATGCCCGCGCCATGGACCTGCTGAAAACCAAGGTACTGCCCGAGCTGGGCGCACCCGAGGTGCTGGGCGACGCCAAGATTTGCAAGGTGTCCATCGTCGGCATCGGTATGCGCAGCCATGTGGGCGTGGCCAGCAAAATGTTCGAATCCCTGAGCGGCGAGGGCATCAATATCCAGATGATTTCCACCAGCGAAATCAAAACCTCGGTGGTGATTGACGAGAAGTATTTGGAGCTGGCGGTACGCGCCCTGCACAAAGCCTTTGACTTGGAGCAGAATCAGGCATAATTTGAACCAGCTGGAAACGTGACCGAGTGGCCGAAGGTGCTCCCCTGCTAAGGGAGTATGGGGTGTTGAGCCTCATCAAGGGTTCGAATCCCTTCGTTTCCGCCAGCTACTCAATGAATACGCCCCTTTCGGGGCGTTTTTTATTTCTACCCACACTTCTACCCACATTGCTCTTTTCTGCTGGCTATTACAAACCAATGGATTTGGACCTAGATTTGATAGGGGGGGGAGGGTCATAGTTCCGATGAGGAATATTGTGGGAGCCTCCTCTTCACATAGAAAGAGTTTCTGCCTAAAACCTCTTATGGCTGGTTCGAGTTCAAGAGTAGCTTGTCATAATAGGTTTGAACCGTTTAAAGACTGCATGGGATGGGGTGAGCCTCTCAATTTTTTGTAAGAAATTAAAGAAAGGTCGATGGCATGAAGAAGCTATTTCTTGTCTGTCTGATGATGCTGACTGGCTCTGCTTGGGCTGAGTGGCGACTCGTCAGTTCAAACAAGGATGGAGATATTTACCTTCACTATGTAACTATCCGCAAAGATGGAAACATGCGCAAGTCTTGGCAACTACAAAATTTAACGATCCGAGGTAAAAGCGGAGAGTCATCTAGACGCATTAGGGTAGAACACGATTGTAAAAATGAACGCTATCGCATGATGTCAATATCATTGCACTCGGAACCTATGGCGGGAGGTGACATATTGTTTAATGAATCCTCTAGTGATCCTAAATGGGAAGACATCGCGCCATATACATCGATGGCTTCTATTTTAAAAATTGTTTGCTCTAGCTGAACAAACCTCCACTCAAACCCTAGGTTTTGCATAACAGCAACCCACATACAACCCCCAGAGGTTTTATAGAACCTAGGGCTAAAACTGCAAGACCAAAGGAGACAAAGGGACAAAGTAGACAAATGTCCCGTTTGTCTTTTTGGAAGTGGTACTACGGACTTTTGATCAGTGGATAAGTGAGGTGGAAAAAGGGAGAATTTGTCCAGCGGCCTACCTAATTAACGATTTCTTTGATTTGGATTGGCTGGTTTGTAACCAAGTCTGTTACCGTTGTCATCAAAGAGGTTACTAACGCCCTGAGGGTTTCTCGTCTCATAGCCTATTCTCTTTCCACTATTGTCAAAAACACCATTTTTTGCGTTGAAATTGCTCGAACTGTTTTCCCAATTACTTGGGCTGTTCTTCCAGTTACTTGGACTGTTTTCCCAGTTACTTGGGCTGTTTTTCCAGTTATCGGGACTGTTTTCCCAAGATTGAGCAAATGTAAAACCACAAAGCGTTAACGTAAGGATGGCAAGAATAAATTTCATAGCAGTTCTCCATAAATGTTTAAACATCATCCTACGCTTAAACCACAAGGCGTGGAGAGTATATTTTTGGATGTGCTAAGAAATGTGTCTACTGAATTGGGGAATGCCACTGGGTAGTTTCTTCATTAGTTGGCTTTTATATGAAGTTACTTTGCACAAACCCGCTTTAAAAGTGATTCATGAAGTGTCCTAGGAGCTACATATATCCTGACCTGCCCCCTTTTGCCATACCACTCATTAGTTGGAAGTCCAGGTTAAGGTT
>CALBEV010000068.1 GCA_937891045.1 uncultured Burkholderiales bacterium | reverse complement strand
TGCCGCAACCTGCTGTTCGTGTTGGAGCCGGTGCGCAACGACTGGGGCAGGGGCGTGCAGGGCGAGTTTCAAGCCTTGGATTTTTTGGTGCAGCATTTGGCGCAGGTGGTGGGCCATGGGCCCGTGCAGATCACACTGCGGCCTCATCCTTCAGACCCGCCTGAGAAATACACCGCCTGGATACAAGCGCAGGGGTCTTTGACTATCCAGTTAGACCAGCAGATGGATTTGAACCAAGCCATTTCTCAATCCCGCTGGGTGGTGGGCGTGGAGTCCTTCGCTTTGGTGGTGGCCGCTGCCGCTGGGCGGGAAACCTTCAGCGCTTTGCCGCCGTGGGCGCACCGCTGCCGCCTGCCCATTCAGGGCTTGGTTCATATGCAAGATTTGGCCTGAGTTTCAGGTGCCCATTCACCGCCTGATGAAGGCTCGAGCCGTTAATTCAATATCAGCCTTTGCAATCCCAGTGTCGCTTGCTAATTCTCGCCAACGACTGGTGACTTCTATCACCTCATCCACCACTTGTTGAGCAAGAGAGGCAGTCAGCCCATAAAAACCTGCTGTCGCCAAGACTGTTTCAATTTGGGGCAAGTGATCCGTCGCATCAATATTCAAAACATGGTCAGCCTTGTCCGGACTTGGATTGACATCAAAGGCCGGTGCCAAACGCAAGCCTGTGGCCGTCAATACAAAGCCATGGTTGCGCAGATGGTCATCTCTATTGCCAACCGCCACATTGAATACAACACGTCGGAATAGCTGGGCCAAGTCTTTGGCTGAATGAGCGCCATCACTTTGCGTTCGAAGAAATTGGGCCATTTCCAAGTAACTGCTGCCTTCACTTTGGTCTTTTTTCAGCAGTGTCATGGCCGAGGCATAAAACCGTCTCTTGCCGCCTGCTCGGTCAAAGCGCTTCGTGCAGAAAGTGTGAAAGTCGTTATTCAAGCGCAGTAGTCGGGCCTCAGGCACATCAATACCCGCTTTTGTCGCCATTTGATGCGTGACGAACTCCCACGCGCCCACATCCCGGTCATCGTCACGCGCTGGAAATTTGGCGATCCATAAAGAGCCATCTTTTTCTGTGAAGTTGGCTTTTGGCCTGGCCCCGCCAAGGGATGCGCCTGGTGCAACCAACACCGACAACCATTTACGCAGGGCATCCAAATCATCAATCTGGCGATGACTGAGTTGATAAGCGACTGCTTCCAGATCTCTCAGAGTAGACATTGGTGGTGCAGCCAAGACGTCATTGCTCAAAAATTCTGGCGTTCCAGGAATTCGGATACGCAAGCCACCTTGGCGTGTCAGGTCTTGAACGCCTAAAAAGTAGTCCCAACCATAAAGCGTGCGTGCATTTCTTTGTTCATCTTTCGCTTGAAGCGCCTCACGACGCTTCATCAAGGTTTGGCCCCAGCGGTCAGGCGATGAATCTAAAAAAATGCCGAAGTTGCCAAGTTCAGGCTTTGGGAAAAAGGGTGCATCATCCAGTGATAAATCTGGATCTAAAGCAAAGGCGCTGGGTTGATCTAGCCAATCGCGGTTGTAATGAAAACGAATTTGCCCTCTGTCGTGGCCCAGTGTGCCAACAAGGCATGGTTCGGCCAAGTCGCAATCCAGCCAGACTTCAAGCAAGTTTGTGTGCAGGCTCATCGTCGCAAATCCAAATCTTGCAGTTTTCGGCCCAACCTATCGTCTGCAGCCAAATGCCGAATATCACCATCCAATCCCAGTACAGCCAAAACGCGCACATAGGTGCCAAGCGTGGCCCCCGCATCACCTTTCTCAACCTTGTAAAGCGATGTTCTGGAAATCCCTGCACGCTGGGCCACCACCATACTGCTCAGTTTGCGGCGCAATCGGGCAAGCTTGAGACGCTCACCCAGTTCGGAGAGATTTTGTTGTTCTTGTGGGTAGACCACGGGCGGCTTCTTTGGCATAAAGCTATTATGGACAATAAATTGGATAAATGTCCATAATAGAGATAAAAATAGAATCCAACTCGTGGTGTGAGATGATAATTTTGAGTCCCCAAACCCCACCGGCAAACCCCTGCACCACTGTAAAACCACCCTAAGTCCTTGATTTACATAAAGTAAATACTGGCACTACTCTTGCTTAATCGGATGCATCTGCCACATCTTGACCGCTGTGGCCATTTTTCCGACACCAACAGGAGTTTTTCATGTCTCTCATCCAAGAATTGTTGAACCAAGCCCAAGTGGGCGGCTTTTTGCAAACCGAACACATCAAGCGTTTCACCCCCGGTGAGATCCGCGAAGCCATCCAATCGTTGGTGGCCACCGAGCAATTGGACTTGGCCTACGCCTTGGGCGCCGCCGGCATGAGCATCCACCCCCACAGCGAAGACATGCTGGCCATCAACGGCTTGCTGGCCCTGATTCAGCAAGACTGGGACATGGCCGTGGAAATGCTGCAAGAACTCATGGACATCCAAGGGGACAACACCCAGCCCTTCACTTATGTGATGTTGGTGCGCGCACTGCGCTGCAACCTGGACCCTGCAAAAGCATTGCAAGTCGCCCGCAAAGGCCTCAAGGCCTACCCCGAGCAGCTTGAACTCGTGGCTGAAAGTCTTTCTCTGGAAGACTACGCCGACCTGGTGGGCGAAAGCTCGCAAATCCAATAAAAAAGTACCTGCGGCAATGCGGCAATTCCTTTCCTCTGATGCAACAAATGTTGCCACTGCGGCAACAAACAGCGGCAAAACAGTTGAAAACACAGGATTTTTTCAAATTCAAAGAATGAAATTGAAATTGGCACAAGGATTTCCTAATCAGTTGCATAGCATTATTGACCTCACTGGTCAGGAGAAGTAAATGGCAGTCATCAACACCAACGTCAAAGCACTGTTTTCGCAAGCGGCGCTCAAGTCGACTGAACGCAGTCAATCTATTGCGATGCAACAGTTGTCGACCGGTAAACGGATCAATTCCGCCCGTGACGATGCCGCTGGCATGGCCATCTCAACGCGCATGACGCACCAGATTCGCAGTTTGAATCAGGCCGTGCGCAACGCGGGTGATGCCATCTCCCTGATCCAAACCGCTGAGGGCGCGACCAACGAGATCACGGACATGATGCAACGCATGCGTGAGTTGGCCATCCAGGCAGTCAACGACACCAATGAAAATGCTCAGCGCAGTTACTTGGATTTGGAATTCCAGCAACTCAAGCAGCAGATTGTTCAAATTGCAGAAGCGACTGAATGGAACGGTTTTCCTGTGCTCAGCGGGTCTGCTGGAGAACGTGTGGGCGAGATGCCTTTGTTCAAAGTCACCTCGGAAAATCAATTTGGCACGGTTTTCATCGACCCCACCACCTCACGCACGGTTGGCGGAAGTGATGCAGGTGAACGCCAAACCATCAGACTCAGCAGCACCAACAACACATTCGCCAGCGGCACCATCAAAGTCGGCGGCGTCGATGTGGTGATTGATGCCACAGTGCAAAACACCACCGATCTGATTGCCGCCAAAATTCAGCAAACACTCAGCAACAACAGCGCTTTCAATTCCTCCTCTGGCCGTTCGGTTTCGGTGATTGGCAGTGTCATCACGGTGGCCTACGCAGCCGGTGAGGGCGACGTGTCAGCCATTTCCACCGATTTCAGCGCCATCACGGCCGCGTCTGGCCTCGCCATGGCCGTGGCCAGCACACGAGATGCTTTGGCCAGTGGTGTCGAACAGTTCAAAGACAACGGCGCTTTCCTTAAAAGTGGCGCTCTGAGCATGAACGTCAACACCTCGGGCGCGGTGACCGCATCGTTCCTGACTGAAAAGGGCGAAACAATCAGCATGTCCGGTGTGTTCAACAACGCAGCTGCGAATGAAACCTCCGCCGTCACCTTTAACGCCATGACAGCGGGTCAAACCATCACCTTGGGTGGCCTGACCTACACGGTTGGCTCAACAGGTGCCACGGCCGCCGAAGTGGCCACAGACTTTGCCTCGCGTGCCAATGGCTATGCAGGCACAGGCGGCTCGGTGCCTACCAAAGGAACTTTCAGCGGTACCCTGAGTGGCTTTGCCTCGGGTGCCGTGTCAACCAATACCACGGTCACCTTCACAAGTGCCACCACAGGCACCAACGTCACCAATTTGTCCGTCACAGGCTCAGGTGCATTGCCCACGGTCGTGGTGACCAATGGTGCACCAGCCAGTTCCGTCACATTCATCAAAACCAGTGGCTCGAACGCGCAAGTGATCTCGGATGACATGGTCTATGAGTTCAAGAAGTCAGATGGCACGGCTGTGAGTTTGAATGTCCGCGCGTTTGAATACCATGTGGATGTTGCAGGCAGCATTCCTTCATTGCGTGCCGGCGATTTGAAAATCAACGGCATTGATATTGGCGCCTCTTATGCCACCGATGATTCGGTCTCGCCTGCCAACAATGCCGCTGGCAGTGCCATCGCCAAGGCTGCCGCCATCAATCGAAAAGCTGTTTCCACCGGCGTGACCCGTGGTGAAACACAGTCCTTGACCTTCAGTGGCACACCCTCACCCGGCACCGTGATTGTCGCCGGTGTGAGCGTCTCACTGGATGCCATGGACACCACGTCAGCCTCTGCTACAGCCAAAATTGCTGCTGCTTTGCAAGCCAGCCCTTTGTTTGGCGAGCCGACAGGACGCATGGTGACCTACATCCCAGGCAATTCCTCGCTCACCATCACTTACGCTGCGGCCGAAGGCAATGTGGCGCCCACCAATGTGCAAATGGGTTCGACCAATCTGGTGGGTTTGGTCGACACCATCGGTGAATACTTTGTGGCCAATGAGGGCACAGGCGTGTTTGCCAAGGTGAATGAAAACATGATGAGCGGTGCGGCCATGTCCGGCACCTCGGTGCTCAATGGGGTGGTGTTTGTCAATGGCTTTGCCAGCGCCAACATCACCACGGTCTTGAACAACCCGCGTGAAACCCGCATGGCTGTGGCCAAGGCGATCAACCTCATCAGTGACAAGACCGGCGTCAAAGCCATTGACACTGGCTCAGACACCAAGGGCATCACTTTGTTGGCCGCCGATGGCCGCAACATCGAGGTGAGCTTTGAAACATCGGCCAATGCCGAAGACTTTGGTGCACGCATCGGTATGCGCCAAGGTGTGCAGTCCAGCACGATTTCGTTGCAATCGAAAATCCCAACTCCCGTGGTCTTGACCTCCGACAGCACCGGTGACATCACCCGAGCCGGCTTGGTGCAAGGCAACTTCACCCGCAACCAAGCCGTTGCCAACACGGTGGTGCGTCCCATTGTGAATCCAGCTGTCGCGCAAGTTGACAGCGTCACTTTCACGACCAACCCCAACGCCAATGATATTTATTACGTGACTGTCAACGGCACCACGTTTGAATACACCGCAATCGTAGGGGCAATCAATTTAACCCCGCAAAAAGTGCGTGATGAATTGATCACCAAGATCAACGCCAACACCGACTTGACCGTGACGGCCAAGGCAGGGCGCAACATAGGTGAAATTTTGTTGGAGTCGGACACCCCGGGCACCAGCTTCACCTTGTCGGTGTCCAAGAGCAGCGGTGCGATAAGCACCGTGTCCACGGTCAATGTGGTTGAAAACGCCAACGCCAACTTCAAACCCTTGGGCAAAGACGACCTGATGATCAACGGTGTGAAAATCCGTCCCACCACCAGTGCGGATGACGAGTTTTCAGATTCACCCGCTACCAGCAATGACCGCAGTGCCAGTGCCATCGCCATTGCCAACGCCATCAACGCCCAAACCCCCATCACCGCCGTTCGCGCTCAGGCCAAAGGCCCAGAGATCAAAGGCTCGGTCACCCAAACCACCTTACCAGTGCTGGCCACACCCACACTGCAGTCCTTGTATTTGAATGGCGTCGAGGTGCAAGTCGAGTTCGTGCAAAACGAAACCGGCACGGCCAGACGCACCAAGGTGGTTGAGGCCATCAATCAGCGCTCTGGGCAACATGGCGTGACAGCCACAGACAACGGCAACGGTGTCAGCTTGGTTTCTGACGGCCGCAACACGTCGGTGTGGTTCAACTCGAACGTCAAAGACTTGTCGGCCGCCAATTTCGGTTTGGACCAAGGCGGTGCGGTCAATCAAGTCTCACGCATCAACATCGCAGGCACAGTGGCCGTCACCGATTCAGCATCCGTCGTGATCAATGGCGTCACCATCACTTCTGCCAATTCAGGGGGTACAACCGCAGCCGATTTGGCAACTGCTTTACAGACCGCTATCAACGCTGCCATCACGGCAGGCACCATCAAAAATGTGAGTGTTTCCCGCACCGCTGGCGTGTTGGACATCACCTCCAGTGTGGCTGGCTCGCCCTTCGAACTGATTGGTGCAAAGGTCATCAACAGTGCGGTTGCCACCGCTGCCACCATGGCTTTGGACACCGTCACTGCCAATGATTTTGGCAACACCCAGATCACCGGTATTCGTGACGCCACCGCCACCAGCACCACCGCACGCACGCTTTACGGCACGGTCAGCATGATTGCGCAAGCTCCGCAAATGCCTGGCTTGCCCGTGCCCATCGGCGCCCCCCCTTCAGAGCTGGAGAAACTCCTTCGCGCCAATGGCAAACCGTTTGTGGTGAGCGCCG
>CALBEV010000067.1 GCA_937891045.1 uncultured Burkholderiales bacterium | reverse complement strand
CCCGTGCTGATTCCGGTGGTGAAAGTCGCTGGCATCGACCCGGTTTACTTTGGGGTTCTGTTTGTGATGGCTGGTGCCATTGGCCTGATCACGCCGCCCGTGGGCACAGTGCTGAACGTGGTGGCCGGTGTGGGCAAGATGAAGATCGACGAAGTGGCTCGGGGTGTTGTTCCTTTCATGCTGGCGCAGATTGCGGTGCTGTTTTTGTTGGTGCTGTTCCCGTCCATCGTGCTGGTGCCCCTCAAGTTCTTTTATTCCTGATGTTTTCAACCAGCTTGGCGGTGAGATGGGCACGCCCTCGCCAAGTTTTTTTATCCCGGCGTCCCGCTTTCCTTTTCGGAGACAAGATCATGAAACGTGTGTTCATCAAGACCGTGCTGGCCACGGCAGCGTTGGCCCTGACCGGTGTGGCCATGGCGCAAGACAAGACCATCAAGTTTGCCAACCAGAATGCGGCAGGCCACCCCATCATCCAGGGCATGGAGAAGTTCAAGGAAATCGTCGAGAAGCAGTCTGGCGGCAAGCTCAAGGTCAATGTGTTCCCCGGTGGCGCTTTGGGCAGCGACCAAGCCAACGTGTCGGCCCTGCAAGGCGGCACGCTGGAGATGGCTTCGATGAACTCGGGCATTTTTGCTTCGCAAGTGCGCGATTTTTCAGTGTTTGACTTCCCCTTCATGTTCGCCAGCGGCCCAGAAGCCGATGCCGTGGTCGACGGTGCTTTTGGCAAAAAAATGCACGCCAAGTTGGAAGAAAAAGGCCTGGTCGGTCTGGGCTTTTATGAGCTGGGCTTTCGCAACCTGACCAACGGTCGCCGCGCAATCAACAAAGTCTCTGACATCGAAGGTCTGAAGCTGCGCGTGATCCCCAACCCGATCAACGTGGACTGGGTCAAGGCTTTGGGTGCCAACCCCCACACCGCTGCCATTCCCTGAGCTGTATGCCGCCTTGGAGCAAAAAGCCGTGGACGGCCAGGAAAACCCCGTGGCCACCATCAACGGTGCCAAGTTGTACGAAGTGCAAAAGCACCTGACCCTGACCGGTCACCAGTACAACCCCCAGTCGATCGTGATCAGCAAAAAGTTCTGGGACACCTTGTCGGCCGCTGAAAAGAAAATTTTGAGCGACGCGGCTGCCGAGTCTTCGAAGTTCCAGCGCACCCAGGCCCGTGCCCAGGAGGCGAGCTTGCTTGAGAACCTGAAAAAAGGCGGCATGCAAGTGACGACTTTGCCCGCCGCTGAAGTGGCCATCTTGCGCGACAAGATGAAGCCCGTGATCGCCAAACACGGCGAGCCGATTGCGGCCACCGTGGCCGAGCTGCAAGCCGAGCTGGCCAAGCTGCGCAAGTAAGCCCCAAGGGCAGAGCAGGGCACGCGCCTTGCTCTGCCCTGCCTGATCTGACCTCCTCTTATTCATGGCCCGCATCGCTTGACGCTGCGGACCTTTTCCCCTCAGTCCATGATCAACGGCCACACCGAACTCATCGCCCACATCGGCTACCCCACACACACCTTCAAGTCGCCGATGATTTACAACCCGTACTTCAACGAAGCGGGCATCAATGCGGTGGTGGTGCCCATGGGCTGCAAGGACGCGCACTATCCGCAGTTCCTCAAGGCCGTGTTCACCCTTGAGAACATCCGGGGTGCCCTCATCACGATGCCGCACAAAGTCACCACCGTCAGCCTGCTTGATGAAGTCACCCCCACCGTTCGTGTGGCCGGTGCCTGCAATGCGGTCAAGCGTTTGCCCGATGGGCGTTTGGTGGGCGACATGTTTGACGGCGCGGGTTTTGTGCGCGGCGTTCAAGGCAAGGGGTTGGACCTGCAGGCCAAGCGCGTGCTGGTGGTGGGCACCGGCGGTGTGGGCTGCGCCATTGCCGCTTCTTTGGCGGGCGCGGGCATTGCCGCGATCAGCCTGTTCGATGTGAACACGCCCGCCTGCGAAGCCTTGGCTGAGCGCCTGCGCACGCATTACCCGCACATTTTGGTGCGCACAGGCTCGAACGACCCTGCAGGCCATGACCTGGTGGTCAACGCCACGCCGATGGGCATGCACGCGGGCGACCCGCTGCCGATGGATGTGTCGCGTTTGTCGCCCGACACTTTTGTGGGTGAGGTGGTGATGCAGGCCGAGACCACCGCATTTTTGGCGGCGGCGCAAGCCCGTGGTTGCCGTGTCCAGGTGGGCACAGACATGTTGTACGAACAAATTCCCGCCTATTTGGAATTTTTTGGTTGGCCCAGCACCACCGCCGAGGTGTTGCGCCGTGTCGCCCAACTGAGTTATTGAGCCCGCACAGGAGCCCCAAGATGAGCCAACAACCCGCGAACCGCGAAGCCGTCCCCGACATGCCCAACCGACTGGGCATCGCCGGCATTGAATTCATCGAATACGCCACCAGCCGCCCACAAGCGCTGGGCCAAGTGCTTGAAAACGTGGGTTTTCGCCCGGTGGCCCGCCACCGATCGCGCGAGGTCACGCTGTACCGCCAAGGCGGCATGAATCTGGTGGTGAACGCCAGTCCTGACGACGCACGCGTCAGTGGCACGGTGGACGGCCAGCCGGCGATCTCGGCCGTGGCCTTTCGCGTGCACGATGCCCTGCAGGCCCACACCCGTTGCATGGAACTGGGCGCTTGGCGTGTGGACAGCCATGCGCAGGCCATGGAGCTGCACATCCCCGCCATTCACGGGCCAGGCGGCAGCCGTTTTTATTTTGTCGACCGCTGGCAAGAGTTCTCGATTTACGACATCGACTTCAAGCCCATCCCCACCGTGGACCCCAACCCGCCTGCGCTGGCAGGCATGAGTTACTTTGGTGTGGTTCAGTACATTGGCGCCGCCCGCAGCGCTGACTGGCAAACTTACTACGAACACATGTTCGACTTCGGCACCATCCCTGACGAAGAGCGCTTTGGCATCTTGCCCAAAGGCAAACTCATGAAAAGCCCTTGCGGCAGCTTCTTGTGGCAACTGGTGGAGCCCGAGCCCTGGATGGACGCCGACGACAGCCCCGAGTGCTTGCAGCGCATTGGCTTTAGCGTGCCCGATGTGGGGCAGGCCGTGGCCGCGCTCAAGGCGCGTGGTGTGGAATTCGTCGAGTCGACCCAGCTGCACCCCGAAGACCGAGGCGCACTGACCCGTGCTGCGCTGGGCTCGGTCGCTTTTGAACTGGTTCACCAGTGAGGCCGCGCATGAGCATGCTCGACGGCTACGGCATGGACACCATCACCATGGCGGGCACCCTGGAGGCCAAGCTGGCCGCCATGAAAGGTGCTGGCTTTTCTCAGGTGATGCTGATGGCGCGCGATTTGGTCACGCACCCCGGTGGTGTCCAGGCCGCTGTGGCGGCGGTGCAGGCCAGCGGCATGCGGCCCACCGGCTTTCAGGTGCTGCGCGATTTTGAAGGTCTGTCGGGCCACCTGCACAGCTACAAACTCGACATCGCCAAATCCATGCTCCAGATGTGCGCGGCTACTGGCAGCAAGGTCTTGCTGGTCTGCTCGTCCACTTCGCGCCACGCCACACAAGACCTCGACGCCATCGCCGCAGACCTGAAAAAACTCGCCATGCTGGCCGTGCCGCTGGGCATCAAGATCGCCTATGAAGCACTGTCTTGGGGCCGCACCGTCAACGAATTTCCCACCAGCTGGGACGTGGTGTGTCGCGCCGACTGCCCCAACCTTGGCGTTGGCATCGACTCCTTCCACATCTTCGCTGCCCAAACCTCTTTGGACGCCATTGAGGCGCTGGACCCGTCCAAGATCTTTTTGGTGCAGTTGCCTGACTTCATGTGGCAAGAAACCCCCACATTTGAAGAGCGCATGACCACAGCCCGCACCTTCCGCGTGTTCCCAGGGGAGGGCGTGCACAGCGAGCAGTTGGCCGATTTGGTGTTGCGCCTGGACCGCATCGGTTACCGGGGCGACTACAGTTTCGAAGTCTTCAACGACGACTACCAGCAGCTGCCCCTGGAGACCGTGGCCGAGCGCGCCCGCAAGAGTGCCACCTGGCTGCACCAAGATGTGCTGCACAAAGCCGCGCCGCTGCCCGATTGGACACGCCAACGCGCCTGACGCTGGTGCTGGTGCTTTGGGGGCTGTGTTTTTTAGCAATGAAGCCCCGCTTGCGAAGCTTCCTTCACAAGCGGGCTGATAAGCGGGTTCTCCAGCGTGTGAGGGCAGCCCAAAACTTCGGCGCTGCAACGTGCGGCAACGTGCTGTGGGGCCCAGACGGCTAAAAACACGCGCGGCGTTGTCTTTTTGGGGCCATCGCGATGGGGTGCTGGGTGGATAATCCTGCCCCTGCCCATCGCTTCTTTGTCGCCACCCATGCCTGATTCTTCGCCTCCGCACCATCTCCCGGCTTTGTCCGTACTGACTTTGACTTCGCCCGTGGCCATGGGCTATATCCCCTTGGGCACCGTGTTTGGTTTTTTGTTTGTGCAGGCTGGTGGCGAAGGCTGGCTCGCGGTGCTGGCCAGCCTGCTGGTCTATGCGGGTGCGGCGCAATACATGATGATCCCGATGCTGGCGGCAGGGCTGCCCGTCACGGCGATCGCCTTGGCCACGTTCATCGTCAACCTGCGCCATGTGTTCTATGGCCTGTCTTTGTTGGACAAACTGCCCCAAGGCAAGTGGTTGCGTCGTTATTGCGTGTTCGGTTTGACAGATGAGACCTATTCTGTTTTGACCACCCTGCCGCCTCAAACCCCTGCCCGGCAGATGGCGCTGGTGAGTGGGCTTAACCAGTGTTGGTGGGTGCTGGGCACGACCATGGGGGCCTGGCTGGGGTCCCAAGCCCAGATCTCGTTGGTCGGGTTGGACTTTGCCCTGGCCTCTTTGTTTGCCGTGCTGGCGGTGGAGCAATGGCGATCCCGCTTGAGCAGCGCACCGCTGTGGGTGGCTTTGGTCTCGTACGCATTGGCCTGGTGGCTGGTGCCGCAGCATGCGCTGGTGATCGCCATCGCCCTGAGCATGGCGGTGGGGGGGCGTGTGGGTGCGCCATGCGCCTGCGCAGAACCCCGAGGTGCAGCCATGAACGACCGGACTTACGTGCTCGGCGCAATCGTGGCGATGGCGCTGGTGACGGTGTTGTTGCGGGCCTTGCCCTTTGTGGCCGCCACTTGGCTTCAAAAACACGCCATCGTGCAACGTTTGGGGCGGTTTTTGCCGCTGGCCATCATGAGCTTGTTGCTGGTGCACGCGATGGTCGGTGCGGCCCGTGAACACCGCCATGGCCCATGGCCCGAGTTGCTGGCGATCGCGCTGGTGCTGGTGATCCAGTGGCGCACCCGCAATGCCTTGCTGAGCATGCTGGTCGGCACCGGCAG
>CALBEV010000066.1 GCA_937891045.1 uncultured Burkholderiales bacterium | reverse complement strand
GCAAACGCATGTGAGTCGTGGAGTAATACAACTACTTGAAAGCGAGCCTAGCTCGCTTGTGCTTTCACAAATCTCTTTCGCTCATCGCTCAGTGATTTGCTCATCACATATTTTTTAGTTGAATGATTTGTTAGAGGTCGAACACAACGCAGTTGTGTGAGATGTATTGGGTTTACGGAGAATGCTTCATTCATGCGACGGCTATAGCGTTTGAAGAAACACCATGAGTCGTCGCATCGTGTGTTGTTACGGTCAAAAGAACACCCACACGCCTGTACAAGAGTTTATGGCTTCTGCGAGACGAATGTATTGAAACTCGCACCACACTTCGAGCTTGAGACTCTTGTGCGTAACTCTGCGGCATTCACTCTAGTAGCGCAACCTGTACAGCGATTGCGCTAAGTGCGGGGGCATTAGCCGTCATATTACAACCCGCGTTTTTGCCATTTGTTAACGAGTGACTTACTCGCTTGTATGCCTATCGTGCCTTGTTGGCTTTTGCCATTCTTCGTTGTGCTTGCTTGGCAATGTTCATAACTTTGAAGCATTGGCCTTGCGTGATCTTGAGCCTTAGTTTTTTATTTGATGCCTGTTTAAGAAAGTTGTTGAGTGTGTGCGCTTGGTTTTGTTCAAGCAGACTACCGCAGTCTTTGAGCGTGCGTGTCGCAAGTTTCTGGGCTTGAAACAGTTCAGCAGCGCCCTCGTGTATCTGTGAGAGCTTGATGCCGTTTTGCTTTAGCCATTCCGTTGCTTGTTCTGTATCGCGGTTATCTTTGAATTGATTCATACAGTTATTTAGCTAAACCAAAGAAAACCCAAATGAAATCTGGCTGTATTTCATTGGTTTTTGGCAAAGTCCGTCCAAAGCATCGGGTTTCAAATGGCGCTCGGTTGCTCAAACCAAAACTCTGAAAATAAAGTTATGAGCGTCATTAACAATAGAGGAACAAATGATGTCCACACTCGCAGTTTTGAAACTTTCCGCAACCAAGAAGTCACAAAGCGTTACGCCCGCAGTACAGCGCCGCAACAAGCTGTGCAAGAAGTTGTGGGAGCAGATCCAACTGGCACAAGCCCACTTGGAAGGAAAAGAATTCACTACCACTCGCTTTCGCACTGTGACTGATCAAGATGGCCTTCGCCGCAGCGTGGAATTGCCCAAGCGAGTTCGCGCATGGTGGTGGAATGGGGACAACGGAAAGATTGCACTGAATGTTCGATATGGTGCGAAAGTGGTTGAGATCGCCAAAGGCAAAAGCACCATAGAAGTTGCTACAGCTACTGACTTGATCCCAACCTTGGAGTTGATCAAGCGGGCAGTAGAAGCTGGAGAGCTTGACACCCAAATTGAGTCTGCCAGCAACAAGCTGCGTGAGGGCTTTGGCAAATAAACATCAGGCCTGATTGAATTTCAGGCCTGTTCACGCAGTGTCGGTTGAACCGACACCCTGAACCCGGGCTGGAACCGCTCGGCCTAGGTTTTTCTACATGCCTTGAGTACTTTTCTAATAAATAAAAGAAAAGGAGTTGCAGATGCGTATCAATGAAATTGCCAGTGCCGAGGATCAAATGGCTTTGTGGCGCTTGGTCAGTGACAGTGTTTGGCAGGCCATTGAAACCCAGCGACAGCAACAAGCACAAGCTGAACAAGCCAAAGCAGCCAAAGCCAAGCTGAAACCTCGGAGCTCTAGAAAAGGCAAAGGCAGATCAGCTGTACCCATGCCCTCCCCCAAGCCACCCCCACCCAAGAAGTCCCCACCCCCAGAGAACCCCAGCACTAGACCTAATCCACCAGCAGCTGCTAACCCTCAAGCTCAGAACTTAGCCCAGCGGCAGCAAGCACTTGCGCCCCAAATGCCTGTGACAACTTCTGCCGCACCAAATGCGTCTGTCGTGCCGAAAAGCGGGATATTTGCCCCAAATACTGCTGCAGCAGCGAAACCTGATCCGTGGTCACGACAGGCATAGTGGAAATGGTCGGTTGCATAGTGAAGGTTAAACCGACATCTGTCTACCGTCCAGTAACGGGACGATGCCAAAACGAATTCACCCCCCAAACTCCACGACCAGCGTCATCTTCTTGAACTAGAGATGCAACAGCACTTGAATATGTTGCGAGGAAAATAGTGCATTTCAGAGATGAATACACGCTTTAGCGTAATTGAACTATGTTTTCATGAAAGTCTTGTAAATACTTACTTGACCATTTTGCCAATGATTCAATAGCAGGCTTTAGTGCAAGCCCTGCTTTTGTAAGTTTGAATGCATTGTTGCGTGAACCTACTGGATTTGTTCGTTCAATGACTTTGAAAAATGTCAGAAGCTCAAGTCTGCTTGCCAAGATATTGGTAGAAATATGCTCTGCTGAGTCTAGCAATTGAGAGTAAGTTCGCTCACCGTGAATTATCAAATCACGAATAACTAATAGCGACCATTTATCTCCAATGACGTCCAATGCCGAACTGATCGGACATTGTGAACGCCATTCAATTTGACTATCTTTGTTTCCCACTTGCAACTCCTTGTTGAAAATGTATTTTATTTTCAATAGCAAATGAAAAATCCAAGCATCAATCTACCTCTAGATTGCTGACATTTCTGAGTTCATTCACATACCTTCAATTAACAGAATTTGTCCATGCTCTGTCAATTCGTTGATCCTAAGCTCCTTCAATGGCTTGTATTCTGAGGAGTTATACCAATTCTGAGCCATTTCTAAACTTGGAAACTTCAAAATCGCTGCCCAACTTCCATTCCAATCACCCTCCAACACATGAGGTTGAGGTGTTCCAGCAATCATTTGACCTCCATGCTTCATCAGACTGGCTATCGCTGATTGAGCATAGCGAGTTGAAAGATCCTCCATGCTTTTTGCTTTGACTTGAACCATAAAGAATGCTGGTTTTTGTGTTTGTTCGCTCATGATTTTTTCCTTGATAAAGTTGATGTTGCGAAATAATTAAATTTCAGATGTTGATTTACTTAGAGATGCTTGCAGCCATTTCTTTGAAAGATGTTGGCATGTCTGTTGGCTTCCATTTCAAAATATTTAAAGTTGCAGAAATGTCATAAGAGGCTTTTTTACCAATGAAAGGCATCATTCCTTTTGCCTCTCTGTCAAACAGACTAACGATTCTGAGCAAGAAAGTGGGTGCTTTGATGGACGGTGCTTTTTTGTAGCCTGCATTTTTCAAAACAGCGCACAAGGTTCCCATTTCAATAGGCTCTTCGGAACATGCAATGAATCTTTTTCCTGCAGCATCACTTGCAGTCAACGCTGCTGCATGTAGTTTGGCAACGTCTCTCACATCAATCATTCCCATAGCCATGTCTGGATACATTGGAACTTTTCCTGCAATCATGTCTCTCATCATTGTCATGTTTTGACCATCATCTGCCTGCAACGACGGACCAAAAACAGCACCTGGATTTATCACTGTCAATTCCATTTTGCTGTCCTTGACTGCAACCCAAGCAGCTCGCTCAGCCAATGTCTTGCTTTTTGCATATGCACCGATATTTGCATTGGTATCAGACCAATCTTTAGGTCCATACTTTCCAGTCTCTTTGCCTGCAATGATTGCAAATGTTGATGATGTCAATACCAATCTTTTGATTCCAGCTTTTTTTGCTGCCTCTATGACTCTCAATGTCCCTTGCACAGCAGGCTCTATCAATTCATTTTCGTTAACAGGTTCTTTAAGGTAGAAAGGCGATGCCATGTGGATGACGAATTGACAATCCTTCATAGCTTCTGACCAACCTGTATCTGACATCAAGTCAAGTTCAACAAAACTTAATTTTTCAGTAGATGTCACTTTTGCTATTGCTGACTTGGTTGTATCTGCTTTTGCCTTTGACCTGAATGTTCCTAAGACTTCATAGCCTTGACTCAATAGTTCAGCAGCACAGTGCTGACCGATATAACCTGTGATTCCTGTAAGTAATACTTTTTCCATGAAATATGACCTTTGAAGTTAACTTGCAATTAGCAAGTATATCATTAGACTTTTATAATGCAAGTTAATTCTTCACCTGATTAAGTTAAGTAGATCCCTTACGGGGATCAGGCGACTAAGCCAATTGCTACGAACAGGGGTGTCGTCTGAATTGCTTAATTGACATGGTTATATAGAGGAAAACCCTGAAGAGGAAAGCCTCTAACTGAGCACACTCATGCCTTACTGCATCAGTATTGAATTTGTGCACTCTTTACTTCATAGCTTTTCTTTCACTCTCTTCACCACATGCTTTATGAAGAATTCGCACATCATGTTCGTATGTTGGTTTGTAGAAGGAAATTGAATTGCTATTTGCATTTGTCTCATTTGATGTCACTCGTCCACTGGGTGTGATGACTGCAAATCCAGTTAATGACATTGTTTGGTTTTTACAATTCACAACATATTGAATCTCTTGTGTTCCTAAATCGCCCATATCGTGCAATTCAAGTGCACTGAACATGGCACTTTGATGACTGATCGGACTGATTGAAAGTGGATCTTCAATCAACTGCATACTTGTTGCTAAAGAAATGTTTGTAACCACTAAAAATGTAAAAAAAGTATTTCTTAAAAGCATTGATTTCTCCTTTTGCTATGACAAGGACTGCTTGTTAAATACATGAAATTTAACTTGCGAAATGCAAGTATACGGCAAAGCTTGCATATTGCAAGTTAAAAGTCTTTGTTAAACCATCGGGTCAATGTGGTTATGATTTTTTTTGCCTAATGAGACAGCACAGACAAGGGCGAAATACTAATTACAGGGTAACAACTTCAAACTGTGAACACGCTGAGAACACTACACTGAATCAACGGTTCTCACACGGAAAACCACCACCCCCTCCTCCGTCTCAACCCAGCCCGCACGACGCGGCAGATTTACTGTGAGTGGACCCTAGTGATTCTTTTGTGGTGATGCTGCGGTGTCGGGTTGAACCAACTGAAATCAATCTAACCGAGTCGTTGCGCATCCCTCAAACTGCTTGACCTCTGCTTGATGTCCTTCAAAAGGTCAACTTGAAACCTGATGACATAGTGTCGTTTCTCACGACACCTCCACCACCCCATCCTCCGCGTCACCCCCTGCCCTACACGGCGCGGCAAGCGAACGGTGAGTGACCCAGCTAATTCTTTTGTGGTGATGCTGCGGAGTCGGTTGAACCGACACTATTTCAACAGTCTCATTATCGATGGTGGTAATATTCGAAACTATCAGTCCATTTAAATACAGTGATTATCAGCATGAAAAAACTTCTCGCCTTCTTGACTCTCTGCCTAGCCCTGACCACAGCATTTGCTCATCCACAAGATGGCATGTCACCAGAAGACTTGATGCGGTATTACTTTAAAGTGTTCAATGAAGAAAACATATCTGCATTGGAGGAGGTTTATGCCTTCCCACACATAAAAATCAACAACGGTAAATTAACTACTGTAGAAAATAAAAACACGCCTGTGATCGATTATGCGGGCTTGAAGAAAACCCCTTGGAAATATTCCAAAATCAATCAAGTCAAAGTTCTTGCTGAAGGGGCAAACTCTGCATTAGTAGAGCTAGATTTTTCTAGAATAGACAAGGATGATAAAGAATTTCTACGTTCAACTGTTTTTTATGTCTTGACCAAAGACAAGGGCTACTGGCAGATACTGAGCCTAAACAGCATTGGTTATGTTGCTGGGGTTAAGTAGTTCAACCGAGCCATTTACAGACGCTGTGCAACTGTCGTTTCTCACGACACCAATCACTGGCAAAACACCTGTAAAGCTCGCCTCAAATCCCCCACCGCAGTCTCGCTATAATTTGCGGCTCGGCGCTTTAGCTCAGTCGGTTAGAGCGATGGAATCATAATCCACAGGTCCGCGGTTCGAATCCGTGAAGCGCCACCAAATCAAGCCCTTGATGTCCGCATCAAGGGCTTTTTCAATGAACATTCTCGGCTCGTCCATCGTCCTTTGAAAGCGCTCTTGGAATACCTTTCCTTCTCCTCCGAAACATTGCAAGCTTTGTTGGTGTCCACCGGTGTGGTGGCGCTGGCCGAGATTGGCGACAAAACCCAATTGCTGGCCTTCATCTTGGCCGCACGTTTCAAAAAACCACTGCCCATCATCGCGGGCATTTTGGTGGCCACCATCCTGAACCACGGCTTGGCCGGTGCCTTGGGCGCTTACATCACCACCGCGGTGGACCCGTCCATCTTGCGTTGGTTGTTGGGCGCGTCCTTCATTGGCATGGCCGTGTGGACGCTCATCCCCGACAAAATTGAAGAAGAAGAAACCGAAGTGGCGCACAAGCTGGGCGTGTTTGGTGCCACCTTCGTCACTTTCTTTTTGGCGGAAATGGGTGACAAAACCCAAATCGCCACCGTCGCCTTGGCGGCGCACTATGCCATGCCGCTGATGGTGGTGGTGGGCACCACCTTGGGCATGCTGATTGCCGATGTGCCCGCCGTGTTTGTGGGTAACAAACTGGCTGACAAAATCCCCATGCGTTTGGTGCACACCATTGCAGCGGCGATATTTGCAGTGCTGGGCTTGGCCACGCTCTTGGGCGTTGGCAAAAACTTTTTCTAAAACCGCCTATTGCTCGGGGTGCCGAGAGCAACTGCGAAACACCTCGGAGTACATGCGCAAGCGGTCTTTGCCATTGGTGAGTTCATCTGAAATCAAATCTGCAATGGCGGTGGTCAGGCGAATGAAATCGGGGTTGCAGTGGTGCTTGGTGTTGCTTTGGTATTTGTCTTGCCGAACCCAGCCGTTGTCGCGCATCAAAAAAGCATAGTGGGTCAGCTCGTGCCCAGCGGCCCAACTCACCATGCCACGGCTCCAAGCGCTCAAGGTGCGCGGTGACACGCCTATTTGCAACGTGTTGTTGGGCTGGTCATTCGAGGGGTATTGAAACACCATACGGGCGTTCAGCGGCAAGCTAGGGTCCACCACCACTTGCGGCATCGGAAAGTCTGAAGGCCCAGCAGTCTCTGTTTTGATGAATGTCCAAATGATTTGCAAAACCGCCATGTCCAACTTTTTATCAACGTTTTGAATCATGTCGGGGGTGGCAGGTTTGTTGGTGGCGAATTCCAGCTCCAACTCGCGGGCCATGATCTGAACCGCGCGGTAATGCAACAAACACAACTCCACATCATCACTCAACGGCGCTTGCATGACATCGCCCGTGTTCGCCAAGTTGTCTTTCATCCACTGGGCATAGGTGCTGTTGATGAAGTTGTAGTTTTCCAGCGCCTGGGTTTCAGAAGAACCTTGTTTGATGGTTAAAAAATAACCAATCCGAACATAGGTATCGCTGTGGTTGAGAAAGATATTGGCACTGCGAAGCTGTTCATCCAGTGCAGCATGAACAGCGAAATGGTTGCCAACCAAATCAAAAGCACTGGCACACCGGTTCGACAGGTAGGCCAATTCGGTTTTGTTGTCGCGCCACTGTGGGTGTTGGTCAACCCAGCTCTTGAGTGGCGGCATGTCTTGCGCAAAAGCCAGCCCTTGGACACAGCAGAGTAAAAAAGCAGCGAGGTTTTTCATCCGCAACACTTTAAAGGCTTATGGCTCCCAGCGTGCGAACAAGGGGGATTTGTTGTACGAATGGCTTACCTGCCCACGGTACCAAGGCTTTAGGCTGGTCTGACCCAGCGCCAAAGCATGGGCCTCGCTTCAGGTCTTTTTGGCCACCAAGGTCAAGATGTCATAGCTGGCCACCACCTCACCCAATTGGTTGGTGACTTCCACGTCCCAGGCCACCACGCCTTGGCCCACGCCGTTGGCGTCGCGTTTGCGGCGGTCGATTTTGCGTTTCGCGGTGAGCCGCGCTTGGATGGTGTCGCCAATGCCCACCGGCTTCACAAAGCGCAAGGTGTCCAAACCGTAGTTGGCCAACACCGGGCCCACGGCGGGTGACACGAACAAACCTGCCGCCGCCGACAACACGAAATAACCATGCGCAATGCGTTTGCCAAAGGCGGAGTTTTTAGCGGCTTCTTCATCAAAGTGCATGTAGAAATAGTCGCCCGAGATGCCACCGAAGTTCACCACATCCGCTTCGGTGACGGTGCGTCTGTGGGTCAACAAAGAATCGCCAATCTGCAGTTCTTCAAAATAACTTCTGAACGGGTGCAAGGGGGTGTCGTTCACTTTGGCACCACGCATGAATTCGCCGGTGATGGCGGCCAACATGCTGGGTGAGCCTTGCAACGCCGTGCGCTGCATGTAGTGCGTGACCGCACGCAAGCCACCCAACTCTTCGCCACCGCCCGCGCGGCCAGGGCCGCCATGTTTGAGTTGCGGCAAGGGCGAGCCGTGGCCGGTCGATTCAACAGCAGCTTCGCGGTCCAAGATCAACATGCGGCCATGCCACGCCGCCGCCGCATGCACCACTTTCACAGCCACGGCGGGGTCGCGGGTGATCAAGCTGCCCACCAAACTGCCCTTGCCCAACTTGGCAATCGCCAAGGCTTCTTCCACATCCACATAAGGCATCAGGGTGCTGACCGGGCCAAAGGCTTCCACATCATGCACGGCAGAGGTGCTGAGTGGTTTGTCGCAGACCAACACGGTGGGCGCGAAGAAGGCCCCTTGGTCCACGCCCTCGCCCACCAGTTTCACATCGGCACTGCCACCCAACAACAATTTGGCGTGCTGTTTCAGCAGGGCCACTTTGTCGGCCACGTCATCGCGTTGCGCGTGTGAGGCCAATGCGCCCATGCGCACCCCTTCCACAGACGGGTCACCGACCACGGTTTTCGACAATCGCGCAATGAGCTTTTCAGCCACGGCATCCAGGTGTTTTGCAGGCACGATGGCGCGGCGGATGACGGTGCATTTTTGGCCTGCTTTGGTGGTGATTTCTTTCGCCACTTCTTTCACAAACAGATCGAACTCTTCGTCATCCGGGCTGACATCGGGGCCGAGGATGGCGCAGTTGAGCGAGTCGGCTTCGGCGTTGAAGGGAATGCTGTTCTTCACCAAGTGGGGATGCACCCGCAACTTGGCAGCCGTGTCTGCCGAGCCGGTGAAGGTGACGACATCGGACACGTCGAGTCTGTCGAGCAAATCGCCGGTGCCGCCAATCACCAATTGCAAACTGCCTTCAGGCAACAAGCCCGAATCCAACATCAAACGCACTGCGGCTTCGGTGAGGTAACTGGTGGCGGTGGCGGGCTTGCCAATGCAAGGCATGCCCGCCAAAAAGCTGGGTGCGAATTTTTCCAACAAGCCCCAGACGGGGAAGTTGAAGGCGTTGATGTGCACCGCCACTCCACCGCGCGGCACCAAAATGTGTGTGCCCGCAAAGCCGCCTTTTTTGCCCAATGGAAACGCAGGGCCTTCGTGAATCACATTGCCCGAAGGCAGTTCGTTGCTGCCCATGCCTGCATACGCATACAAGGTGCCTGCACCGCCATCGATGTCAATCCAACTGTCGGCTTTCGTGGCCCCGGTGTGCGCCGAGATGGCATAGAGCGCTTCCTTGTGGTCCATCAAGTACTTGGCCAAGGCTTTCAAGCGTTGGGCACGTTCTTGAAAATCCATGGCCATCAGGTTTTTTAAACCCACGCTGCGTGCATGGTGCACCGCGCTTTCGAAATCAATGGCTTCGGCGTGGGTGGTGGCCACGGTTTGACCGTTGATGGCGCTGCGCAAAGTTTGTGCAGATTGCTGGCCCAGCCATTGGCCAGCGATGTAACTTTGAAGGGTGTGTGTCATAGGTGTCTTTGTTTAACGTTCATCAAAACTCAGGGTCACGGCGGCGCTGGTGGGCTTGGACTGGCACGACAGCACAAAGCCTTGCGCGGTTTCCCATGCTTCCAGTGTGAAATTTTTCTCCATGGCCACGCTGCCTTGCGTGACTTTGGCGCGACAGGTGCAGCACACACCACCCTTGCAGGAATGCGGCAAGTCCAGGCCTGCAGACAAAGCCACATCCAAAATGCGTTCATCCGCGTTCATGCGCAAGTGATGCGTTTTGCCATCAAGCACCAGGGTGAGCGCCACGGCTGGTTCTGTGCTTTTGGGGGCGGTGTTGGCTTGGCGAGGTGTGGCGGGTGTTGACGCAGACGCAAAGCGTTCGGCATGCACACGGTTGGCAGGCACACCAGCGTCCATCAAAGCTTGGCAGGTGGTTTCAATCATGCCTTCGGGGCCGCACACAAAAACCTCGTCCATGCTTTTCGCCGGCAACAAACTCGATAGCAAGCGCTGCACTTTGGCGGTGTCAATCCGCCCCTCCAGCAAATCGGCTTCTTGCGATTGACGCGACAACACATGCACCAAGGTGACGCGATCCGGGTAGCGGTCTTTCAGGTCTTGCAAGGTTTCGTTGAACATGACCGAGGCCATGTTTTTGTTGCCATACACCAATGAAAATTTGCTGTGCGCTTGGGTTTGCAGGCTGTGCAGCATGATAGACAGAATGGGGGTGATGCCCGAGCCCGCCGCAAAACCCACACGGTGAATCGCTTTGGGGTGTTTGGACACAAATCGACCATCGGGCGGCATCACTTGCAAGCTGCTGCCTGCCTTTACATGCGTGGCCAACCAGTTGGAAAACACACCATCGGGCACCACACGCACACCCACTTCCACGAAGCCCGATTGCGCCAGCCACTGCGGCGTGCTGCAAATGGAATAACTGCGGCGCACATCCGCGCCATTCACATCGGCACGCAGCGTGATGAAATGCCCAGGCTGAAAAGCAAATGCATCGCGCAATGCCTCAGGCACCGCGAATCGAATGACCACGGCCTCGCCTGCTTCGGGGCGCACGGCGGCCACGGTCAAGGCAAGGAAACGGGTGGAAGTGTTCATGTCAATACGGTTTGAAATAGTCGAAGGGTTCCATGCAGTCCAAACAGCGGTACATGGCTTTGCAGGCGGTCGAGCCAAAGCGCGACACCTCGGTGGTGTTGCTGGAGTTGCATTGCGGGCAGGCCACATCGTCTGTGCGTGAGGTGCTGCGGCTGAAAAGCACCACGTTGGAAACAACACCGCCCCTGCCAGCACCCTCAGCCGTTTGAGATGCATGGCCATGCAGCGAGGCACTTCCATGCAGCGATGCATTGCCATTCGGCGGCGCAATGCCATAACGCCTGAGTTTTTCTCGCGCCTCTGCCGTCAACCAATCGGTGGACCACGCGGGTGCGAGTTGTGTCAACACCTGCGCTTGCACACCTGCTGCGGCCAAGGCGGCTTGCACATCGTCGTGCATTTGCGTCATGGCCGGACATCCGCTGTAGGTGGGCGTGATGATGACTTGCAAACCTCGGGCGCTGTCGCGGATGTCGCGCAGCACACCCATCTCGCGCAAAGACACCACCGGGATTTCAGGGTCGCACACGTTTTCCAGCAACAGCCACAGCGCGTGGTGTGGATGGTCGGCATCCGGCAAGCCAAGAGGGCCCTGCGGATTCACGGCTTGCAACACACTCACCACACGCCATCCGGATGGGCGCGGGCAAGGCTTTGCATTTCGGCCAACAAAAATCCCAAGTGCTCGGAATGCACACCCACATGGCCTTGCGGCACAAAGCCGCCATCGGCTGGCACCGCAAGTGTGGCCTCTGCCACCACACTGGTCACTTGGGTTTGCCAGGCGTTTTGCAAGCTGCTGAAGTGCGCCACGCCAAGATGTTGCAAAGCCGCTGCTTCAGCCTCGCCCAACAACCAAAACGCTTGGGTATAGGGCATCAAATGGTTCAATGCGGCTTGCGCTTTCTGATGTGACTCTAGGGTGCCATCGCCAAAACGAATCAACCAATCTTGGGCGTGTTGCACATGGTAGATAGCCTCTTTGCGCGACTTGCTGGCAATCGCTGCCAGCTGCGGGTCGTTGGCGTATTGCAAAGCGTCCCACACCAAAACCATGAAGCTGCTGTACAAAAAATTGCGCACGATGGTGACGGCGTAGTCACGGTCGCCACTGGCCGTGGGTGCCAGTGCGGTGGAATGCGGCAACTCCAACAGCGTGTGGTTTTTGAATTCGTGCGCATCTCGAAAGTAAGCCAAGCGGTCTTCATCGCTGCCGTCTTGAAGCAGCGCCGCCACATGTTGGTAGAGCAAACGCGCTTGGCCCATCAAATCCAAGGCGTTGTTGGCCAGCGCCAAGTCTTCTTCCAGAATGGGCCCGTGCCCACACCACTCGGCATTGCGTTGCGCCAAGATCAGCGCGTTGTCGGCCAAGTGCAAAACCAGTGCTGACACCTCTTGTTCAGCCACCGCGCTCACATGTGCCCCACTTCGTCGGGAATCACAAAGAAGGTGGGGTGCCGATACACCTTGTCACGCGCGGGCTCGAACAAGGTGTCTTTGTCTTCGGGGTCGCTGGCCGTGATGGCGGCTGACGGCAACACCCAAATGCTGACGCCTTCTTGGCGGCGGGTGTAAACGTCCCGCGCCATGTGCAAGGCTTGCTGTGCATCTGCGGCATGCAAGCTGCCGCAATGTTTGTGCTCCAGGCCTTGTTTGCTGCGCACAAACACTTCCCACAGTGGCCACTCTTTCATGGCGGGTTGCTTGTCGCTCATGCGGCCTCCTGTTGTGCGGCTTGGCGAGCGGCTTTTTTCTGCGCGTGGGCCAAAGCGGCTTCGCGCACCCATTGGCCGTCTTCATGGGCTTTCACCCGCGTGGCCAAGCGTTCTTTGTTGCACGGGCCGTTGCCGTTCACCGTGGCCCAAAACTCGTCCCAATCAATCTGGCCGTAGTCGTGGTGGCCACGTTCTTCGTTCCACTTCAAGTCGGGGTCGGGCAAGCTCACGCCCAAGACCTGGGCTTGCGGCACGGTGGCATCCACAAACTTTTGCCGCAGGTCGTCATTAGAGATGCGCTTGATGCCCCAGCGCATGCCTTGCACGCTGTTGGGACTGTCGCTGTCGGGCGGGCCAAACATGGCCAGGCATTTCCACCACCAGCGGTTCACCGCGTCTTGCACCATGGCTTGTTGCGCGGCGGTGCCTTGCATCATGGCCAGCAGGGCTTCAAAGCCTTGGCGTTGGTGAAAACTTTCTTCCTTGCAGACCCGCACCATGGCACGGGCGTAGGGGCCATACGAGCAGCGGCACAGCGGAATCTGGTTCATGATGGCCGCGCCGTCGACCAGCCAACCGATGACACCGACATCGGCCCAGGTGAGCGTGGGGTAGTTGAAGATCGAGCTGTATTTGGCGCGGCCAGTGTGCAGCGCGTCCAGCATTTGGTCGCGGCTGGTGCCCAGGGTTTCGGCGGCGCTGTACAGGTACAGGCCATGGCCGCCCTCGTCTTGCACCTTGGCAATCAGAATGGCTTTGCGCTTGAGGCTCGGGGAGCGGCTGATCCAGTTGCCCTCGGGCAGCATGCCGACAATTTCACTGTGGGCGTGCTGGCTGATTTGGCGCACCAAAGTTTTGCGGTAAGCGTCGGGCATCCAATCTTTGGGCTCGATCTTGCCGTCGGCATCAATGACGGCGTCAAACTTGATTTGGGCGGCGTCCAGCACTTGCTGCTGGGCGGCAGTGGGCACCGCGGCCACGGGTTTGGCGGTTGCGGCCCCATCGGGCACGTTGAAAGACTGGGTGTACATGGCGGCTGGGCTCCCATTGAAGAAGGCGCAGATTAGCACGGTGATACATAATTTCAGCGAAAATCTGTTTTTCTGTATCATAAAAACGTTTGAAACCCAATACCCATATGACCACCCCCTCAAAACCAGGCCTTTCCAACCCCATCCCCAAACGCCTGCGCAACTGGCAAGATCAGCCGCGCCAGCAAGCCGGTCCGCTCATCGTGTCGGTGTTTGGCGACGCCCTGTACCCGCGCGGCGGCGTGGCGGCCATGGGCAGCCTGATCCAGCTGTTGGCACCGCTGCAAGTGAACGAGCGGCTGATCCGCACCGCTTGCTTTCGGCTGGTGCAAGAAGATTGGCTGCAAGCCAAAGCGGTGGGCAACCGCAGCAACTACGCGCTCAGCCGCACCGGGCGCAGCCGGGTGGAAGAAGCCTCGCGCCATATTTACGCCGCGCAACCAGCGGCTTGGGACAAGCAGTGGCGCAGCATCATCGTCACGGGCAACCACAGCCCCACGGCGCTGGAGCCTTTGCGCCGCGCTCTTTATTGGCAAGGCTTTGGACAAATCAACCACCAATGCTTCATCCACCCCAGCGCCGACTTGAGCAGCGTCATGACCAATTTGCGCATCGGCGGTTTGGGTGCGTGGGAAGGCCGCTTGATCACCCTGGTTGGCAAGCCGCCCACCGGCAGTGTGTTGGATGCACCCGCCAAGGTGGTGAAAACCGCTTGGTATTTGAACGAGCTCGACCGCAACTACGGCCACTTCGTTGGCACCTACGAAGGCATTGAGCGCTGGTGCAAAAAACACAAGACCAAGGCCTGCACCGATGAACAAGCGTTTTGGTTGCGGGTCTTGTTGGTGCACGACTTCCGACGTTTGCTGTTGCGCGACCCGATGCTGCCACCGAGTTTGTTGCCCGCGCGTTGGTTGGGCTCGAAAGCACGTGCGCTGTTCAAAAGCCTGTATGCCCTTTTGTTGCCTGCCTCGGAGCGGCACTTGGATTTGCACTTGATGGTGGCCGGTGACGTGACCCCGAGTGCCGATGCCCAAGTGCTGAAAAACAGAACCGCGCAAGCCGTTTGAAAATACCGATAATGCCCTGCACGCTTTGGATGAAAGCGTGTTTGTTTTTGTTGTCGTGTGAATAAAAGTACAAAGGCGTCTGATGTTGACTAACGTGGTGGGCGTGGCCCTGAAACGACCCTACACCTTTGTGGTCATGGCCTTGTTGCTACTCATCTTGGGGCCGCTGGCGGCTTTCAAAACCCCCACCGACATCTTTCCTGAAATTCGCATTCCGGTGATTGCTGTGGCCTGGTCTTACACCGGCTTGCCGCCCGATCAAATGGCTGGTCGCATCACCACCTCGTTTCAACGCGTCCTCACCACCACGGTGAACGACATCGAACACATCGAGGCCAACTCGTACAACGGCGTGGGCATTGTCAAAATCTTTTTCCAGCCCGGCGTGAACATCGCGGTGGCCAATGCGCAGGTCACCTCGGTATCGCAGTTCATGGTGCGCCAAATGCCGCCGGGCACCCAGCCGCCCATCATCATCAACTACAACGCTTCCACCGTCCCGATATTGCAACTGGCCTTGGCGGGCAAGGGCCTGACCGAGCAAAATCTGGCCGACTTGGCGCTCACACAAGTGCGCAGCCCCTTGGTGACCGTGCCGGGTGCGGCCGTGCCGTTTCCCTATGGTGGCAAATCGCGTTTGGTGCAACTGGATTTGAACCCGAGTGCCTTGCAAGCGCGAGGCTTGTCCACGCAAGACGTGACCAATGCCTTGGCCGCGCAAAACATCATCATCCCGGTGGGCACCCAAAAAATGGGCAGCTACGAATACACCATCAGCCTGAACAACGCCGCCACCGATTTGAAAGACTTGGACAACCTGCCGATCAAGTCGGTGAATGGGGCCATGGTCTACATCCGCGATGTAGCCCATGTGCACGATGGCAATGCCCCGCAAACCAATGTGGTGCATGTGGACGGCAACCGTTCGGTGTTGATGTCGGTGTTGAAAAACGGCAGCACCTCGAGCTTGGCCATCGTCGATGGTGTGCGCGAAAAATTGCAAGACATCAAAGCGTCCTTGCCGCCCAATTTGACGATTCAGCCGATCAACGACCAATCGGTGTTTGTGCGTGCAGCCATCAAAGGCGTGGCCTTGGAAGGTGTGATCGCGGCGGCCCTGACCAGCTTGATGATTTTTCTGTTCCTGGGCAGTTGGCGCTCGACGCTGATCATTGCCGTGTCGATTCCACTGTCCATCATGGGCGCCATCGTGGGCCTGTATGCCCTGGGTGAGACCTTGAACATCATGACCTTGGGCGGCTTGGCGCTGGCCGTGGGCATCTTGGTCGATGACGCCACGGTCACCATCGAAAACATCAACTGGCACTTGGAGCAAGGCAAAGGCGTGGAGCAAGCCATCATGGATGGCGCGGCGCAAATCGTCACCCCCGCTTTTGTGTCCTTGCTGTGTATTTGCATTGTGTTTGTGCCCATGTTTTTCCTCGAGGGCGTGTCGCGCTTTTTGTTTGTGCCCATGGCCATCGCGGTGATGTTGGCGATGGTCTGGTCCTTCTTTTTGTCACGCACCTTGGTGCCGACCATGGCGCTGTTTTTGTTGAAGCCACATGCACCCCACACCGACATGCATGGCTTGAACAGCACACAGCCCCGCACCCGCAACCCGATCATGGCGTTTCAGCGCGGCTTTGAAGCCCGTTTTGAAGCCGTTCGCGCTGGCTATAAAAACGTGTTGCAAGCGGCACTGCAGCACCGTGGCAAGGTGTCTGTGGGCTTTGCAGCCGTGGTGCTGGGCTCGTTTGGCTTGCTGCCTTTTTTGGGCAGCAACTTCTTTCCCGATGTGGACGGCGGTCAAATCTTGATCCATGCGCGGGTGCCGGTGGGCACCCGGGTGGAAGAAACCGCCGCCCGCTTTGCCAACATTCAAGCGCACATTCGGCAAGTGATTCCGGCCCACGACATCACCACCATGGTGGACAACATCGGTTTGCCGCCCAGCTATATCAATCTGATCTACAACAACACCGGTGTGGTGGGTTCGCAAGATGGCGACATTCAAATCGCACTGAGCCCCAACCACGCGCCCACGGCGGACTACGTCAAAGCGCTGCGCGAGCAACTGCCCGTGGCCTTCCCTGACACGGTGTTCTCTTTTCCGCCTGCCGACATCGTCAGCCAGATCTTGAACTTTGGTGCGCCAGCACCGATTGACATTCAAATTCGCGGCAACGACTTGGCCGCCAACTTCGACTACGCCAATCTGTTGTTGAAAGAAATCCGCCGCATCCCCGGCGTGGCCGACGCTCGCATTCAACAATCGGCCAGAAGCCCCGTGTTTGAGGTGAATCTAGACCGCACGCAAGCGCAAAACATGGGCATCACCGCGCGAGACGTCACCAACAACATGGTGGTGAATTTGGCGGGCAGCAGCCAGGTCGCACCCACTTTTTGGCTCAATCCTGCCAATGGTGTGTCTTACCCCGTGGTGATACAAACCCCGCAATACAACATTGATTCTTTGAATGATTTGGCCAACGTCCCAATCAGTCCGGCCAACGCCAATTCTCAGCAAGTCTTGGGCAGTGTGGCGAGTTTCAACCGCACGGCGAAAAGCGCCTTGGTGAGTCAGTACGACATCCAGCCCATGGTGCAAATTCATGCCGCCACCCAAGGCCTGGATTTGGGCACCGTCTCCAAAGCCATTCAGCGCGTCATCCATGAAACGCAGGCGCAGCAACCCAAGGGCAGCAAAGTGGTCATGCTGGGCCAGGTGCGCACCATGGAAAAAGCCTTCTCGGGATTGCTGTGGGGTTTGTTGGGCGCGGTGGTCTTGATTTACTTTGTGATCGTCGTCAATTTCCAATCCTGGCGTGACCCACTGGTGATCATCAGCGCCTTGCCCGCGGCCTTGGCCGGTATTGTGTGGATCTTGTTTGCCACCCGCACCACGCTCTCGGTACCGGCACTCACCGGGGCCATCATGTGCATGGGCGTGGCCACCGCCAACAGTGTGTTGGTGATCAGCTTTGCGCGTGAACGCTTGGACCAGCTCGGCGATGCAGTGGCTGCAGCGCTGGACGCAGGCTTTGTGCGTTTTCGCCCCGTGCTCATGACCGCTTTGGCGATGATGATGGGCATGGTGCCCATGGCCTTGGGCCTGGGTGAAGGCGGCGAACAAAACGCGCCCTTGGGCCGCGCGGTCATTGGCGGCCTGTTGTTTGCCACTGTGGCTACTTTGGTCTTGGTGCCCTTGTTGTTCAGCATGGTGCACGGCCGTCGCAAGGCCACCCCTTCTTTGAATCCCGGAGTCCTTCATGCTTGATCCCCGTCCCCCCGTTTTTTCGCGCAGCAAACTATGGACGGTGTTGCTCATCCTCGGCTTGGTGGCCGCCTACGTGTTGGCTCAGGGTTTGCTCGACCGCAGCGCCGACAACCAGCAACTCAAGGCGGTGGCCGACAAGCAATCGGTGCGCACTGTCAACATCATCACCCCAGCCGTGTCGCCCGCCTCGCCCAGCATGGACTTGCCCGGACGCATCGAAGCCTATTCAAAAGCGCCTTTGTACGCTCGCATCAGCGGCTACTTGAAAACCTGGAAAGCTGACATTGGCACCTCCGTGAAAGCGGGTCAGTTGTTGGCCGAGATCGACACCCCCGATGTAGACCAGCAAATCCTGCAAGCCAAAGCCGAGTTGGCCATCACCCAAGCCAATGCGGCATTGTCCGAAAACACCGCCAAGCGTTGGCAGTCATTGCAAGCCACCAACTTTGTTTCGGCCCAAGCGGTGGAAGAAAAAATGGGCGACTTGCGGGCCAAGCAAGCCATGGTGAACGCTTCGCAAGCCAATGTGAACCGTTTGCAAGCCATGAAAAATTTCAGCCGCATCACCGCACCCTTTGATGGCGTGGTGACGGCACGCAACACCGATATCGGTGCTTTGGTGAATGCGGGTGGCGCACCCGGCACCGAGTTGTTTGTGGTGTCCGATGTGCGTCGACTGCGTTTGTACGTTCAGGTGCCACAAAACCAAGTGACCGCCATCCAAACAGGCAGTCAGGCGACCTTCACGGTGCCAGAAATGCCTGGCCAAGTGTTCACGGCCAAAGTGCAGTCGATGGCCCAGGCCATTCAAGCCGGTTCGGGCAGCATGTTGGTGCAACTCGCCGCCGACAACAAGCAGGGCAGGTTGTTGCCCGGCGGTTATGCGCAGGTCAGCTTTGACATGCCTGCGCAAACCAAGCATCTCAATATCCCACCAAGTGCTTTGATCTTCAGCAAAACAGGTCTGCAAGTGGCCACCGTGAATGCAGATAACAAGGTTGTCATCAAGTCGGTGGTGGTGGCCAAAGACCATGGTGTTCGACTCGAACTTTTATCGGGTCTTGAGAGCACCGATCGCGTGATTGAAAATCCACCCGATGGTGTGATGCAAGGTGACTTGGTGAACGTGGCCGTGGTTCAAAATAAAAAATGATTTCTTGACGCAATATGTCAAATACGTTAATAATTATTTAAACCATTGCTGAGCTTGATGTCCAACACAACAGTTTTATTGAACAGCAAGCAGCACCCAGGCTTTGTTTCACAGGAGCCCACGCGTGTTGTTTGACCACTGTGCCCAATGCCAACGATGCTGCCACATCGAGGAAGGGTACCCACCTCTTGAAATCACCTTGACCGCTGTGGAGCAGCAGCGCTTGGGCAGCGTATGCATAGAACAACAATGCACACACTTGGGTCCACAAGGTTGCACGATGGGCGAGGACAAACCCTTTGGATGCAAACTCTACCCACTGAGCTACAACCCAAAAAACAAAAGTTTTTATTTTGATGCCGACTGTCCTTTGATGGACCCTTACATCGACAGTTTGCAAGATGCAGGCAGCGATGCCAGTTTGCATTTGCACAGCGCACAACAAGTTATATTGCAGCTGGAAAAAAAAGATCCAGCGTTTTTGAAGAACAACCACGCAGTAGACAAGATGTACTTCGACCTGAAGAAAATACACTGCACTGCCAATTCCAATAATAAAAAAACAAGCAAAAAAAGCTTGCATAAAAAGGCAACAACATGAATGGCACGCTCTATCAATTCAAACCTTCGAATTCCTTCACGGCGCCACCCGGCCCGGTGGTGCACGAAGTGGGATACCAAAGTTGGACCGAAGACAACCTCTTGGTAGAGAGCGAGCACAACGACATTCTTTACTACACCACCCGCTGGGACGCCCTGTGCCCCTACATCAACGTCTCGGACGAGATGCTGAACTTTGCACCCCGGCCCTTCGTGGTCTATGCCCTGCCCCCCGACAGCCCCTACGGCGTGCCCATCAACGACAAATATGGTTTGGTGGATTGCTTTGCCGACAGCTTTTGGCAAGAAGCGCGTCGCGAACGCAAATTCCGCGAACTCGACAAGCAATACAAGCACTTCACCTACACCGAGAAAGTGGTGGCTGGCAAAGACCT
>CALBEV010000065.1 GCA_937891045.1 uncultured Burkholderiales bacterium | reverse complement strand
CGAGGCCTTCCATCAAATCGTGCCGCTCTCGGTGCGCAGTGGTGCGGCTGCGGTGTATGACGTGGTCGGCCCCGTGTGTGAAAGCGGTGATTGGATTGGCCGCGACCGATCCCTCTCCGTGCAAGCCGGTGACTTGTTGGCCGTGCTGTCTGCAGGCGCGTATTGCATGAGCATGGCCAGCAACTACAACACCCGTGGCCGCGCCGCTGAAGTGTTGGTGGACGGTGCACAAGCGCACTTGATTCGCCAGCGTGAGAGTGTGCAAGACCAAATGCGGGGCGAGCAGCTGGTGCCTTGATCAGCGCTGGGGCATTCAGCGCTGTCGCCACCACCAAACCCGCCAAGCCATCAAGCCGCCGATGATGGCGGCATAGACCCAGACTTCAGCAAAGTCGTTTTTGCCAGTGCGCATCCAAAAGAAATGCAGCACCGACAACAAAGCGGCGGCATAGACCAACCGATGCAATGCTTGCCAACGCCGACCCCCTAGCCAACGGATGGCGGTGTTGAACGAGGTGGCGGCCAGCGGCAGCATCAACACCCAGGCTGAAAAACCCAGCCAAATGAAGGGCCGCTTGAGGATGTCGCGCCAAATGTCTGTGAGATCAAAACCTTGGTCGAACCAGGCGTAGCACAGCAGGTGCACACAGGCATACACGAACGTGGCCACACCCACGGTGCGGCGCAAGCGCAGCAAGCCCGGCGCTTGCAACACCACGCGCAGCGGCGTGATGGCCAACACCAGACACAGACCGCGCAGTGTCCAGTCACCGGTTTGTCGGCTCAGGGCTTCGGCCGGATTGGGGCCCAACAGGTTGTTGAATGTTGCGTAAACCAACCACGCCATGGGCAGCGCCAGCAGCAGTGTCAACACTGGTTTGGCCCAGGCTGACAACAAGGCGTTACGCCAGTTCATGCTCAGAAGTTTTTGGCCAAATCCATGCCTGCGTACAACTGGCCCACTTGCGCTTCGTAGCCATTGAACATCAGGGTTTTGCGTTTCTTGGTGAGCAAGCCGTCTTCGCCAATGCGGCGCTCGGTGGCCTGGCTCCAGCGCGGATGGTCCACATTCGGATTCACATTGGAATAAAAACCGTATTCATTCGCTGCGGCTTTGTTCCAAGCGGTGGCAGGTTGTTTGTCGGTGAAACGAATTTTCACAATGCTCTTGGCGTTTTTGAAGCCATATTTCCAAGGCACGTTCAAGCGCACGGGTGCGCCATTTTGTTTGGGCAACACTTCGCCATACAAACCAAAGGTGAGCAGCGTGAGCGGGTGCATCGCCTCGTCCATGCGCAAGCCTTCCACATAGGGCCAACTCAGCACCCGCGAGCCCACATAGGGCATGGTTTTCGGGTCGGCCAGCGTGACGAACTCGACGAACTTGGCGCTGCCCAAGGGCTCGACCCGTTTGATCAGTTCCGACAGCGAATAACCCACCCAAGGCATCACCATCGACCAGCCTTCAACACAGCGCATGCGGTAGATGCGCTCTTCCATGGCGCTGACTTTGAGCAAGTCTTCCAGGTTGATGCGGCCCGGTTTTTTCACCATGCCTTCGATCTCGACGCTCCAGGGCGAAATGACAAAATTTTTGACATTGCGCACCGGATCGAGTTTGTCGGTGCCGAACTCGTAGAAGTTGTTGTAGGTGGTGGCGTCTTTGTAGGACGTGAGTGTGTCCGTGGCCATGGCCGCTGCCACTTGGGATGGCTTGCTTGGCAAGGGTGGCAATTCGCCGGGGCGGGCGGTTTGCGCTTGTGCCTCAAGACCTGCCGCTGCCAGCCCGGACAAACCGGCGCTGAGCAACCACTGTCGGCGGTTTTGATAAACCTCTGGGGATGTGATTTCGCTGGGCACGGGATGGACAAAGCCATCTTCAAAGGTTTTGATCAACATGCATGGGCTCCTGGAATGAAAAAAGGCTGGCACCAGGCCAGCCTTTGCAATGGTGCGGTGTGAATTTAATTCAAACCGGCGATGTAGTCAGCGACCGCTTTGATTTCCCGGTCATTCAACTTGGCGGCCACTTGGTTCATTTGCAAACTGTTTTTGCGCACGCCGTCACGGAACTGGGTGAGTTGAGACACGGTGTAGTCGGCATGTTGGCCGCTCAAACGAGGGTATTGGGCTGGGATGCCTGCGCCATTGGGACTGTGGCAACCGGCGCAAGCGGGGATTTGGCGGTCGGCGATGCCGCCACGGTAGATTTTTTCACCCAAGGTGGCCAGTTCTTTGTCCTTGGCGAAGCCGGGCTTGGCCTTGGTGCTGCCCAAATAGGCGCCAATGTTGCGCATGTCGTCGTCGCTCAAGGCGGTGGCAAAGCCCAACATGACGGCGTTGGCACGCTTGCCCGATTTGAATTCAGCCAACTGCTTGGCGGTGTATTCGGGGTGTTGTTGGGACAACTTCGGGTAGGTGGGCGTGCCGGAGTTGCCATCGGGACCGTGACAGGCCACGCATGCGGCGTTGTAAATGGCAGCGCCTTTGGCAGGGCCGGCTTTGGGGGCTGCTGACGGTTGAGCAGCCTGAACAAAAGAAAAAACGCCGAAACAAGCGGCGGACATCAGCAAACGGGCAAACAAAGTCATGGCAATCCGGTGTTTAAAGGTTTGACCATGATTCTACAATGCACCCCTGCGCCCACTCGGGGTGCGAACAAAGAATCACCCTATGGCCACTCCCCTCCCCGTTGTTGATGCGGCGCACGCAGACCGCGTTAAACAAGCCGTGGGCTGGCTGCACACCGCCCGTTTCATGACCACGGCCGCCCAGTTGCACCATTTACCGGCCTACCAACAGCCCGAAATTGCCTTTGTCGGTCGCTCGAATGCGGGCAAATCCACCTGCATCAACGTCCTGACCCAGCAGCGCCAGCTGGCCTACGCCTCCAAAACCCCGGGCCGCACACAGCACATCAACCTGTTTGCGCTGGGCCGGCAAAACCAAACCGATGCGGTGCTGGCCGACCTGCCAGGCTATGGCTACGCCGCCGTGCCCAAGGCGGACAAGGTGCGTTGGCAACGGGTCATGGCCAACTACTTGATGACCCGCGACAACCTCAAAGGCGTGGTGCTGCTGTGCGACCCGCGATTGGGCGTGACCGAGCTGGATGAAATCTTGCTCGAAGTCATTCGCCCCAAGGTGGAAGAAGGCCTGAAGTTCATGATGCTGCTCACCAAATCCGACAAGCTCAACCGCACCGAGGGCGACAAAGCCTTGTCGATTGCCAAATTGCAGTCGGGCGGCGGCGAGGCGCATTTGTTTTCCGCGCTGAAAAAGAAAGGCGTGGAAGAAGTGAGTTTGAAACTGTGGGACTGGACCCACCCCGAACAGGCAGTCGCATGATCCGCGAACAACGCCTAGACCTGCCCCACGGCATCAGCCTGAACTGCCGCTTGGCAGGCACGCCCGGCCAGCCCTTGATGCTGTTTTTGCATGGTTTCCCAGAAGCAGCGTTTGTGTGGGACGAGCTGCTGACCCATTTCAGCCAAGCAGAGAACGGCGGCTATTTTTGTGTGGCGCCGAATTTGCGCGGCTATGCCGGTTCGAGCAGCCCCACCGACGTGAGCGCCTACCGGGCCAAGCATTTGGTGCAAGACATTGCGGCCCTGAAAACCGCCTTGGGCTGTGACGGCCCGATGGCCGCCTTGGTGGCGCACGACTGGGGCGGTGCGGTGGCTTGGAATTTCGCCAACCAACACCCCAATCTGTTGCAGCGCTTGGTCATCATCAACTCGCCCCACCCCGGCACGTTTTTGCGTGAACTGCAAAGCAGCCCCGCGCAACAAGCCTCGAGCGCTTACATGAATTTCCTGATTCGCCCAGATGCTGAAGCGCTGTTGGCCGAAGACGACTACCGCCGTTTGTGGGCGTTTTTCACCAACATGGGCGCAGAAACTGGGCCTCACGCTTGGCTGACGGCCGAGGAAAAAGACAAGTACCGTGCGGTTTGGAACCAGGGCCTGACCGGTGCACTGAATTACTACCGCGCCTCGCCCCTGCGACCACCACGTGACGCCGACCCTGCGGCACAAGCCATCAGCTTGCCCGCCGAGATGCTGCACATTAGTGTGCCCACTCTGGTGATTTGGGGGATGCAAGACATCGCTTTGCCACCTGGACTGATTGAAGGTTTAGAGGCTTATGTGCCGCAACTCACGCTGCACAAAATTGAAGAAGGCACGCATTGGTTGGTGCATGAGCAACCGAGGCGGGTGGCGGGGTTGATTCAAATTCATGCTTCCAGTCTTTAATATATATCCAATTACTTGCATGAAATATTTTATTTATAAATTTAAACGCGAAGTTAATCGAATCAAACAACAGGTCAAAGCATTGATTGAGTTTTTTTATGAACCTTTTTTGCGATGGCATTACGATAAACATAGAACCAATAAATTGACAGTGCTGGATGGCGAAATATCATCCAACACCAATAAGATTGCTATTTTTTTGATTTTCCAACCCAATGGCATTGCGCCATCAATCATCCACACATGCAAACATTTTGTTAGTCAAGGATATTTGCCCTTGGTAGTTAGCAATTCTGCGTTGCTTTCAGTCGACCTAGACAACTTGAAAAGAACTTCTTGGAAAGTATTAATCAGACCAAATTTTGGATATGATTTTGGTGGATACCGCGACGGCATTTGGCTTCTAAATACTTTGAACATAAGCCCTGAATTTTTAATAATCATCAATGACAGTATTTGGTTTCCAATTTTTGAAGATGACCAAACAATCAATAAAATGGAAAACGCCCCAGCTGATTTTGTTGGCGCATTGCAAGTGGACCAGTCAAGATCTGTTAAAAATCGCAGGTTCAAGCCTCCATTTATGGGCTCCTTTTTTTGGCTTTTTAAGGAACCAGCTTTATCCAATCCCGCATTTCATGCATTTTGGAACCAATATAAAATAACCAGTAATAAATATAAAGCCATCAGGCGAGGTGAGAGGCTTTTTTCAAAGATCATGAATGACAACCAAATTCAATCTCATGCAATGTTCAGCCGAGCCATGCTTGATCAATTAATCTTAGGAATGACATCATCAGAATTATTAGATGTTCTAAAAAATCTATGTTCAGTCGATGATGGCCTTATTTTCAAACAGCAAGAATGTATAAATAGTTTTCGAGATGATTCAAACTGGAAAGCTGAAGCCATCAACCTGATTTTTGATTTAACTGACAAGCAAAATATTTTGGCGTCAGCACCTATTGTTGCCATCCAACATTTTGGTGTTTCATACATCAAAAAATCTGGGGATTATTCGAATTTGATTGCCATGGCGAAAATTTATGAACAAATAAAAACACAAGAAAAAAATGGCATCTTTGATTTTATCAAAATTGAAATGAGGTCAAGATTAATTAATCAATAATAACTGGCGACACTCAATGACTATTTTGACAAAAAAAAATTATTCAAAAATTTGGCCCCAAGCTGACTTGGAGTTGGTACCCGCATGTCCTGTTTGTCATAGCCAACATACAAGCATGAAACATCATTCAGTTCGTGATTGGAGTTTTGGAACTGCACCAGGCATTTGGAAATACTGGTCATGCAATGAATGTCAAAGCCTTTATCTCAATCCTAGACCAACTCCAGAAAGCATTGGAAAAGCATATGCAAACTATTACACGCATAAACCTGCTTTACTGAATGATGGTTTTCAGGGCTTAAAATTGCGTTGGAAGAATGAGCGCTTGTCTTTGCGACTGGGTTGCAGCATTTCACCTCGATTTAATTTGCAAAATGCATTGAAAACATGGGCTCTAAAAAAAGCCCAACATTTGAATTTACCCTTTGGTATAGAAATATTGGCGGCCTTACCCTCTGGTAGATTCATGGATGTTGGATGTGGTTCTGGAAATATTGTTTCCTTGGCAAATCAATTAGGCTGGCAATCCTCGGGTATAGAGATTGATCCTATTGCCGTCAAGTCTGCCCAACGCGCAGGTTTAAATGTTACTGAAGGTAGTTATCAACAATTAATTCATCATCAACAAAGCTTTGATGTGATTTTATGTTCGCATGTTATTGAACATGTATACGACCCACTTGATTTGCTCACTGCCATACATGGATCGCTTCGACCTGGAGGATTATTGCTTCTTTCGACGCCAAATGCGCAAAGCGATGTCCATCTTCAGTTCGGTCCCTTATGGCGAGGGCTTGAAGCGCCCCGTCATTTATCTATTTTTAGTGAATCTATCTTAACAAGGTTGATGCAGCAAATTGGATTTGAAGTATCTTCTCATTCAGACGATTCTTTGGAAACAGTGAAGCAATCTAGAAAAATTAAAAAGTTAGCAGCAAAAAATGATTTGCTTTATAAAAAAATAAACAAGCAAAGTATCAATCAAATACATCGAACAAAAGGTGGGCATGATTTTATCAAGCTTTCTGCCCGAAAGATTTGACTTGCTCATTGTCTTTCAATTTGAAATTGCTGGCAACAAGCAAGGCTAATACAGCATAAAAGAAATAACTTTCAGCCCGATACCAAAGCGGCACATTATAAATTGAATCTATAGCCAATACCAAAGTAACTGCAATGAGTATGCTTTTGTCGGGATTGTGGGAAACATAAGCTGTTTTAAAAAATTGCCACAATAGCCAAAGAAAACCAATCAAGCCTAGTACGCCATATTCCATCGCAAAAAACAAATACTGATTGTGCGGGTGAATAACAGCATATATCAGTTGGGATTCGCTCAAGGTTGAGAAATGACTTGCGGCTAACTGTGGATAGGTACCAATTCCCGTTCCAATGAACGGGTGACTGTAAAAACCTTTTAAGGCAAATAACCACATGTCAACTCTTAGGCCCAAAGAGGTGGCATCGAAAGAACGATACTGGACAACATCATTGTAAGCTTGTAAAACTCTGCTTAGCATCAATGGACTTGATACAACCAATAATGTTAAGGCCGATATAAGTAATAACATTATTAATAAGCGGCGAGATTTTGGCGTATAAAACAATGCGAATACTGTGAACACAACAGAACACGCCACAAGACCAGATCGACCTTGCAACAAAAACATAATTGAAATGAAGCAACATAATGTAGCAAGACCCCATATCACTTTCATTTTTAGTTCGTTTGAGGTTATGCAATGCTGAAGTGTAAAGGCCATAAAAACTGATGTCATGACGCTTTGAGAAACATATTCCACAAAAACACTATGATCTGCACCCAATCCTTGGTTTTGAGTCATTGACCATGGAAGATTAATAAAAATATTCGCGAAAGTGGAGAACAGCACCAAAGTCATGCCAGCCACCAACCCCCACCATGCTCTTTTTCGCCATTTGTCTTCGGATAGTGTTGCAGCCAGCATCAGTAACATTATCAATTTAGAATACACTTTGAGATTATTTAATATTTCCTTAAATGGAGCAGAGCTCCAAGTAGCCCAGACGAGGACCATAAAACTTAAAACTAGGGCAGGTTTTGCAATAGGTAAAGATTTGATTTTTATTAGCCGTACATACAAATCTTTTTGGGCAAACCATGAAATAACAAAAAGCAACCCCGATAAAATATAAAGTGATCTAGAGAATGGGGCGGAAAATAGCAAGGCTACAGCACTCCAGCCACAAAGGTGAGCCATTAAAAAATTCCAACTTGATATATTGATGATCATTTTTGAATGCTTATTTCCCAATACTTATCAACTTTCAACACCTGAACAAATTGATCCGATGCCATGCCATTGCCAAATGATGCATCTACTTTATAGCGGTGATGCCATTGATTGGTCAGAAAAAGCTGGATTTTTTCCTGATCGAAAGCTGAACATCCGAAAATCGAATCAGCCTGCGCCCGATTGTTCTGCCTGCTCCCCACATCCAAACTGGGCAAGCCCAGAAAGGGCGCTTCACGCACACCTGCGCTGCTGTTGCCCACCATCACGGCTGCGTTCTTCATGAGTTCGCTGAAGTAATTGAAGCGCATGGATGGAATCAAGCGGAAACGATCTTTGGGCAGTGCTTCAATCACGGCAAAGATATCGTCCGTGCCAGGGTCGTTGTTGGGGGCAATCACAACGAAGTGCTTGCCGCTTTGCACCAAACACCCAAACAAGGACGCTGCTTGGGCACCCATGCTGTCCACTTCCGACGTCACGGGGTGAAAAATCACGATGCCGTAATCATCAAAGGGAATGGCATACCGCGCTCTGACTTCTTCAATGCTCACGCCGGAGGGTTGGGCATGGGTGTCCAACTCCGGCGACCCGATGTTGAAAACCCGCTCGGGCGCTTCGCCAAGGGACAAGACCCGGGCTTTGGCGTCTTCACTGCTGACAAAATGCGTGGCGCACAACTTGGTGTTGCAATGGCGAATGCTTTCATCAATCGTGCCGGACACCTCGCCGCCCTCGATGTGCGCTGAACGGATGTAGCGCATGGCACACACAATGCTGGCGGCCATCGCCTCCACCCGGTCACCATGAATCACCACCAAGTCTGGTCGGCGCTCGTGCACGAAGTCGGAGAACCCCAAAATGGTTTTGGCGAGGATGAAATCCAAGGCATCGCCTTCGCGCTGGTTCACAAATTCAATGAACTCTGCACCGGCAAACCGCTTGACCTCTAAGCGTGTTTCTCCATAGCGCTGCATCATGTGCATGCCGGTGATGAAAAAGGTGATTTCAAATCCAGCCAACTGCGCCGCCTTGGCCAAGGGCTCAAGCTTGCCAAAGTCTGCCCGTGTGCCCGTGACAAACAACAGCTTTTTGCCGGTGATGGGCGCTGTCGTCACGCTCATGCAGGTCGCTCCACACCATCTATATCAGTCCATCGGAGTTGTTGGTTGCGCTTGACGGCCTGGGTCAGGCGGGCGCCGATCAATCGGTCAAAGTACTGCACCGAAATCTCACCAGAGCCAGGGCGGCGTGCCCAAATGTCAGACTCACTCAACACATGGCCCGCCGGTAAATCTTTGTCAGCCACCACCGAACCACGTGCGAATCGGTAAACATCTTCTTCTGGTGCCGTGCGCACTTTGGGATTGTTCAAGGCCGTGTGGATTTCTTTGGATCGGTCGATCAAGAAACGCAATTCAGCCGGATCCATGGAGCAAGAAATATCCGGGCCTTTGCGGTAGCGTGTGTCCGTGAAATGTCGCTCCAAAATGCAGGCACCCAAAGCCACGGCGGACAAGGCCATTTCGGGGCCAATGCTGTGATCGGAAAAGCCCACCACGGCATTGGGAAATGCTTGTCGCAGTTCAGTGATGCCGCGCAAGCTGACAATCTCGGGCGGTGAAGGATACAAATTGGTGCATTCCAGCAGCGCATAGTCAATGCCCGCATCTTCCAAAATTTGCACCGAAGGCCGCATGCTCTCGATGGTTTGCATGCCCGTGCTCATGATCACCGGTTTGCCCATGCGGGCAATGTGTCGAATCAGGGGCAAGTGGTTGCATTCACCCGAGCCAATCTTGAAAGCGGCCACGCCAATCTCGTTGAGAAAGTCTGCAGCAGCTCTTGAAAAAGGCGTGGAGATGTAAATCATGCCCAGCGCTTCAGCATGTTTTTTCAGGGCGATTTCATCGTCTTTGCCCAAGGCGCACTCTTGCATCACATGCCAGATGGATTTGTCTGCATTGGGTGGAAAAATCGTTTTAGCCTCATCGGTCATTTCATCATCCACAAAATGGGTTTGATGCTTGACGATTTCACAACCGGCCAAATGGGCCGCGCTCACCATGGCCTTGGCCACGTCCAAGCTGCCGCCGTGGTTGATGCCGATCTCGGCAATCACCAAAGGTACATGGTTCAATCCAATGTGACGTTGTCCGATTTTCATAAATGCGTTGGATGGGTTGAATGAAGCTGAATGTTGGCTTGGAACACGCTAGACAGCGGTCCATCCACCATCGACAAAAAACTGTTGGCCGGTTGAATAGGCAGATGCATCTGACACCAAGTAGATGACCATGCCCACCATGTCTTCGCGCTTGGCCATGCGCCCCAAGGGCGTTCGTGCAGCATAACGTTTGACAAACTCTGGGTCGTGGTTGTTCTCGACACCGCCTGGCACCAAGGTGTTGACACGAATCCCTTTGTCACCCCAATAGGTGGCCAACCAACGTGTCAGGCCGTGCACACCAGCCTTGGTGGCTGAGTAACCTGGGAACGAAGCGAACTTCATCCCCTCGTAAATCCGATGGTCGGGCCCCACCACCCCATAGGTGCTGGACACATTCACCAAACTGCCGCCGCCGGATTTCAGCATGGCCTTGCCACCCTCGCGGGCCACCAAAAACACGCTGGTGAGATTCACCTTGAGCACTTCTTCCCAAACGGCAAGCGGGTAGTCTTCGAAAGGCGAAAACACAGCGCCCTGACGCATCAAGTGCTCACCGGTGGCAGCGGCGTTGTTCATGACAGCATCCACCCGTCCAAACTTCGCCATGACATTGGCAAACAATCCCACCACATCTTCTTCGCGACCAACGTCACACACAACGCCATGCGCTTTCAAGCCGGTGGGCGTTTGAACTTTGTCAGCTTTGGCCACCGGATCTGCTGCAGCCAAATCGGCCATCACCACCTGCGCTCCTTGGTCGGCCAAGGCTTGGGAATAGGCCGAACCCAGCAGCCCTGTGCCACCGGTCACCACAACCACTTTGCCTGTCAAGTCAAATCGATCCGTCATGTCTTTTCTCTCTTGTTGAAGTCAATAGCCAAGTCGCTTGCGCATCAGGTATTCAATCAGCTCAAAATCAAATTCGCTGTCAATGTCCAAGCTTTTGTCCACGCCAATTTCATAGCCCTGTGTGCGCCCCGACAACAAGCCCGTGCCAGTGCGCAAATACGCCGGAGACAGCACATAAATCGAAGCCACATGCTCAAACACTTTGGGCGCGTCTTGTCGACGCACGATCGGCTTGGGCAGTTGTTTGCAAATTCTTTGGTAGCCATCCACCACTTCCAGCATGTTGAAGTAGGGGTTCTTGCGGGCCTCACACACTGAAAAAACAGCGTCTACATCTGCATGTTGAAACTGGGCAATCGCTTTGGAAATATCCGCCACATCACGCAGCGGCGAGGTGCAATCCAAATCAACAAAGAGGTCTATGGGTTCTGCTGGGAAATGCTGATCGCAAGCTTGCAGCGCATGTTGCCAAACCTCCCACTTGCCAGCTTTGTCATCGGCCAAGGCATCGGGCCGCATGAAAGGCACCAAGGCCCCATGGGCCAAGGCAACTTCTGCAATCGCCGGGCTGTCGGTCGAGACCACCACTCGGTGGATGTCGGGGCAGGCCAAGGCTTGCTCGATGCTCCAAGCAATCAAGGGCTTGCCAAGCAGTGGCCGGATGTTTTTGCCAGCGACACCTTTGGATCCGCCACGCGCACCAATCACACAAGTGATGTTCATAGGGTTTTCATTTTCAAATCAGACGCTGAGCGCAAGGCCTGCGGTCGCACACAGCAGCGTGTGGCTGCCGATTCGTGGGCAGCCAATGCCACTTTTAACACAGCCACCGCGTCCTCCAAAGAGGAGGCAGCGGCCAGCTGGGATTGCTGGATGCGCTTTAAAAAATGCGCCATGTGCTGTTGAAACATGGTGTTGCGCTCAAACTGGGCAGGCACTTGGTGCACCACCTCCGATGAACCGCCCGCCTTTTGCAATGTCACCAAGCCCTGCAGGTAGTCCCAGCGCAAAACGCCGTGACGTCCGACGATTTCCATCTCTCGACCATAGCCCGGCCTGACATAGTCCAAGTGCACTTGCGCCAAGACCCCAGAGGCCAAGCGAAGGCCGATTTGCGCAATGCCTTCGGTTTCGATCTCCAAACAAGGCACCACCTGGGTCATGGCCGTGACATCTTCCACAGGACCGAGCAACCAGTGAACCAAGTCGAGTTCATGGATCAGGTCCAACGTCACGCCACCACCTTTGGCTTTGAACGCACCGTAACCCAGACGGTGATCGGTGCCGGGGCGCCAATCAGGCAGCCATTGGCCAACAGCCGCACGCATGTGCATGATGTCGCCCAAATCACCACGGGCTAAAAAATCTTTGATCCACAGCAAATTCGGATGAAAGCGCAACATGAAGCCAGCTTCAGCCACCAGTTGATGTTGCGCGACCATCTGCATGAGTTCTTCTGTGCCGGACAAGGACACGGCCAGGGGTTTTTCCAAAAACAAATGCTTCTTCAGACTGGCCGCCTGCAAGGCAACGTCCATGTGCTGATCGGTGCGATTGGCCACCACCACGGCATCCGCATCGGCGTTCAATGCCGCCGACAAGTCTTGTATGCGCAGGACGCGTGCATCGAGTGGGTTGTTGTCGGGGCCATCGGTGGACGCCCGGTAACTGTAGGCGGACACTTGCACGCCAGCACTGAGCAAATTGGCGATATGCCTTTTGCCAATGGAGCCAGTGCCTAGGACGAGAATTTTCATGTGCGGTATAGGTCGTGAGCGGGTGGTTATCCACTGAAGCCATGAATCAAGAAGGGCCCCAAAGCATTCCGCTCACCAGTCTCAGGCCCTTACTATACTGTCCCCACTCTCTTCCTCTCATGATGCGCCTTCTATCTTTTTCATTCTTGGGCGGAGGTTGCCATTGAGACGTTTTCTACCCCTTTGGCGGCTTCGCGTTTTGATGGTTCTTTACGAAACCGCCTGGCATGTGTTCATGCCATTGGTGTTGCTTTTTTTGTGGCGTCGGGGACAACGCGAACCTTTGTACCGCCAACATTGGGACGAGCGCTGGGGGCAAACCAGCACCACACTTGTCAAACCCATTTGGGTCCATTCAGCGTCATTGGGTGAACTGCGCGGAGTTGCGCCATTGGTGCAGGGCCTGTTGGATGCTGGCTACCCGATCATGCTGACCACGCTCACCCCTGCGGGACGCACGGCGGCCGAGGTGCTGTTCCAGCAAGCCATCAGCACGGGCCGTTTGCAAGTGGCTTATGCGCCATTCGAGTGGCGCTCGGTGGTGCGCCAGTTCATCAGCGCTGTTCAACCGCGCATGGTCATGATGACTGAAATCGACACCTGGCCAGTGCTGATGAAAACCGTTCATCAACATGGCATCCCCCTTTGCTTGGCCAATGCGCAGTACCCGAAAAACAGCTTGCAACGTGATCTGGCTTGGGGCGGGTTCAGATCAGCGCTGTTTCAAACCTACGATTTGGTGCTTTGCAAATCTGAAACACACGCTGAGCGCTTTCGCTCCGTGGGCTGCGGTCAGGTTGTGGTGGTTGGCGAAACGCGTTTTGATTTGCCCATTCCACCCGCCCAGCTTGAAGCCGCGCAAACATTGCTGAGTACATGGGGCTTGCGCTCGGATGCCACACCAGCGCGTTCGGTGGTGTGCTTCACCAGTGCCGTGGTGGGCGAAGATGCGTCGTTTTTGCAAGCCATTCGCTTGCTGCAAGCTGGTTTGAAAGAGGCCCACCAGCCCCAGCCCTTGGTCGTCTATGTGCCGCGCAGTCCCCAACGTTTTGATGAAGTTGCCGCGCTGTTGGCATCTGCGGGTCAACGGGTTGTGCGCCGCAGCCAGGTTTTAGATGCGCAATTGCAAGCCAAAGACCGTTTGTTGAGGATGAACGAGGTGGATGTGTTGCTTGGCGACTCGCTGGGTGAAATGTTTTTTTACCTGTCGTTGTCGCAACTGGTGGTGGTCGGAGGTTCTTTTGTACCCACCGGTGGGCACAACATCATCGAACCCCTGGCCTTGAAAAAACCTGTGATGGTGGGGCCCAGCATGTGGGGCATCGAATACCCCGGCGTGGAGGCTTTGGCTTGCGGCGTGTTGCAGCAGCACATGACGGCTGATGCATTAGCGGCAGCCATGCTGGCGTTGCTTTGCGACGGACTCGCCTACGGCCAAGCCATGGCAGGTGCCAACCATTTTTACCAGGCCCATGCAGGCTCCACCGATAAACACTTGGCGGTTTTGCTGCCTTGGCTCAAGGCGACAGCAGCATGAAGGCCCGCTTGGCGCTGCTTGCCTATGTGTGGTTGTCCCGGGTCTTGCAGCCTGTGTGGCGATGGGTGTTGAAGAAGCGCCTTGAACGCGGCAAAGAAACCCCGCAAAGTATTTTGCAGAAATGGGTGGTGTCACCGCCGCCTCGACCCGCTGGGCCATTGGTATGGGGCCATGCGGTGGGTGTGGGTGAGGCGATGGCGCTTTACGGATTGTTTCAAAACATCCGCAAGATTTGGCCACAAGCGCATTTTTTAATCACCACCACCGCGCGGACCTCCGGCGATGCCTTGCACAAAACTGGTTTGTTGCCTGGTTTCATCCACCAGTTTTCGCCGGTGGACACGCCCGACACCGTGCGTCGTTTTCTAGACCACTGGCAACCATCGCTGGCGGTTTGGTGTGAAATGGATTTGTGGCCCGCCTTGGTGCATGCCACCGCACAACAAAAGATTCCGCACGCGTTGGTCAATGCCAGACTCGGCCCCGCCGCCTTGGCCAGGCGACGTTGGGGGCGATGGCTTTACCAAGCGCTGTTGCCGGGCTTTGGCAGCCTGTGGGCGCAAAACGAGGAAGCCCGACGAGGTCTGATTGAGCTGGGTGCGCCTGCCGACAAGGTGGTGGTCACAGGCACCATCAAAGCCATGTCGGCACCACTGCGTTGTGATGAAGGTGAGTTGATCCAATGGCAAGAAATGCTGTTGAACCGACCGGTGTGGTTGTTGGCTTCCAGTCACCCGTCAGAGGAAGCGTTGGCTCTTCAAGCCCATCACATCCTGCGCCAGCAACATCCATCCGCGTTGTTGTTGATCGCCCCGCGCGATGCACATCGCGGCCCCGACATTGCCCAGCTTTGCACTGAAGGCTGTTTGCTGCGCAGTCAATCCGATGGGTTGCCAGTTGTTGAAACGGTCTACATCGCCGACTCGATGGGTGACATGGGCTTGTGGTATCGGTTGGCCCCGATTGCCATGCTGGGCGGCTCTTGGGCCAGCATCGGGGGACACAATCCCCATGAAGCGTTGGCCTTGTCCTGCCAAGTGGTGCATGGTCCCCATATCTGGCATTTCGCCGAGAGCTACAGCGATTTGGCGGCCCCGCAAGTGTGCGAACAAGCGATGGATGCTCAAGCCATTGCCGACAAAGTCGCGCGTGCGTGGCAGCACCCAAGGACCCAAGCCACGGCACCTTCCATGCAATCAGAGGCGCATTTGCAAGCGCTGGTCAATCTGGCTCGTTGAGCGTTGCGCTCGCTTGGTAAAAAGAAGGCTCGCCTGGTGGGCGGGTTTTGAAACGTTTGTGCACCCAGTAGTACTGCGCAGGGGCCTGTCGCACCCAGGCTTCAATCTCGTGGTTCATGCGCTGGGTGTCGGCATCCACATCTTGAGTTGGAAAGTCTTCCCACACCGGCCCCATCTCCAAGGTGTAGCCCTGCGATGTCATGCGTGTCACCACGGTACACACGCGAGCACGTCCCAATTTGGCGATGCGCGACAGCGATGACGGCGTGGCCGCTTTCACACCAAAAAACGCCGACCAGACGGATCCGTTGATGCCAAAGTCCATGTCGGGGGAGAAGTGCAAACGCCAACCGTCTTTCAGGGATTTGATCATCGGCATGGGGCCTTCGCGGCGGGCGATGGTGAGGACGCGGCCAGAACGTTTGCGCCCCTCGGTCATCCATGCCTCTGCGCTTTTGTTTTTCAGCGGCACATAGACGAAGGACATGTGGGCTTGTTGCAGCAAGGTCATGGCCAAGCCACCGGCATCCAAACCGACGAAATGCGGGGCCAACACAATCAGTGGGGAAGGGTCTTGAAAATTGTGGAAATGACCCTCGAATTGAAACCGTTGTGCCACCCACTTTTCGGGGGCATGCCACAACCAGGCCCGGTCGAGAAAGGACTGGGCAAAGTACACGAAATGCTGTTGCCTCAAGGCACGCTGCTGTTGGGGTGGCAGTTCTGGGAAACACAAAGCAATGTTGGTGGCCACCACCCGACCGCGTCTTGCCGAGGTGCGAAACAAGATCTGCCCCAACAGCCAACCCAATCCACGCAACCAAGACAAAGGCAGCAAAGCCAACAAGCGCATGAGGCCGACCAAGGGGTTCATGCCAACACCTCTTTGCGCGGTTGTTTGAAACGGGCGTAGCCCCACAGGTATTGCGTGGGGCATTGGCGAATGAGTCGTTCCATGGCCTGGTTGAGTTGTGCCACGGCTTCATGCAGGTCTGGGCTCAACGCATGGCCAAGCGGCTCCACGTGAACGCAATAGCCTTGACCCTGAGGCAATCGTTCGCCCCAGGCCAACACCACAGCGGCTTGGGTTTGCAAGGCCAGCTTGGCGCCCAAGGTCATGGTGTAGGCCTCGCGGCCCCACATCTCAGACCAGACACCCAAGCCCTCTGGCGGCACCTGATCGGGCAACAAGCCCACGGCCTCGCCGCGTCGCAAGGCTTTCAAGAGTTGGCGCACACCGTCCATGTTGGTGGGCACGGCTTTCATGAAGTCGCGTTCACGTGCATGGCTGAGAAGTTCACGCAACCACGCTTGGCGTGCTGGTCGGTAAAGGACGGTGATGGGGCCACGGCTGGGGCCAAAATGCGCGGCACCGGATGGCGCAGTGATTTCAAAACAACCCAAGTGCGGCGTGAGAAACAAGACACCATGGCCTTGCGCATAGGCTTCTTCGATGTGGTGCACACCGTCCCAATGCATAGGCATGGGGGCACCGAACCAGACACGAAACGACTCCAGGGTTTGGCAACCGGCAGCGGCCACTGCGCCGCGCACTTGAGGCCAGCTGTAACCCGCTTGCGCAGATTGTTCTTTGAAATGCCTGCGGTAGGTGGGCGAGAGCCACCACACCAGCCAACCCAGCACAGCACCGATGCGGTGCATCCAGGGCAGCGGCAAAAAAGCCAAGAATCGAAACAAGCCAGTCATGGAATAAGCAATTGCGTTTGGCGAACCAGGCTTCAAAAAAACACCGTCGCTTTTGATTAGAATACCGATTGTCGCTGAGTTAATGAAGCAACTTGCAGGGCGACAAACTCGAAAGAGTCGGCTGTTTTCCAGCCATCTGCTAAAGCGTTCGCCGAACTCCCGAGGTTGGCAACGCGTCCACCTTTTCATCTGGAGTATTGACATGGCGAACGACTTTCTTTTCACATCCGAATCTGTTTCTGAAGGCCACCCCGACAAAGTGGCGGACCAAATTTCAGACGCAATTCTGGATGCCATCTTCAAACAAGACCCCCGCAGCCGTGTCGCTGCCGAAACCCTGACCAACACCGGGCTGGTGGTGTTGGCCGGTGAAATCACCACCAACGCGCATGTGGACTACATCCAAGTCGCGCGTGACACCATCAAGCGTATCGGCTATGACAACACCGAGTACGGCATCGACTACAAAGGTTGTGCGGTCATGGTCTGCTATGACAAGCAATCGAATGACATCGCACAAGGCGTGGACCACGCCTCCGATGACCACTTGAACATTGGTGCGGGTGACCAAGGCCTGATGTTTGGCTACGCTTGCCAAGAGACCCCCGAGCTGATGCCTGCCCCCATTTACTATGCGCACCGTTTGGTCGAGCGCCAAGCCCAGTTGCGCCGCGATGGCCGCTTGCCTTTCTTGCGTCCCGACGCGAAAAGCCAAGTGACCATGCGATATGTGGATGGCAAGCCGCACAGCATCGACACCGTGGTGCTGTCCACCCAACACAGCCCTGACCAATCTGAAACCTCCACCAAGATGAAAGCCTCGTTCAACGAAGCCATCATTGAAGAGCTGATCAAACCGGTGTTGCCCAAAGAATGGTTGAAAGACACGCGTTACCTGATCAACCCGACCGGTCGTTTTGTGTTGGGTGGCCCGCAAGGCGATTGCGGCCTCACGGGTCGCAAAATCATTGTCGACACCTACGGCGGCGCCTGCCCTCACGGTGGTGGTGCCTTTTCGGGCAAAGACCCGTCCAAGGTGGACCGCTCAGCCGCTTATGCCGCTCGTTATGTGGCGAAAAACGTGGTGGCCGCAGGCTTGGCCACACAGTGCCAAGTGCAAGTGGCGTATGCGATTGGTGTGGCCAAACCGATGAACATCACGGTCAACACGCATGGCACGGGTGTTATTTCTGACGACAAAATCGCTGCCTTGGTGGCCGAGCACTTTGACCTTCGCCCCAAAGGCATCATTCAAATGTTGGACCTGCTGCGCCCCATCTACGAGAAGACGGCAGCCTATGGCCACTTTGGCCGCGACGAGCCCGAGTTCACTTGGGAGCGCACCGACCGTGCTGCGGCCTTGAAAGCAGCTGCAGGCGTCAAGTAAGCGCGTAGCGCTGGCACAGGGCTTGTCGCTGTGCCGGATCGAAATTGATGCGGTTGGGGTCACCCCCCACCGCAGCAAGCAAGCGCGGGTTCATCACTGCAAACCACAAGCTGGGCACATAGGCCAGCAAAAACATCCCGCTGTAACCACTGGGCAATTGCGGCGCATCTTCGAAATGCCGCAAGGCTTGGTAGCGCCTGCTGGCATGCGCATGGTGGTCGGCGTGGCGCTGCAAGTGAAACAAAATCCAGTTGGAAATAACGTGGTTGCTGTTCCATGAATGGCAGGGCTGGCAGCGTTCGTATTGGCCATCGGCTTGCTTCACGCGCAACAAACCATAGTGCTCGACATAGTTGGCCGAGGTGAGTTGGAAATTGGTCCAGGCGGCCACGGCCAGCAAGAACGGCAACACCTGCAGACCCAGCCAAAGCACCAGTGCGAGCCACAGCACCGAGGTGATGATCAAGCCTTGCAAAATTTGGTTGCGCAGGCTCCAGGTGGACAAGCCCTTGTCTTGCAAACGCTGAGACTCAAAGTACCAAGCCCGCCGTGCGCCGCCGGGCATTTCGCGCCAAAAAAATTGCCAAATGGATTCGCCCATGCGTGCCGATGCTGTGTCTTCGGGCGTGGCCACTTCGGTGTGGTGACCGCGGTTGTGCTCGGCGCTGAAATGGCCATAGCCGCTGGGTGCCAGCGCCAACAAGGCCAAGGTTTTTTCCAAGCGGTTGTGTTTGTGGCCTAACTCGTGGCCGAGGTTGATGGCAAAGCCTCCCACAAGGCCTGCATTCAAGACCATGGCGAGTTGGGCATGCCAGACCAATTCACGCGTGGCCACAAACCAAGCCACAAACACGAACGAGCCCCAGAGCACGGGCACCAAGGCATAGGTGAGGTAGCGGTAGAACGGGTCGGCTTCGAGTTGCGGCACAGCCCACTCTGGTGGGTTGCTGCGGTCTTCGCCCAGCAGGGCATCGACCAGCGGCACGGCGACATATATAAACACAAAAGGCCACCACAGCATGTAGGCCTGTTCGGTCCACTGCATCAGCAAGGGCCCCAAGCCAATGGAGAAAGGCACCAACAAAGAAAACCACCAAGCCCAGCGTTTGGGGTCGCGGTAGACGCGCCTGTCTGGGGTGGTGGTGTTCATGGGTTCAATTCAGTCCTGATATGTAATGCGCCAAATTTTCAATGTCGGTGTCACTCAAGGTGCTGGCCACACTGGTCATGTTGCCAGCGTCGTTGGTGCGGGTCTTGGTTTTGAAATCATGCATGGTTTTCACAACGTAATCAAAGTTTTGACCGGCGACTTTGGGCACATCATTTTGACCGACAAACTCGCCCAGGTGACACATAGCGCACAAGGTTTCATCGGCTTTGGCTTTGCCCAGCTTGGCTTTGTCAGCATCGGGCTTGAAGCCTTTGCTGGTGAGCTTTTGCTTGGCATAGTAGTTGCCAATTTCACGCATGTCGTCTTTGCTCAAACCCGCCACCATGGGCGTCATCAAGTCATTTTGACGGCGGCCTTCTTGATAGTCCCGCAATTGCAGATAAATATAGCGCGAATTTTGAGCAGCCAGGCTGGGCACGCCTTGCATGCTGGAGTTCCCATTGGGGCCATGGCAACCGATGCAAACACCGGCTTTGGCGGGCATGTCCGCTTGCGACCAAACGGGGGAGCACAGCCATGCAAGCAAGGAGATGAGGAGCGTAGAGAAGTTTTTCATAGGCTTTGAACAATAAATGCAAAAAAGGCCTGGGTGCATTCAAGTGCACCTCAGGCCTGTACGAAAGGTCAGTTCAGTTGGTTCAAGGCAGTGCGAACACCACCACCGAATTGCCGCGCTTGGCGTCAATTTGGTTGTTGCCACCCGCTGCGACGGCAATGTACTGCTTGCCACCCACCGCATAAGACACGGCAGGTGCGTTCACGCCAGCACCCGTTTGGTATTCCCACAATTTCTTGCCATTCTTGGCATCGAAGGCGCGGAACAAACCATTGGCTTCGCCGTTGAAGACCAGGCCACCAGCGGTTGCCAACACGCCACCAATCAGAGGCTCGTCGGTTTCAAATTTCCAAGCCACTTTGCCGGTGTCGATGTTGACAGCTGACAAACGACCGGATTGCTTTTCGCTGGGGATGGTTTTGAATGCACCGCCCAACCACAGCTTGCCGCCGGGGTACTTTGAAGGCTCAACGTGGTAAGTCATGGGTTGCAGCAAGTTGGCTGCATAGGCCATGCGGGTTTCGGGATTGAAAGCCATGGGGCTCCATTCCACGCCACCGTTGGCACCCAACATCATCTTGGCGCCTTCTTTGGTGGGCAATGTCCACAAACCGTCTTGGGGAACCATGGCTTCAGAGAAGCGGATCAGGTTGCCGTTGGCACGGTCATGCACATAGACATGGCCGGTTTTGCCAGCGTGGATGGCCACTTTGGTCATCTTGCCGTCTTTGCCTTTGGCTTCTGTCAAGATGACAGGCGACACAGCGTCCAAGTCCCACACGTCATGGGCGATGTACTGGTGGTGCCACTTGTACTTGCCTGTGTTGAGGTCCAAGGAAACGATCGAGTCGGTGTAGAGGTTGTCGCCAGGACGCTCCGTGCCGTAGAGGTCAGGGGAAGGATTGCCCACCACGAAGAAGATGGAATTGGTTTCCAAATCGACAGCAGGTGCCATCCAAACGCCACCACCCAAGGTTTTGTAGAAGTCGCCGCCTTGCTTGGCCAACTGCTCTTTTTCCGCCTTGATGTCACGCAGCATGTTGCGTCCGGTGGAATCGTTCACAGCCCACACACCTTCATGGCCTTTTTCGGGGATGGTGTGGAAGGTCCACTGCAATTTGCCGTCTTTGGCATCATAGGATTTCACGAAACCGCGGATGCCGTATTCGCCACCGTTGGTACCGATCAAGACACGACCATTGACAGCCACAGGTGCCATGGTTTCTGAGTAGCCCAACTCGGGGTCGGCAATCTGGGTGTCCCAAATCAACTTGCCTGTCTTGGCGTCCAAAGCGACGAGCTTGGCATCCAAGGTGCCCATGAACACGCGGTCACCCATGATTGCCACGCCACGGTTGTTAGGACCGCAGCAGTAGGTGGTGACGGGACCCATTTTGTGTTTGTAATGCCAGAACTGTTTGCCCGTGACCGCGTCGATGGCGTACACATGGTTGTAAGAAGTGGTGATGTACATGACACCATCAATGACGATGGGTGCGGTTTGCATGGACTCGAGCACTTCAGTTTGGAACGTGAAAGCAGGACGCAACTTGCTGACGTTGTCAGTGTTGATTTGCTTGTTCAGGTTGTAGCGAGTTTGAGCATAGTTGGTGTTGCTGTGCAAGTTGTTGTTGACATCTTTGTCAGCGGCGCTCAATTGCGATTGCTGAACAGCAACGCTTTTGCCAACTTGCGCTTGAGCCACACCTCCGACCAAAAATCCCACCGCCAAGCAGGCGATGGTTTTGGACAATGAGATTCCAATCTTGTGCATGTTTGCTCCTTCGGCCTTTCGGCCATTGTTTGAAAAACCAGGTTTGTGCTCGTTTCAATCCTTGTTGCAGCGAGTGACATGGTCGGATTTCTGGGAATTTTTCTTAAGATAACCTTGTGCTATCCCAACATTAAGATTAAATAAAGGAAAATTTCCCATGCATTATCTTAACCACGCGGTTTCGATCTGCACGACAAAGAAACCATGGCCAAGGGAAATCCCTTAAGACTTCCACAGCCTAAGCCTTCAACTTTCGGAGCCCCATCATGATGTTTACCCTGAGTGCTTTCTCTCGACTGCTTACTATTTGTTTCGGTTTATTCCTGTGTTGGGCATCGGTGGCCACGGCACAAACCGATAGCCTTTTGACCATCCATGCCCAGTTGCTGGTGGCGGCTCGCCAAGGCGATGCAGAAGGGGTGAAAAAAAGCTTAGAGCGGGGCGCAGCACCCAACTCGCGCAATCGCTTGGGAAAAACCACCCTGTTTTTGGCGATTGAAAAAAACCGCATGGACATTGTTCAATTGATGGTCAACGCCGGTGCCGATGTGAATTTGCCTTCTTTGGAAAAGGTCACGCCCTTGGTGGCCGCCAGCTATGCGGGCAACGCCGACATGGTTCAATTGCTGATCGACAAAGGTGCCAAGCTGGAAGAGGTGGATCGTTTGCGCAAATCGGCCTTGGTGTATGCCGCTGGCATGGGACACACCCGGGTTGTGGAGAAACTGCTGGCGGCCGGTGCGCAAGTGAATGCCGCCTATGTGGACGGCTTGACGCCGCTGATGTGGGCGGCAGGCCAAGGGCACACCGAGGCTGTGCAGCGGCTGCTGGACCAAGGTGCCAACAAATCCTTGAAAGATGACCGCGGTCTCACAGCATGGGACATGGCGCAACAAGGCGACCATGCGGCGGTGATGCAGCTGCTGAAGTAGGCTGATACGCGAGCAAAAAGATGCGATTGCTGCGAAAACCCAGCAGCATCGGAGCTTTGTGCAGGCCTGAAGGGCACCCGGGTAGCTTGCACTAAAGGAAACCCACTTCCATACCGATTCTCTAGGTATGAAAGCAGAACAATTTATTCAATTTGCCAATGAATTTGCGCGGGCCAGCGCGAAAACATCCAACGATGAAATCCACCAAGCCTATGAAGACAACCTGCATTGCTTGGCGCGACCCGGCGACGAGGTGGTGGTGATTCGGAAGCCCTGGCCGGTGGGCCAGTGGGGCAAAGTGATTTCATTCACGGAATTCAACCCTTGTTATTTCCGCGTGGAAGTGGCGTTGCAAGGCAAGAAGATTCATGTGCCCGCGTCTGCGTTGTCACGCTGGGTGGGTGCGCCGGACTGTGAAAAGGCCGAGCTGCAAAACATCTATTTGCTGATGAAGATCAATGGCTTGAAGTTGGCGCATTGATGGGCGCTAAGCCGTTGAGTCACTTTTTAAAGCTCATCGATCAGATGCAAATGACTTGGCCGTTGCCACCATGCTTTCACTGAATGGCGTGGGCTTGAATGCAAACCGCTTGGTGAATTTGTCTGCATTCACGCGGTAGGGTCTGTCCCAATGAAAGCGCATGGCCCACAGCTCTTTGGCAATGGGCAAAAACAAACCCAATAACCGCAAAGCCCAAAGCGGAAAGCTGAAAACCTTCGGGGTCGCTCCCAAGCTGGATGCCCCTATGTCCACCAACTGTCGTGCCGTGGCGGTGGGCGCACTGGGCATGTGCCAAACCTGACCGAAGTCGGCATCTGGGGCTTCCAACAACAGCGCCACCGCTCTGGCAATGTCAGGCACATAGGCGAAATCGTGCGCTTGGTCGATGGGGACCAAGAATTGCGCGGTTTGACCTTTGGCGAGGTTGCCAAACACCACCTGACCGAACTGCGACAACAACACCTTTGGACCAAAGAAATCGGGTGCGCGAAGTGCCGTGAAACGCAAACCCTTGGTGCGCACGGCGTCTTCCCAAATGCGGGTGATTTCAGCGCGAACGGCGGGCTTGCCCGGGTGGCTGGTGAGGCTCATGTCCTCGGTGAGTGGCAGGGTTTGCGGGCCATACATGTAGAGGTTGTCAACAAACACCACGCGCAACCCAAGCAGGCAACTGGCATCCACCAAGTGGCGCATGGCGATAGGCCAATGGTGTTGCCAGGTTTGGGTGGTGTATTCAAAACCAATGGCCACAACGAGTTGTTCGAAACCTTCTAAGCAATCCTTCACGGAAGCAGCGTTCAAGACATCACAAGCTTTGAAGTGGACACCGGCGGGTAAATGGGCGGGCTGCTTTCTTTGCGCCACGCAAACGGCATAGCCTTTGTCAAGCAGATGCGCCACAGTGGCTTGGCCCACGGCGCCATAACCCAAGACCAACACGTTTGAATCCATAAAGCACCTCTTTGTTGTTCGATGCGGGCATTGTCATTGCAAGTGGCTGCGATTAAAATACATATATGTGTATATTGCTTATTCAATAATGAATAAAACAAATGTTGATTGGTACTTGCTTCCCTCCTTCTTGGCGCTGCTGGACCACCAGACTTTGGTGAATGCAGCCAAGCACTTGGGCTTGAGCCAGCCCACGCTGGGGCGGCATTTGCTGGAACTGGAAGAGCAGCTGGGTATGGTCTTGTTCGAGCGCACAGGGCGCGGCCTGGTGCCCACACCACAGGCCCAACAACTCGCCATGTATGTGCGCGAGATGGACAACCAAGCCAGCGCACTTTTCCGCTTGGCCCACAGCAAAAAGAAATCGTTGAAAGGGCGTGTGCGCATCACTGCCAGCCAAACTGTGGCTTGTATGTTGTTGCCCGCCATCTTGGGGCGCATGCAAACAGCCCTGCCTGAGATTGATGTGGACTTGGTGTCCAGCAACAGTGTGAGCAATCTGTTGCGGCGCGAGGCGGACATTGCGTTGCGGATGGTGCGGCCCAACCAGGACACACTCATCACCAAAAAAATAGCCCAAGTGCAAATCGTGGCTTGTGTCCATGTCAGCTACATCCAACGACACGGCCAGCCGTTGACCATGGCAGACCTGATGAATCATCGGATGATCGGCTCGGACACCTATGGTGAGATAGAAACCCAAGCCAAGGCTTTGGGCGTGGATCCGCAAAAACTCAACTACAGCTTTCGCAGCGATGACTACATGGCGCAATGGGCTGCTGTCAAAGCGGGATTGGGCGTTGGCTTCACGGCTGACTATGTGGCCGCCACCGAGCCCGAAGTGCAACTGCTGTTGCCCAAAATGAAACTGCCTGTTTTACCGATTTGGCTCACGGTTCACCGAGAAATCAAGAACAGCGGCCCGATTCGCGCTGTCTATGACTTCTTGGCCAAAGAGGTGCCGAGAGCGTTGGCCTAGAAAAGCACCGCCATGCTGTGTTCACTCCCCCATGGCCCTCATCCACCCCCGCCTCCTCCCCGCGCCCACCAAGCAAGGTGGGTTCGCACACGAGCTGGCGTTGCTGGAGATGCTGCTTGTTAATTAGTTTTGAATCAACTCAACAGAGGACATGCCTTCAATTTCAAAGGCATGGTGAATTTGCTCTGTATGGTCGAGCAAGATCTTCAATACGGCTGATCTATTGAGATTGGGCGTTCGCAAGCGAATAACTTGGGGGGGAGCACCCCAAACCAATGACAACTCTTGAAAATCTGCGTCTTTGGTTACAACAACATAGCCGTCCTGTTTTGCACGATTCCAAATTTCTTGATCAGAAGCTGATTCCAAACCAAGCAAAGTCACTTGTGATGAGCCCGGAAATTCGTGCTGCAAAAAAGGCACGAGCCGACGAGATGGGTTTTCGTCGAGCAGTAGTTTCATTGCACCATAAAAGAATGAACTTGATGTTCACGATCTGCCGCATAAGACAAGACGGCCAAAATATCGTCTTTGGTTAGTTCTGGAAAATCTTCAAGAACCTCTTCCTGCGACATGCCGCCAGACAACATGGAGAGTACGTCGTACACCGAAATTCTCAGCCCTCGGATACAAGGCCTGCCACCGCGCTTTCCAGGCTCTAAAGTAATGCGATCCATATCGAACTCCAATATTCAACAAGTCACAACATCTTGCAAAATCAAATGGTTTTATCAACCAAATGAATTCATCGTTAACAAGCATACTTTGTTTCCATAATAGACCTCCTAGGGCCCTCATCCACCCCCGCCTCCTTCCCGCGCCCACCCTGCAAGGTGGGTTCGCCAGAGAGCTGGCGTTGCTGGAGATGCTGCGGGTGGCGTGTTCAGCAGCCAAGCGCTGCCGCTGAAACTCTATGGCCAAGACAAGCCCAAAGACATCGGCCATCAGCTGCGGCGGCAGCACGCCTGAAGGGCTCGTTGAAGCGTGCAGCGCCCATGAAGGTTTTGAGGAACTGACGCGGGTGAATGCGCGGAAGTTGTTTGTGGGGATGACGCGGGGGCAGTTGCGGGTTGAGGTGGCGTTGAGTGACGGGGTGGCGGAGTTGCTGGCAGAGAACATTTAGCGGCTCATGATTTTCCGTTACCAGGTGATCCACCTTGCATAGCTGGTGAAATTGCGGGAACAGCCCACAGCATTCGGACCTTGTGGTTTGCTATTGCCTGACGGCGGAAGTCTCCTTACAATGAAGTAAGGAATAAGGAGCAGACCATGTCCACCGCCACCCTCACCTCAAAAGGCCAAATCACCATACCGATTGCTGTGCGAAACGAACTCCAACTTGACACCGGGGACAGGGTGGAGTTTGTTCAAATTGCACCAGGCAGGTTTGAATTGATAGCCAACACCAGTGACGTCACAGAGCTCAAAGGTTTGTTTGGAATTCCGAAAAAAACCATTTCAATTAAAGCCATAAACCAAGCCATCGCCAAACGCGGGGCATCTGCCAAATGAAAGGCTTGGACACCAATGTCTTGGTTCGCTACATCATGCAAGATGACGCCAAGCAAGCCCTCAAAGCCACCAAACTCATCGAATCATTGGATGCCAGCAACCCTGGCTTTGTCTCCAACATCAGCGTGGTTGAGCTGTACTGGGTTCTGACCAGTTGCTATGACCTCAGCAACGCACAAGTCACTCAAGCCATTGAAATCATGATGCGTGCAAAGACCTTTGTGCTTGAACGCCCCGAGCAAATCGCACGTGCCCTGAGCTTATTCAAAGCCGGGAAAGCCGATTTCGCCGATTGTTTGATTCACCGCAGCGCCATTGATGCAGGTTGCACAGAAACCTTGACGTTTGATGTCAGTCCAGCCAAACATGCTGGAATGACATTGATTCAATAAGCGCTTCTAGGTCAGTATGCATTCCCGGGATGCGCCATCAATCAAGCCAGCTTGCCCGTGTATTTTTCTAACAAGGCCATGGGTTGTTCGCCAAATTTTTTGCGCCATTCTTGATAGAAACCCGCTTTCGCTAGCGCTTCTTTGAAACGCGAGCGATCAGGGAAATTGAACACCACGCCATGGGCCTGGAGTTTCGCTTGCACGCTGTTGTTCAGCTTGAACATGTCCCCTCTTTGCAGCAGGGCGGCCTGTCTCAGGTGTTTGCTGATCAAGGCCTGCGCATCCTGTGGCAAAGACTTCCACCGGCGTTGATTGGCCAGCACCCATTGGCCATCCCACATGTGGGAGGTCATGGAGCAGTATTTCTGAACCTCATACAGCTTGGCCATTTCGATGATGGACAAGGGGTTCTCCTGACCCTCGACAATTTTGGTTTGAAGGGCTGAGTACACCTCGCTGAAATTGATGGATGCAGGGGCAGCATCAAGCGCCTTGAACATGGATGTCCACAAAGGACTCACCGGAACACGGATCTTCAATCCCTTGAGGTCTTCTGGTTTGTGAATTGGGCGGGTGGAGGTGGTGATGTTGCGAAACCCGTTGTCCAAACAGAGTTCGAAGGCATGCAAATTCACTTTGGAAATGGCCTGACGCACATAGGCCCCCAGATCGCCGTCCATGGCAGCCCACACATTGGCGTCATCTTTGAACACAAAAGCCAAGCCATTGATGCCTGCCACAGGCACCAAGGACGTCAAAATAATGCCTGACAAGGGGAAGAAATCAATGGCCCCCGAGCGAACTTGCGACAACATGTCGGTGTCACCGCCCAATTGATTGTTGGGAAACACTTGAATATCGACACGTCCTTGGCTCTCGGTTTTGATGGCTTGCACCGCCTCTGCAATCCGAACCGTTGAAGGGTGTGTCACTGGGACGTTGTTGGCCCATTTCATTTTGATGGGCGCGTTTTGCGCCCGGGCCGAAGTGATGACAAAAGGCGCTACGGACGCACCCAGTGCATTTTCAGAAGATGGCGCCTGGCTGATTGGTGAGTATGTTTCATGGGTCAATACATCATGATGCCGCCATCGCTGACCAAGGTGGAGCCAGAGATATTGGAGGCTTGGGAGGAAAGTAAAAAAGCCACGCTACAGGCCAATTCATCGGGCGAAGCAGCGCGTTTTTGCAACGAGGCATTCTCGACAATGGCACGCTTGTTTTCATCAAGCCACATGGCCTCGATCATGGGTGTTTGTGTCGGCCCGGGCACCACGCAATTGACACTGATGCCTTTGTTCGCCAAGGCCCGGGCCGCGCTTTTCGTCAAGGCCAGTACCGCGCCCTTGCTGGCCGCATAAGCCGCCGTGCCAAAAAGCTCGCCGCCTCGCATACCGGCCACACTGCCGATGGTGCAAATGCGCGAACCTTGGGTCATGTATTTGGCCGCTTCGCGAATGCACAAAAACGTGCCCACCACATTGGTGTTGTAGGTCTGCTGGAAATCTTTCACTGACAACTCGCCAAAGGGGGTGGCGTTGACCACCCCGGCACAGGTGGCCAGCGCATCCAGTGGGCCCAAGCGCTCAAAGGCCAGCGCCATGGACTGCACCACCTGCGTCTCGTCCGCCACATCCAACACCATGCACGTGATGGACAGCGACAACGGCTTTGCTGCTTCGGTGATGGCTTGCAAACCCTCGGCGTCTTTGTCCATGCCGATGACGGCATACCCATCCTGGGCCAATCGCCACAAGGTGGCCCGGCCGATGCCACTGGCAGCACCCGTGACAACCGCTTTTCTAGGCGACATGGGTTTCACCCACGAGTTGCAAAATGGTTTGTGCGATGGCGTCCACGCTGATGCGTGTCTGGTCTTCAAGCGGCGGCGAATAGCCCACCGGGATGCGCGGTGCACCCAAACGATGGATTCGACATCCTGTGGCTTGGGCCGTGCTGGCAGCCACTTCCGCACCGAATCCGCTGACTTGAACCGCATCGTGCACCACCAACAATTGGCCGGTGCGAGCAGCAGAGCGGTAAACCATTTCTTTGTCCCATGGCCACAGAGAACGCAGGTCGATCAACTCCACCGACACACCTTGCTGGGCCACTTGCGCACAAGCGCTCACACAACGGTGAACCGCCGCCGACCAGGTCACCAAGGTGAGATGCTCACCCTGTTGCATGCATCGCGCCTTGCCGATGGCCAAGGTGTTTTGCGTATCCACCTCGCCTTGCAGGGACCACAGTTCTTTGTGCTCCAGGTACAGCACTGGATCGGGCAAGGTCAATGCGGCTTGAAACAAGTCGAAGTTGTCTTGGGCGGTGGCAGGCGCGATCACTGTGAGGCCTGGCACATGGGTGAACCAAGACTCCAAAGACTGCGAATGCTGCGCAGCCGAACCCGACCACAAACCAATTGGCATGCGAAACAGCACCGGTACGCGGCCTTGGCCACCAAACATGTACCTGTTTTTGGCGGCTTGGTTGACGATCTCATCAATCGCACACAGTGCGAAATCAATGACACGCATTTCAACCACGGGCCTCATACCCGCCAGTGCCATGCCAACAGCAGCACCCGCAATGCCTGCCTCAGAAATCGGTGTGTCTATCACGCGATCGGGGCCAAATTTGTCGCGCAATCCTTGGTATTGACTGAACACCCCGCCGCGGCCGAGGTCTTCGCCCAAGGCGACGATGGCATTGTCCTTGTCCATGGACAGACTCAAGCTGTGCGCCGCAGCTTGGGCATAGGTCATGGCTGTTTTCAAAACCACACGCCCTCTGCACAATCAGCCACGTCCGAAAAAGCAGCCTCGGCCAATGGCCACGGGGCATCCTTTGCAGATTGCGTGGCCTCATCCAATAGCTGGTTCACTTGCGCTTCCAACGCATCGAGTTCTGCGGCGGCGTGACCGCGCTCTAGCAGCAAGCCTTTGGCAAAGCGCAAAGGTTCTTTCTCCCAGGCCTTGCTCAATTCATCGGCCGGGCGGTACAAGGCTTTGTCAACCGAAACATGACCCTTGAGCCGATAGGTCACGGCATGCAACAAATGCGGTTGGCTGGTGGCCCTCACCTTGTCGATCAAGGCCTTGGCATGGTTGCTGACGTCCAGCACATCGTTGCCATCCACTTGGGTCGACGCCAGGCCCAAGCTTTGCGCTCGACTGGACACGCCGTCCCCGCCGGTCACGGACGCTGAGACGGTGGTTGCAGAGATTCGGTTGTCTTCGCAGACAAAAAGAATTGGCAATTGAAAAACCTGAGCCCAGTTGAGGCCTTCTAAAAACGGCCCGCGATTGATGGCTCCGTCGCCAAAGAAGCACACCACGATCAGCTTTTTCTTCTGAAGTTTGAGGGCATGGGCAGCACCCACAGCAATGGTGATGCCAGCGCCCACCACGCCATTGGCACCCAGCATCCCCACTTCAAAATCAGCGATGTGCATTGAGCCCCCCTTGCCGCCATTGGTGCCGGTTGCTTTGCCAAACAACTCGCACATCATTTTTGTCGGGTCAGCACCCTTGGCCAAGGTGTGCCCATGGCCACGGTGTGTGGACGTCAACAAATCTGCCTTTTGTAAATGCGCACACACGCCTGCTGCGACAGCTTCTTGACCGGTTGACAGATGCAGTGGCCCACGCACATAGGCGGCAGACGTGGCCGATTGGCCAAACGCTTGTACGCCGCCCTGACTGGCCCGCTCTGCTGCATTCTCAAATGCTCGGATGCGCAGCATCACTTCGTAAAGGCTCAACAAATCCACAGCATGAATTCCTCAAAAAACTGCGCAAGCTACCAAGGCAGATTGCGCAGTTGCCCCCTGAAAAAACCATGCGTGTTTATTTGGCCGCGAAGTCCTTGACCAGTTGATTGAATTTGGTGGGGTTCTCGTGGAACATCATGTGGTTGCCACCCTCGTTTTCTTCAAAGATTTCAACCCGGGATCCTTTGATCACGCTGGCTTCCCACTGCACAGACTTCCAACTTACCAGACTGGTTTTGGCACCAACAAGCAAAGTAGGCACATTGATGCGGGGAATGATGTCGCGCCAATCGTTGGTGGCATGGTCATACAGCAAGGCTGCTGCATGCTTGCGTGGGAATTTCAAGTTTTGCTCAATGGCCCACTTGACTTCATCGCGTGAAAAATTCATCGTGAACATGCCGGTGATGAAGCCCTCGGTGACTTGGACACCATCGGGACCGGCCAACGCGTTGGCCGTGTCATACAGCGACTTGCCGTCAAAGATCGCACCAGCATCTTGTTTTTCCTGCTCAGACCATGCTGGGTTCGCGGTGATCATGGGCATTTGGTCGATCAACAGCAACTTCGAAATGCGGTCACCGCCATACAGTTCCCAATAGCCCCAGATGACGGAGCACCCCATGGAATGCCCACCCAGCACCACATTTTTCAAATTCTTGCCAACCAAAAACTCACGCACATCGGCGGACAAGCGATGAATGCGATAGCCATGATTGGGTTTCTCTGAATCGCCATGCCCACGCATGTCCAAGGCATACACATGGAATTTGTCGCTCAGTCCCGTTAACTGGTGTTTGAATTGAGCGGCTGTTTGTGACCACCCCGGAATCAACACCATGACAGGGCCTTTGCCAGCTTCGAGGTAGTTGATCTTCACACCGTCACTGGTGGTGAATGAACCCGATTTGAAATTTTGCGCAACCACGGGATTCAGTGCCGATACACAGAGCAACAAAGCCCCCCACAGCCAGCGTGAACCCAATGCAGATAACCATTTCATGAAAGCCTCCTTGCGTTGATGGATGCAGAAATTCGACCATAAGCGGGTTGGTGACCCATGCTGAAAAACCCTAGAAAATCAAGATTTAAGTTCACAATATGAATGCATTGAACTTTACATATTTCAGCACTGCTTTCATAAATCATGATAATCATCAATGATTTAAATTAATTCAAGTCCTGCCAAATGATAATTCGTTAACCTTTAGAAGGTTCATATATTGAATATTGCGAGACAACACCATGCCCAGCAGTCAA
>CALBEV010000064.1 GCA_937891045.1 uncultured Burkholderiales bacterium | reverse complement strand
AACGTTGCCACGAAGTGGCGGTGAGCGGCGGACGAGCCCACCGTGGTCGGCAAGCTGGCGTGACTTCCCGGCCACTTCAGGCATGAAACAGCCTTGGCCGCAACGGCCCCACCGCCTGCCCAATGGCCGCGATGTGCTCGGGCGTGGTGCCGCAGCAGCCGCCGACGATGTTGACCAAGCCCTCGGCGGCGAACTCGTGCAGCAAGCGGCTGGTCACCTCCGGCGTCTCGTCAAAACCGGTGTCGCTCATCGGGTTGGGCAAACCGGCGTTCGGGTAGCAGCTGATGAAGGTGTCACCGGCCACCTTGGCCAGCTCTTGGATGTAAGGGCGCATCAGCGCCGCGCCCAAGGCGCAGTTCAGGCCCACGGCCAAAGGCTGGGCATGGCGCACGCTGTGCCAAAACGCGGTCACGGTTTGGCCGCTCAGGATGCGCCCAGAGGTGTCGGTCACGGTGCCGCTGATGATGAGTGGCAGCCGCTCGCCGCTGGCTTCGAAATACTCGTCGATGGCAAACAGCGCCGCCTTGGCGTTCAAGGTGTCGAAGATGGTTTCCAGCAGCAGCGCGTCCACGCCACCTTCCACCAGCGCCTGCACTTGCTCGAAATAGGCTTGGCGCAGTTCCTCGAAATTCACATTGCGGGCGCCGGGGTCGTTCACATCCGGGCTGATGCTGGCGGTTTTGGGGGTGGGGCCCAAAGCGCCCAAAGCGAAGCGGGGCTTGTCGGGGGTGCTGAATTTGTCACAGGCGGCGCGGGCAATTTGCGCCGAAGCGCGGTTCATTTCACTGGCCAAGTCGGCCATGTCGTAATCGGCCTGGGCGATGGTGGTGGCGCCAAAGGTGTTGGTTTCCACCATGTCGGCGCCAGCGGCCAAATAACCTTCGTGGATATCGCGGATCACGTCCGGGCGGGTCAGGCTGAGCAACTCGTTGTTGCCTTTGACGTCCTTGGGGACGTCGGCAAACCGCTGGCCCACGCTGCCCGGTCCGCTGTAGCCCTCGCCCCGGTACTGAGCTTCGCTCAGTTTGAAGCGCTGGATCATCGTGCCCATGGCGCCGTCTAGGATGGCAATGCGCTGTTGCAAGATGCCAGGCAGGGCCTGGCCACGGGTGTATTTGGGGGTGTTGGGCATGGTCACCAAGGAGACGGGGGAGGGAGGGGCATCATAAGGTTTCGGTCAGGTGGGGTGTTTTAGAATGGGTCTTCTTTTGTTTCAGGTGACACCATGTCCGACAACCAACACCCCGCCGACACCCCAGAAGACGTCGTTGAATCGATTGTCCCTTACATGCCCTATGTGCTGCCCATCGGCGGCGGCATCCTGATCTTTTTGCTGGCCTTCATCGCCGTCTTCATGGGCTGACCGCCCCAGTCCTTGCCTTGCTCTGAGCGCCAGCCTCTTGGCGCTTTTTTTATTGCTTTTGCACAAACACTTGCCGCAGGTGTTTGCGCTGAATCAATTGAAGCTTAGGAGACAGCAATGACCACCACCGCCCATGCAGGCGCGGGGCTGACCGCCCCATCGTTCGTGAAAAACAAAAAACTCATCGCCTGGGTCGCCGACATGGTGGCCTTGTGCAAACCGGCCGCGGTGCACTGGTGCGACGGCAGCCAAGCCGAGTACCAACAACTTTGCCAAGCGCTGGTGGATGCGGGCACCTTCAAAAAACTCAACCCGGCCAAGCGCCCCAACTCCTTCCTCGCTTGCTCCGACCCGTCAGACGTGGCCCGGGTGGAAGACCGCACCTACATCTGCTCGACGCACAAAGAAAACGCGGGACCCACCAACAACTGGATGGACCCAGCCGAGATGCGCCAAACCTTGCAACCGCTGTTTGACGGCTGCATGGCCGGTCGCACCATGTACGTGGTGCCGTTTTCAATGGGCCCCTTGGGCAGCCCGATCGCCCACATCGGCATCGAGTTGTCCGACAGCGCCTACGTGGCGGTCAACATGAAGATCATGACCCGCATGGGCCAAGCCGTGTACGAGGTGTTGGGCGAGCACGGCGAATTCGTGCCCTGCGTGCACACCGTGGGTGCGCCGTTGAAGGCAGGCGACAAAGATGTCAGCTGGCCGTGCAACAAAACCAAGTACATCGTGCACTACCCCGAGACCCGCGAAATCTGGTCTTACGGCTCGGGCTACGGCGGCAATGCACTGTTGGGCAAAAAATGCTTTGCGCTGCGCATCGCCTCCAACATGGGCCTCGACCAAGGCTGGTTGGCCGAGCACATGCTGATTCTGGGCGTGACCAACCCCGAGGGCAAAAAATACCACGTGGCCGCCGCGTTCCCAAGCGCCTGTGGCAAAACCAATTTCGCCATGCTGATCCCGCCTGCGGGCATGCCGGGCTGGAAAGTCACCACCATCGGTGACGACATCGCTTGGATCAAACCGGGTGCCGACGGCCGCCTGCGTGCCATCAACCCCGAAGCGGGTTACTTTGGCGTGGCCCCGGGCACCAACACCTTGACCAACCCCAATTGCATGGCCAGCTTGCACCAAGATGTGATCTTCACCAACGTGGCCCTGACCGACGACGGCGATGTCTGGTGGGAAGGCATGAGCGACGCGCCAGCGCATTGCATCGACTGGCAAGGCCAAGACTGGACCCCGGCCATCGCCAAAGAAACCGGTGCCAAAGCCGCGCACCCGAACGCCCGCTTCACCGTGGCCGCCACCAACAACCCGGCGCTGGACAGCGCCTGGGACGACCCTGCTGGCGTCACCATCGACGCCTTCATTTTTGGCGGCCGCAGATCAACCACCGTGCCCCTGGTCACCGAAGCCCGCAACTGGGTGGAAGGCGTCTACATGGCCGCCACCATGGGCTCGGAAACCACGGCCGCCGCCGCGGGCCAACAAGGCGTGGTGCGCCGCGACCCCTTTGCCATGCTGCCCTTCATGGGCTACAACATGAGCGACTATTTCCAGCACTGGTTGAAGCTGGGCCAGCAGTTGCAAGCCAGCGGCGCCAAATTGCCCGCCATTTACTGTGTCAACTGGTTCCGCAAAGGTGAAGACGGTAAATTTGTTTGGCCCGGTTATGGCGAAAACATGCGCGTCTTGAAGTGGATGATCGACCGCATTGAAGGCGGCGCAACAGGCGCTGAAAACGTCTTCGGCATCAGCCCCAACTACAACGAATTGAACTGGACGGGCCTGAGTTTCAGCGCCGAGCAGTTCAACACTGTGACGCACGTGGACAAGGCCGCTTGGGTGCAAGAGTTGAAATTGCACGAAGAGCTGTTCCAGCAACTCGCACACCACTTGCCGCCCGAGTTGCCCGCCACCAAAGCCGCCATCGCCCAGCGCTTGGCGGCTTGACGCCTCAGGACAGCTGCCATGACACTTTCCCAAATGCACTGGCCGATCCTGTCCACCGAGACGCATTTCCAACGCAAACTGCGCTGCTTCACGCCGCGACCGCGCAGCCTGCATGCCCTGCTGGTGAATGCCGTGGCAAGCAACCCGCAGGGCACGGCGCTGGTCTGCAACGACACGCGCCTCACCTACCTCGCACTCGACCAGCTGGTGGGCCGATTGGCGGCAGGCTGGCAAACGCTGGGCCTGCAAGCCGGGGACCGCGTGGCGCTGCTGCTGAGCAACCGCATCGAGTTCGTGCTGTGCCTGCTGGCCGCCACCCGCTTGGGCGCGATCACCGTGCCCTTGAGCGTGAGAGAACAAACGCCCGGCCTGCACTACATGCTCGAGCATTGCGGAGCCCGGCTGTTGGTACATGACGCCGAGTTGCAGGCTGTCTTGCCTGCAAAAAACAGCCTGCCGGGTTTGCAATGGCGTGTGAGTTTTGACGGCTGCCCCGACGCGCTGGACTTTGACAGCCTGTTGGCGGATGCGCCACTGGTGCATGCAGCGCCGGTGCAAGAAGAAGACACGGTGGTGATTTTGTACACCTCGGGCACCACCGGTCGGCCCAAGGGCGCGATGCTCAGCCACTTCGGTGTGGTGCATTCCTGCATGCATTTCCAAGTCGGCATGGGGCTGGGGCCCCAGGATTGCAGCATCGCCGCGGTGCCGCTGAGTCATGTAACCGGCCTGGTGGCGCTGGTCACCACTATGCTGCACGCCGCTGGCAAATTGGTCATCCTGCCCGCCTTCAAAGCGCCATTGTTTTTGGACTTGGCGGTGCGCGAACGCATGACGCACAGCCTGATGGTGCCGGCCATGTACAACCTGTGCCTGCTGCAAGACTCGTTCGCCACGCTCGACCTCAGCGCTTGGCGCGTGGGGGCTTATGGCGGCGCACCGATGCCCGTGGCCAGCATCGACGCGCTGGCGCAGAAGTTGCCGCTGTTGGTGCTGATGAACTGCTATGGCGCGACCGAAACCACCTCGCCCGCGACCATGATGCCGCCGGGCGAAACGGCGACCCACAACGACACCGTGGGCCTGCCCGTGCCCTGCGCCGAGATGAAAGTGGTGGACGACGACGGCCACGAGCTGCCAGCTGGTGAGATGGGCGAAATTTGGATCAAAGGCCCGATGGTGGTGGCCGGTTACTGGCACAACCCCGAGGCCACGGCGAAAGAATTTGTCGATGGGTTTTGGAAGTCGGGCGACATGGGCAGCATCGACGCCGAGGGCTATGTGCGCATCCTCGACCGCAAAAAAGACATGCTCAACCGCGGCGGCTACAAAATTTATTGCATCGAGGTGGAAAACACCTTGTATGAGCACCCAGCCGTGGCCGAGTGCGCCATCGTCGCCAAGCCCTGCCCGGTGTTGGGCGAGCGGGTCCATGCCTTTGTGTCGCTGCGCCACGATGCCACCGGCGACGAGCTGGGTGCCTTTTGCAGCAGCCGCTTGTCGCGCGAAAAAGTGCCTGAGAGTTTCACGCTCAGCCACACGCCCTTGCCGCGCAACGCCAACGGCAAATTGATGAAGCGCGAGATGCGCGAGACCTTGCTGAAAGACTTGGCCAGCGGGGCCGCATAAACCCGCTCAAGCATCATTTGAATAACGCTTCACGCCTTGGTGGTCAGCGCCTGCGCCAGCGCCACATACTCCGCCACCGCCACTTCTTCGGCGCGGCGTTTCACATCAAACACACCGCTGAAAGCCCGTGCCTCTAGCCATTGGCCCAAGGTGTGGCGCAGCAGTTTGCGGCGCTGGCTGAACGCCACTTGCACCAACTCGCTCAACAGCTTGAGCTGCACGTCGGCGGGTTGCGGCCAAGGCGTCATGCGCACCACGGCGCTGTCCACGCGCGGCGGTGGGTCGAAGGCTTGGGGGCCCACCAACAAGACCATTTCCATGTCGTAACGCCATTGCAGCATCACGCTCAAGCGGCCGTAGTTGGCGGTGGAAGGAGACGCCACCATGCGCTCAACCACTTCTTTTTGCAGCATGAAATGCTGGTCTTTAACCACCGCCACATGGTCGAGCAGGTGAAACAAAATGGGTGTGGAGATGTTGTAGGGCAGGTTGCCGACCACGCGCAACTGCTGGGTTTGCAAAGAGGTCGCCAGCGCTGTGAAGTCCACGTTCAAAACATCGGCTTCGGTCACAGAGAGCTGCGGATGCTGGCGCAAGCGCAGGGCCAAATCGCGGTCGAGTTCAATCACGTTCAAGTGGCCCAGTCGCTCCACCAAAGGCTGTGTCATGGCGGCCAAACCGGGGCCGATTTCCACCATGGCTTCTCCAGGCAGCGGGGCGATGGCTTGCACAATCTGGTCGATGACCGCGCCGTCGGTCAGAAAGTGCTGGCCAAATCGCTTTCGCGCATGATGCTGCGCCATCAGGCGGTGCGCTTATTGCGGCGTTTCACGGTATTCCACATAAGCGCGGCCGCGCACTTCGCGCTCCCAGTTTTTGTAGGCCTCGTCAAACTTGCGCTCGCGCAACACATTGCGGGCCAAGTTTTGCTGGTCTCGCACGCTCAACGGCGCTTCCCGGCGCTCCAGCACCTGAATCAGGTGCACACCAAAGCGCGACACCAAGGGATCGCCCACTTGGCCAGGTGCCAGCTTGGCCATGGCAGCCTCGAACTCGGGCACCATCATGCCGGGGTTGGCCCAGCCGAGATCGCCGCCTTGGTTGGCAGAGCCGTCTTGCGAATGGTCACGCGCCAAATCTTCAAACTTGGCCAAACCGGTTTCCACCTGTTTGCGGTAGCTGGCCAGTTTGGCGCGGGCCGCGTCTTGGCTGAGCTGGCCGCCCGGGCGCAACAAAATATGCCGAGCCCGGGTTTGGGTGACGGTCGATGGCAAATCGCCTGCATTGCGCCGCTCGATGAGTTTGAGCAAATGAAAGCCTGCCCCTGATCGCACCGGGCCGGTGACCTCGCCCACCGCCAAACCCTTGACCGCATCGGCAAACAAGCTGGGGTAGCGATCGGGGCTGCGCAAGCCCAGCTGACCGCCGTTGTTGCGGTCGGGGGCCTGTGAAAACTGCGCGGCTAGCTTGCCAAAGTCTTGGCCCGCCTTGGCTTTTTTCAACAAGTCATCGGCCTTGGTGAGCAACTGCGCCACTTCATCACCGTTGGCTTTTTCGGGCACGGCAATCAAGATGTGGGCGATGTGGATATCGGCAGGTTTGCCAACATTGGCCTGGCTTTGTTCGCGCAAAAACGCGTCCACTTCAAAGTCTTGGATCTTGATGCGCCCGCTCACCTCGCGCTCGCGCACCCGCTGCAACATGATTTGTCGGCGGATTTGGCTGCGGTACTGTTCCCAGGACACGCCTTGCTCTTTCAACCGCTGGCGCATGTCATCGACGCTGATTTGGTTGCGCTGCGCCGTGCTGGCCAAGGCTTGCTCGAGTTCATCGGGTGGCACTTGGATACCGGCTTGCCGTGCCACATTCAGTTGGGCGGTTTCATCAATCAAAGTTTCCAAGGCCTCCAACAACAAGGCGCTGCGGTTCATTTTGGCGGCGGACGGGTCGGCCAAGGACACCAAGCGGTTCACCTCGAGGTTGGTGATCGGCTCGTTGTCAACCACGGCAACGATGAAATCCAGGGCCTTGGGCGCGGCGGCGTCCAGGGTGATGGTGGACAAGGCGGCGGCGGGGTTGCGCACGCTCAAGCCGCTGCTGGACTTGGCGGGCACGGGTTGCGAGGGCTTGAGGGTTTGCGCCCAGGCCCCGGGACTGAGCCAACAGCTCAGGACCAAGGCGCCCCACAGGGTGTGTTTCAAAGTGGCTTGCAAGCGGCGTTCATTCATATTGACCAAATCGGCTGGGTGTGAATTTCAAGGGTTCGCGCAGATTTTGATAGCGCGAGATATTGTCTTTGACCGAGGACAAGGCGCCCACGCCCAAACGGGAAAAATCATTCAGTTCCAATTGGAACATCAAGCGGGTGGTGGAGTTGTCCTGTGAAATTTGGGTGCGGGTCAGGGCATAACGCGCCACCCAGCAGCCAGCGTCGTATTCAAAGCCCAGCAAGGACTCCATCAAGCGCTGTTCTTTCATGCTGTAGTTCAAGCGGCCCAAGGTGTACCAGCGGTTCTCACCCAAGCCCTTGCCTTGCTGGGCATCCACGCCAAAGTCGGCCCACAAATCATTGACCGGCCATTGCCAAGACAGGTCCACCGTTTCCGAAGAATCGCGCTGAAACCGGTATGCGGCGGTGACGGTGCGGTAGCTGGTCGGGCTGAAACGCGCCCCCAGCGATGATTTTTCAGACAGCTTCAATTCTTGGTTGTACTGCACCATGCTGTCCAGGGACAAGCGCGGCGTCAGGTACAGGCTGGCACCGCCCAAGATGTCGCTGAAGGTGCCTGAAACAGGGGCCTCCCTGGGTGTCAACAACACCCGTTGATCGCTCAAGCGCAGCCGCTGCGCAACACCAAACCGCGCCCCCTCGGCACCGGTGTCGGGGTTGATCAAGCGCGAGGTGGCACCCATGGTGAAGGTGTGGCTGTCCGAGATGCGGTCGGCGCCAGAAAACGCGTTCTCGGTGAAAACGGTGGCGAAGTTGAAGTCATTGAAACCGGTGTCGTAATTGGGCAAGTCGTTTTGATCCCGGTACAAGGTGTGCACGTAAAACGCCCGGGGCTCCAGGGTTTGGGTCCAATTGCTGCCAAACAAACTGGTGCGCCGCTCCAGCACCGCGCCGGTGTCCAAGCTGAAGGTGGGCACGGCCACACCCTCGGACAAACTGGGTTGGCGGCGGTCGCCATAAATCCCGCTGTAATTGTTTTCATACTGGTACTGCCGCGCTTGCAACATCAGCTTGGGAGTCAAGTACCCATAGGGCACCAAGATGGGCCGCGCCAACTGGTTGTGCACCACGATGCGGGCGGCATTCGGTTGGTAGCAGTAAGCGCTGCCTGGGTTGTAAGTGCAATAGGTGGAACGGTCCACCGTGAATCGGGTCAGCTCACCGGACAGGTTCCAATCGAAGCCGCCGGGCAAATCGGCACGCAAATAGTTGGCATTGAGTTGTGGCATGCGGTCAAACGGCGAGGCAATCGACGCCGCGGGGTCCGGGTCTTGCATGGTTTGCCACTGCAACACGCTCACCCCTGTGGTGAGTGTGCCGCGGGCCCAGGTCATGTTGGCAGAGTTGGGCAAGATGCGTTGCGCCAGCGGGTCGCCGGTGGTCGAAGCGAAGTCCCGCCAGTAGTTGTAATCGCTGACCCTGTTCACCGTGAAGCCAAACCCAATCGGTTGGCTCATGTCGCCCCAACCCACATGGCTGTGGCTGAAGCCCCAGCGGGCTTGGTCGCGCAAATCGTCCATCGGCATCAACTCGAGGCGAGAAGTGCCTTGGAACGGCGGCAAGGGCAAGGGCCGCTCCATGTACCTGAATTCGTTGCTGAATTTCACGCCGCGCTGGGTCATGGGCGTGGCCGTGATGGTCAGGTCGCGATTCGGGGCCAGGTTCAGGTAATAGGGCAGGCTCATTTCCACCCCACCCAAACTGTCCACGCCAAACACCGGCGGCAAAAAACCCGATTTACGTTCTTCGTTCAATGGAAAGCTGACGCTGGGGGCCGCCAAAATCGGCGCGCCTAAAAAGCGCAACACCGCGTTCTTTGCCACACCTTCGTTTTTGTCGATGTCAAAACTAATTTGTTCGGCGTTCATCATCCACGCAGGAAACCAAGAGGGTCCGGGTTGGCGGGTGCAGGTGGTGTAAGTGGCTTTTTTGGCAACGGATCGCTTTTCATCGATGAAGTCCATTCGCTCGGCACGACCATGACCCGAGCCCCGCAGTATTTGAAACTGTGGCTTCAACACAAAGCCGCTCATGGCGTCGATCTCCAAGTCCAGGTAACTGCCTTGGTAACGGGTGCCGCCCCGGTTCATGTGCACTTGGCCGCTGGCTTGCACCCGGTCATTGACTTGGTCATAGTCCAGGCGGTCGGCGCGAATCAAGGTGTCGCCTCGTCGCAGCACCACACTGCCTTGCAATTGCACAGCCAAATCCGAACGGCCTTGCACCTGGTCGCTTTGCACATAGGTCGGCAGTTGTTCTTTGTCCGCTGGCGTGAGGTTTTCAGTCAGGCCGCTGCTGAGTTTGAGTTGCAGTTTGGGCGCCACCTTCGTGCTCAAGGGCAACACCGGCACCGTGCTTGGGGGGTCCTCCAAGCTTTGCAGCTGCTCGGTGCTTTGCAACTGCGGCCCGGTTTGCGCCAAAGCCTGTGCCGCCCAAAGACAAGCCCATGGCAGCAAGCCAGCAAGCATCGACAAGGGGGAAGGCATGCGCATGGGAAACGGAATCGCTGGCGAAAGCGCTGTTTGTAGAATTTGGATTATCCATGAGCACCTCCCACCCCTCCTCGGCCACTGCGCTGTCGCCCCAAGCCGCGGTTGCCGCCTTGGGCTGGTCTGACGCGCCACGCGGCCAAGCTTTCACCGATTGGCTGTTGGCCATCGCCCCTGCGCACGGCTTGAACCCCGCTTCGGTGCGGGTCGCATCGGCGGACGCGAGTTTTCGCCGCTACTTTCGGGTGGAGGGCACTCCAGGCACATTCATCCTGATGGACGCGCCACCCGACAAAGAAAACGCGCAGCCGTTTGTCACCATCGCCAAGCTGATGACCGATGCTGGCCTGCTGGCGCCGCAGGTGTTGGCCTGGGACCCGCCCCAGGGCTTCATGCTGCTGGACGACTTGGGTGCGCACACCATGATGCAGGTGCTGGCCGACGCTGAACTGCCACAACGGCAAGCCTTGTTTTTGCAAGCTGTTGATGCCTTGGTGCTCTGGCAACAAGCCTCCAAGCCCCATGTGTTGCCCCCCTATGACGAGGCCTTGTTGCGCCGCGAGCTGCAACTCTTCCCCGATTGGTACGTGTCCCAGCACAAACAGTTGGTGCTGGACGACAAGCAACAACAAAGCCTGCAAACCGTGTTTGATCGCTTGGTGGCCCACAACTTGGCGGCGCCCCAGGTGTTTGTGCACCGCGACTTCATGCCGCGCAACCTGATGGTGTCAGATCATCCGACTGAACAACGTTTGGGCGTGCTGGATTTTCAGGACGCGGTCTATGGTCCCATCACCTACGACATTGCCAGCCTGATGCGCGACGCCTTTGCCAGCTGGGACGAAGACTTTTGCTTGGACATCACGGTGCGCTATTGGGAAAAAGCCCGCGTTTTGGGTCTCATGAACCATGCAGACTGGCACGCCGATTTCGGCGCGTTTTACCGCGCTGTGGAATGGATGGGTTTGCAGCGGCACCTGAAAGTGGCCGGTATCTTTGCGCGGCTGACGCTGCGTGACGGCAAGCCGAAATACCTGGGCGACACGCCGCGCTTCATCGGCTACATGCGGGCCACCGCCAGCCGCTACCGCGAACTCACCCCCTTGCTGCGTTTGCTCGATCAGATTGAAGGCGAGCAAGCCGTCAGCGGCTATGCGTTTGGCCGCGTGTGAGCAACCGACTCCCTCGCATCCACGCGGCTTGTGACTTGCCGGTCGGCGCCAGCCTTCAACTGCCCGATGAGGCCGCCCGCCATGTGCAGGTGTTGCGCATGCAACCTGGGGACAAGCTGTGTTTGTTCAACGGCTTGGGCGGCAGCCACACGGCCCGTGTGGTGCACATGGGCAAGCACACGGTGGACATCGAGGTGTTGTCGCACGAGCCGCAAGAACGCGAAGCGGTGTGCGCAACCCACATCGCCTTGGGCATGCCCGCCAACGAGCGTATGGATTGGTTGGTGGAAAAAGCCACCGAACTGGGCGTGGCACAACTCACACCCTTGAGCACCCAACACACGGTGCTGCGCCTGAGCGGCGAACGCGCCTTGAAGCGCCAAGCGCATTGGCAAGGCATTGCGCAAGCCGCGTGTGCGCAATCTGGGCGCAACCGGTTGCCGCAGATTGACGCACCGGTGTCGCTGGCCGATTGGTTGAAATCACTGCCCGAGGCCGCTGACCACCCACGCGTTTTGTTGTCGTTTCAAGCCAGTTCGCAAGATTGGCGCAGCCTGTGGTCCACGCCACCGTCCAAGCTCACGCTGTTGAGTGGGCCGGAAGGGGGTTTGAGTGCTGAAGAAGAAGCCTGGGCCTTGGCCAAAGGCTTTGTGCCGGTGCAGTTGGGGGCGAGGGTGTTGCGCGCCGAAACCGCGCCCTTGGCGGTGTTGGCCCAATTGCTTTGAGAACTCGCCCCGGCGGCCTGCGATGGACCTGATCGGCCTCAAGCGCGATCAAGCCTTGGCAAAACGCTGATCCAACCAGGTGCTCAGCTTGTTGAACACCAGGTGCTTTTCCGGATCGTTGAAGATCTCGTGGTACATCACGTTGAAACACTGGGTCTGCAAAAACTGCGGCGAGGCTGCTGCTGCAAAGTCAACGCTTCCCTGCGGATTCACCAAACGGTCTTGACCGGCATAAAGCAAGAGTGATGGTGTGCGCCATTGCGCAGCGTCTTGCACCGCCTTGGCGCCTTCGTCCATGATCCAAGCGGCCAAGCCCGCTGCGATGCGGTCGTGCACCAGTTTGTCTTCGCGGTAAGCCCGCACCACTTGCGCGTCACGCGCCAGCCAAGGAAGTTGCAAGCCATTGGCCACGCGCAGATGGGGAAAGAATTTCGGGATGGTGGCCAACAGCAGTTTTTGCACCGCGTTGGTGAAGGCGGCAAACGCTGGGGCGCTCAACACGGCGGCGTCTGCAGTGCACGCCTGCTGACCCAAGGCACGCGCCACCACCAAACCGCCCATGCTGTGACCCAAAATGACCAAGGGCTCCGTGCGGGGTTTGTGGTGCTGGATATCGGCAACAACAGCCGCTAAATCTTCCACCAGTTGGTTGGGCGTGGCGACATCACCACGCTCGCCGCTGGACAGGCCATGGCCGACATGGTCGTAGCCCTGCACCGCATAACCGGCACTTTGCAAGGCAAAGGCCACATGGTTGTAGCGGCCCATGTGCTCGCCCAAGCCGTGCACCAACAACACTTGGGCTTTGGCGGGCAGTTCGGGGGAGGGCCAGTGGTAGCGCGCCAAGGTGTGGTCGCCACTCAGCCAGTCGCTGGTGGTGGCATGGAAAGCGTGATGGGCGGCAATGGTGGACATGAATTCTTCAGGGTTGATCAGCGCTCAATTGAAACACAGCCGTGGCGGCCCGCGCATTCGGCCACCAACGCACTTGGCCAAACTCTTGCAAACCGAAGGCGTCTTGAATCCGCAAATTGTTTTTTTCAGCCAAGGCGCGAAAGTCTGAGAACGTGCCCACCCGGATGTTGGGCGTGTCATACCACTGGTAGGGCAGTTTTTTGGTGACCGGCATGTGGCCTTGCAACACACTCAGGCGATTGGGCCAATGCGCAAAATTTGGGAAGGTGACGACACCCATGCGGCCCACCCGCACGGTTTCGCGCAGCATGGTTTCGGCATTGCGCAAATGCTGCAAGGTGTCGATTTGCAAGACCACATCAAAACTTTGGTCTCCAAACAGCGCCAAGCCCTGGTCCAGGTTGAGTTGAATCACCTGCACACCGCGCTGCACACAGGCCAACACATTGGCGTCGTCAATTTCTACGCCATAACCGGTGCAGCCATGCTGCGCTTGCAAGTGGGCCAACAGCTCGCCATTGCCGCAACCCAAGTCAAGCACCCGGCTGCCATACGGCACCATGCGGGTCACCGCGTCTTTCAGCACCTTGTTCATGCGTGGGCCTCCAAGCTGATGCGCTCGAAATAAGCCCGCACCAAGGACAAATAGCGCGGGTCGTCCAACAAAAAGGCGTCGTGGCCATGCGGCGCATCGATTTCGGCATAACTCACATCGCGTTGGTTGGCCACCAGCGCTTGCACCATTTCACGGCTGCGGGCGGGGGCAAAACGCCAATCGGTGGTGAAACTCACCAACAAAAACTGCGCGGTGGCGCGGGCCAAGGCCTGGGTCAGGTTGTGCGCATGTGCTTTGGCCGGGTCGAAATAATCCAGCGCCCGGGTGATGAGCAAATAGGTGTTGGCGTCAAAGTACTCGCTGAACTTGTCGCCTTGGTGCCGCAAATAACTCTCGATTTGAAATTCAATCTCTTGCGTGCTGTATTTCAAAACATCGCCGTTTTGCAACATGCGGCCAAACTTGGTGTTCATCACGTCGTCACTCAGGTAGGTGATGTGGCCCAACATGCGGGCGATGCGCAAACCGCGTTTGGGCACCACGCCGTGTTCGTAGAAATGACCGCCATGAAAGTCGGGGTCGGTGGCGATGGCGCGACGCGCCACTTCATTGAATGCAATGTTCTCGGCGTTCAAATTGGGCGCACTGGCAATCACCACCGCATGGCGCAGTTTCTCGGGGTATCGCAGGCTCCAACTCAGGGCCTGCATGCCGCCCAAGCTGCCACCCATGACAGCCGCCAGTTGCGTGATGCCCAAGGCCTCGACCAAACGGGCTTGTGCATCCACCCAGTCTTCCACGGTCACCACCGGAAAGTCGGCACCATAAATGCGGCCCGTGTCGGGGTTGGTGTGCATCGGTCCGGTGGAGCCAAAACACGAGCCCAGGTTGTTCACGCCAATCACAAAAAAACGGTTGGTGTCCACCGGTTTGCCAGGACCAATCATGTTGTCCCACCAGCCCTCGCTTTTGGCTTGACCCGCATAACTGCCCGCCACATGGTGCGAGGCGTTCAAGGCGTGGCAAATCAGCACCGCGTTGCTGCGCTCGGCGTTCAAACTGCCGTAGGTTTCATAGCTCAGCTGGTAGTCGCGCAAGCTGCCGCCGCCTTGCAGCGGCAGGGCTTGGCTGAACGACATGGATTGGGGCGTGACGGTGAATGACATCCAAAAAAAATCCGGCATCGCTAAAAACGCGGCCGAATCGACGGACGTCTTTAGCAGTATTTGTTAATGCGCCCGCAAGCTGATTCAAATCGGCGCTGTCTTTGAAGTTTAACGAATATTCAAAGGGCTCTTTCTCAGCCTCGCTTCTTGGCAAAACTTGATACGCTTTGGATGCCCCTGATTAGGCATGGAAGCCAACAAACCTCTTTGCCGCTGAAATTGGCCCAAACACCCTTTCTTGGCCCGATTTTCAAGCAAACCTGATGTCATTTGGTGCGCAACTTGCTTTGAAATGGTGCGCAACAAAGTTTGCGCCTTTTTTTGCACCAAAAACAAACATCTATCCCCAGGAGGTCACATGGATGCACTGAAACAGGGCGCGGACGCATTGTTCATCTTGCTTGGCGCCATCATGGTTTTGGCCATGCACGCCGGTTTTGCGTTTTTAGAGCTGGGCACGGTTCGCAAGAAAAACCAGGTGAATGCCTTGGTCAAAATCCTGGCCGACTTCAGCGTTTCAACCGTGGCGTATTTCGTGGTGGGTTACAGCGTGGCGTATGGCACGACGTTTTTCGTCGATGCAAGCAGCTTGGCCGAGCGCAACGGCTATGACCTGGTGAAGTTCTTCTTCTTGCTCACCTTTGCCGCCGCCATTCCCGCCATCGTCTCTGGCGGCATCGCCGAACGCGCTCGCTTTTACCCTCAATTGTTTGCAACCGCTGTCATCGTCGGCTTTATCTACCCTTTCTTTGAAGGCATCGTCTGGAACCAGCACTTCGGTTTCCAGGCGTGGCTGAAAGCGACAACAGGCGCCGAGTTCCATGATTTCGCCGGCTCGGTGGTGGTGCATGCGGTCGGCGGCTGGATTGCCTTGCCCGCCGTGTTGTTGCTGGGCGCACGCGCCAACCGCTATAAAAAAGACGGTGCTGTTTCGGCCCACCCGCCTTCCAGCATTCCTTTCCTGGCCTTGGGCGCTTGGGTGTTGTGTGTCGGTTGGTTTGGTTTCAATGTGATGAGCGCCCAAACCATCGACAAGGTTTCAGGCCTGGTGGCGGTCAACAGCCTGATGGCCATGGTGGGCGGCACACTCACCGCGCTTTGGCTGGGCAAGAACGACCCGGGCTTTGTTCACAACGGCCCGTTGGCGGGTTTGGTGGCGGTTTGTGCTGGCTCGGACCTGATGCACCCGCTGGGCGCTTTGGTGGTCGGCGGCGTGGCCGGTGCTTTGTTTGTGTTCATGTTCACTTGGACGCAAAACAAATGGAAGGTCGATGACGTGTTGGGCGTGTGGCCCTTGCATGGTTTGTGCGGCACCTGGGGCGGCATCGCTGCCGGTTTGTTTGGCAGCACCAGCTTGGGTGGCTTGGGCGGCGTGAACTTCACCGCGCAACTGCTGGGCACCTTGCTTGGCATCGTTTGGGCCGTGCTGTGCTCGGTTGTCTTGTATGGTTTGCTGAAATTTTTTGTTGGCCTTCGCCTGAGCCAAGAAGAAGAGTTTGAAGGCGCGGATTTGAGCATCCACAAAATCAATTCCAGCCCAGATCGCGAGACGAGTTGGTGAGATATGTGGTTTTTTTGCGGGTTTTCACAACCAAGTGAGGATAAATACTTGGTTTTGAACCAGTTTTCTGTTTCATAATGGTCCAGACTGCATGTATTCACAGGGTGAACAGGCAGTGTGTGGGTGATCGGCTAGTTTCGCTTCTTGGCTTTCGTGGACAGGTGCAATCGGGACTC
>CALBEV010000063.1 GCA_937891045.1 uncultured Burkholderiales bacterium | reverse complement strand
CGAGGCGGCCTATGACATTGCAGCGGCCAAAGGTATCTTGATTGCCGACACCAAGTTTGAATTTGGCTTGAGCCCCGAGGGCACCTTGGTGCTGATGGACGAGGTGCTGACGCCAGATTCATCTCGCTACTGGCCCGCCGACGCCTACCAAGAAGGCGCCAACCCACCGAGCTTTGACAAACAGTATTTGCGCGATTGGCTGGAAACCGTACAGGTGGACGGCGCGGCTTGGAACAAACAAGCACCTGCGCCCACATTGCCTTCCGAGGTGATTTCACTCACAGCGGACAAGTACCAAGAGGCGTGGGCGAGGTTGAAGAATTAATCAGCTCAGTTCAAGGCCATGCTCAAGCGGCGTCGGTACTTGGACACCAACTCGGCTTGCGGGTCTTCCAGGGCCGTGGCTTTGCCGGTGAGTTCAATGCCACCGGCGGATTTGCCGGGCACGGGCTGATCGCCTTTGGCCTTGGGCGGGGTCAACAACTCCAAAATGGCCACCAGGTTTTTGCGGGCCGCTTCTTCGTTCCAGGTTTTGTCGCGCATCACGATTTCCAACAACTCGTCCATGGCCGCGGTCCATTCGGCCGCAGCCATCAACAAACGCGCCTTGGCCAAGCGGGTGTCGAAATCGCGTTTGTTCTTTTCAATCAGCGCATCGAATTGGTCTAAAGGCCATTGCGCACGTTCGTCGGTGGTGGCGAAATGCAGCGCCTCCCACCAGTGCTTCAAGGCTTCAAACCGCAGTTGCAAAGGAATTTGCACCAGCGCGGGTGCCAAGGCTGCTTTCGCCTGATCGAGTTCACCCATGGCCATCAAGAGCTTGATGTAGTCAAAACGGGCGTCATCGTTGTCGGGGTTCATGGCCAAGGCTTCTTGCAACTTGGCCAACGCGGTTTGGGTATCGCCTTGCGCCAGCAAAGCCTCGGCCTCGCTCAGGTCCTCTTGTGCGATCAACTCGCCCTCAGAGGGCAAGAGCTTGTCTAAAAATTCACGCACCTTGCCTTCGGGCAAAGCACCCATGAAACCGTCGGCGGGCTTGCCGTCCTTGAGCAAAACGCAAGTGGGGATGCTGCGAATACCAAAGGCTTGCGCGAGTTGCTGCTCATCGTCCGAGTTGATCTTCACCAACTTGAAGCGGCCAGCGTATTCCACTTCCAGTTTTTCCAAAATCGGCCCTAAGGATTTGCACGGGCCACACCAAGGCGCCCAAAAATCCACCAACACAGGCACTTGGGTGGAAGCTGCGATCACTTCGGCTTCAAAATTGGCAACGGTCACATCAATCATGGGGTCAGGTCCAGGGGAATAAAATCAGTTCACCAACACGCCAAAGCCCGAATGAGCCTTGGCATTCTGTCAACGCATAAGCTTACCCGCAGTTCACTGCCCCTTCATCATGAACCCCATTCTTGTCGGTGTGGTCATGGGCTCCAGCTCTGACTGGGACACCATGCAACACGCCACCCAGATCTTGCAAGATTTCGGCATCGGCTTTGAGGCCCAGGTGGTGTCTGCGCACCGCATGCCCGACGACATGTTTGCCTATGCCGAAGCGGCGCACGACCGCGGCCTCAGAGCCATCATCGCGGGAGCAGGCGGTGCAGCGCATTTGCCGGGCATGTTGGCCGCCAAAACCACGGTGCCCGTGTTGGGTGTGCCGGTGGCCAGCAAGCATTTGCAAGGCGTGGACTCGCTGCACAGCATCGTGCAAATGCCCAAGGGAATTCCAGTGGCCACCTTCGCGATTGGTGCAGCAGGCGCGGCCAACGCGGCCTTGTTTGTGGTGGCTCTGTTGGCGCATGACAACCCCAAATTGCAGACTGCGCTGCAAACGTTTCGCCAACAACAAACTGACGCCGCACGTGCCATGACCGTGCCGCCTGCCCTTTGAAAACCTTGTTGCCAGGCGCCACCTTGGGCGTGTTGGGTGGCGGTCAATTGGGCCGCATGTGGAGCCACGCGGCACAAGCTTTGGGCTACCGCACCGCTGTCCTTGACCCTGATGCACACAGCCCGGCAGGCTTGGTCAGTCATCTGCATGTGGCGGCCGATTACCTCGACCCTGTGGCCTTGCAACAGATGGCCGCGCAATGCCAGGCCATCACCACCGAGTTTGAAAACGTGCCCGCTGAAGCCTTGCGCCAATTGGGCTTGAGCTTGCCTTGCGCACCGGGTGCCGGGCCGGTGGCGGTGGCGCAAGACCGTGCAAAAGAAAAAGCACACTTTGTGGCTTGCGGTGTGCCCGTGGCGCCGCATGCAGTTGTGCACACAGCAGCAGATTTGACTTCTGTGTCTGCTGATTTGTTGCCCGGCATTTTGAAAACCACACGCTTGGGCTATGACGGCAAAGGTCAGGTGCGGGTGGCGTCGCTTGCTGACTTGCCCGCCGCATGGAAGCAGCTGCAAAGCGCTGGCCCCGCCGTGTGCATTTTGGAAAAACGCCTGCCCTTGGCCGCAGAATGTTCTGTGGTGTTGGCGCGGGGCTTTGATGGTCAGATGGTGCACTTGCCGGTGCAGGTGAATTTGCACCGAGACGGCATCTTGGCAGTGACCGAGGTGTTTGCAAACGCCTTGCCTGCCGCCACCGAACAACAAGCCTTGAAAGCGGCCCATGAGGTGGCGCGCGGCTTGAACTATGTGGGTGTGCTGTGTGTGGAGTTTTTTTTGCTGCAAGACGGCCCTGAACGTGAAGCCTTGGGCCCGCTGGTGGTGAACGAGATTGCACCGCGCCCGCACAACAGCGGACACCACAGCATCAACAGTTGCGATGTGTCGCAGTTTGAATTGCAAGTGCGTTGCATGGCTGGGTTGCCGCTGGTGCAGCCGCGCTTGCACAGCGCTTGCGTCATGCTGAACCTGTTGGGCGACTTGTGGTTTGCACAAGGTGACCAAGCCATTGAGCCGCCTTGGCCACAAGTGTTGGCTTTGCCTGGTGTGCATTTGCACCTGTATGGCAAAACCCAAGCACGCGAAGGTCGCAAGATGGGCCACCTCACCATCACGGCCGCCACGCCCGAAGCGGCCAAGCAAGTGGCCCTGCAAGCCGCCGCCATCTTGGGTATGGCTGCGTGGTGAAAACTTCATCGGATGCGGTGCTGCAAGCCGCCCACGTGTTGTCACAAGGCGGCTTGATTGGTTTGCCCACGGAAACGGTCTATGGCCTGGCAGCTGATGCTTTGAACCCGCAAGCTGTAAGTGCTATTTTTCAAGCCAAAGGCCGACCCGCAGATCACCCGCTCATCGTGCATGTGGTCGATGCGGCGCAAGTGGCTTTGTTTGCGCAGGATGTCCCTGAATTTGCCGTGCACTTGATGACGGCGTTTTGGCCCGGTCCGTTGACGCTGATCTTGCCGAAAAAAAGCGGCGTGGCCGATGCTGCTGCCGGTGGTCACGCCACCATTGCGCTGCGCTGTCCTGCACACCCGATGGCGCAATCGGTGTTGCAAGCGGCACAAAGCTTGGGCGTTCAAGGTGTGGCGGCCCCAAGCGCGAATCTGTTTGGCAGCGTCAGCCCCACCACAGCCGCGCATGTGCGCGAAGCGTTTCCATCGCTCTTGGTGTTGGATGGCGGTGCGTGTGATGTCGGCATCGAATCCACCATCGTCGATTGCAGCCGTGCTGCGCCGGTGTTGTTGCGCCCGGGCATGCTGAGCTTGTCGCAGCTCTCTCAAGCCTGTGGTGTGGCCGTGTTGAATTCAACCAGCCATGAAACCACGTCAGCAACTTCTGCTGATGCATTGAACGAACAAGCCCCCGCAGCACCAGGCAGCTTGGCATCGCACTATGCACCGCAAGCGCGTGTGCGGTTGTTGTCGGCTGAAGCGATGTTGTCGCTTTTGCCAAGCATCGATGTGCAAGTGGCGTTGTGGACCCGCTCTGTGTTGGATGTGCCTGCGGGTGTTTGGTGGGTGAAGATGCCCTCGGATGCAGCGCAGTGCGCCCATGAATTGTTTGCGCAGCTGCGGGCCATGGATGCCAAAGGTGTGCAAGAGATTTGGGTCGAGACGCCGCCTGAGGGCGAGGCCTGGGAGGGTGTGCGGGACAGGTTGCAGCGGGCAGCGGCTTTGAAGTGAAGTGTCAGCGCCCAGCCGCCCAGTCGATCAAGGCGTCCATCACCGGCCTGCCTTGGTTCGCGTTCGGGTGGTTCAGCATGGCCACCAGCACAAAGCGCTGGCCGTTTTGACCGTCCACATAACCCGCAATGCCCATGCTGTCGCGCAAACTGCCGGTTTTCAGGTGGGCACTGGCGCTGCTTTTGCTGCGCTTGAGGGTGCCGTCCACGCCGGTGAGCGGCAGTGAGGCCATCAGTTCTGGCATGAAGGACTGCAACCAGGCCCATTGCAGCAAACGCGCCAAGGTGTGGGCGCTGATGCGCACTTCCCGGCTCAAGCCTGAGCCCTTGTCGATCAAGGGTGGTTCGCCGCCGATGCGTTCACGCCACCACACCTCCATCACCTCTTTGGCCGCAAGGGGTGTGGCTGTTCCCCGTTTGTGCGCGGCCAGGGTCAAGAACAACTGATCGGCCATGACGTTGTTGCTGAACTTGTTGATGTCGCGCACCACCTCGCCCAACGTGGCGGACTCTGCAAAAAACACAGGCTTCAAGCTTGTGGGCACGCTGCCATCGCGCACGCTGCCACTGAGTTGACCGCCGAGTTGTTGCCATATACCCAACACCGCGCGGGACGCAAATTGATCAGGGTCGGCATACGCCACAGGCCAGAGTTTGTCGCTGCAGCTGGCTGGAAATCCACCCATGAATCGAATGCTCAAGGGGTTGCCAAACTCGGGCTTCAAACTGGCGCGGTAATCGGCGCAGTCACCTCCCATCAAGGGCACACTGGCTTGCAATTGCACGCCAGCCAGCGGCGGCTCCCAATGCACCCGCGCCACTTTGTGCGCCGGGTCGGGCACGAAGTGAAACATCAGCGACTTGTAGTTGAGCAGCAGCGCATCTGGTGCGGCGTTGTAGGGGCGCAGGGGTTCGCCATCAAAACTCGCCGGGTCGTGCGGCGGCAATGCAAACAAGCTGCGGTCGAGCACGATGTCGCCTTGAATCTGCCGAATGCCCAGGCCTTGCAAGCGGCGCAACAGCAACCAAAGTTGCTCCACCCCCAGCTTGGGGTCGCCACTACCTTGCAAATAAACCTGTCCGTGCCACACATCGCCGCGCAACTGCCCATCCAAATACACCGGGGTGCGCCAAGTGAAGGCCGGGCCCAACATGTCCAGCGCCGCACTGGTGGTGACCAACTTCATGAGCGATGCTGGGTTGCGCGGTACATCGGCCTGGTGTTGCAAGCGCGGCGTGCCGGGCGCAGCCACCGGCCAAACCACCACGCTGAGCGCGTCCCGCGGCAACTTGGCGCGTTGTAAAGCGTCTTCAACGGCGGGTGGCAAACTGGTTTGACCCTGGGCGGCACCAAGCCCACACAAAAGCGACAAGACCATGCCGAGCAAACGCATTGCCTTGTTTGGAGTGGGCTTGCAAGCCTGGCGGTGAGGGGTCGGCGTTGGTGTCATGACCCGATTATGAAACTGTGCTTGGCGCTTGCCACGGATAATCCACGGATGCCAGCTCTCATTCAACGCCTGCGGCAATTGCCACCGCAAACCATCGGCCTGTTGGCCGCGGTCATCACGGTCTCTATTTGGAGCGCCTTCATCGTCATTGCACGTGCCTCGGCCTCGGGGCATTTGCTACCGCTGGACATTGCCTGGGCACGCATCATGGGCGCCAGCATCGTGTTGCTGCCTTGGGCTTGGTGGCTGAATCGCCAAACACCTGACCGGCCCTCTGGTTCTTTCGGCGGACTCTCGCCGCTGCCCTTTCGAACCACCGTGATCGTGGGTCTGTTTGGAGGTTTGAGTTATTCGATGTTCGCCTACAGCGGCTTTTTCTTTGCACCTGCGGCCCATGGCTCGGTCTTGATGCCTGGGTTTTTGCCAGTGTGGACAAGTTTGTTGGCGCTGGCTTTGTTAGGCGAGCGCTTGCATGGCAACCGGTTGATGGGTTTGGCCCTCATCATCAGCGGCGGGATGTTGGTGGGCGGCAGCAGCATGTTGCATGCGTTTGATGGTGGCAGCTTGTGGCTGGGCGATGTTTTGTTTTTGTGCGCCAGTTTTTGCTGGTCCACCTACAGCGTGCTGAGCCGTCGCTTCAACCTGCAAGCCATCCCTGCCACCATTGCCATCACTTGCTTTGCGTTTTTCAGTTTTGTGCCGCTCTACACCTTGCTGGCTTGGCTACAAGTTGTGCCCAGTCATTTGTTCACCGCGCCTGTCTCAGAAGTCTTGTGGCAGGCGCTGTTTCAAGGCGGCGGTTCGGTGGTCATTTCGGGCATCACCTTCACTCAAATGATCCGCCACTATGGGCCTGTGCGCTCGACCATGATCACCTCCTTGGTGCCCGGCTTGTCGGCCTTGGGTGCGGTGGTGTTTTTAGGTGAGCCGCTGGGCTGGCACTTGCTGTTGGGCCTGTCTCTGGTGACCGGCGGCATTTTGTTCGGTGTGCAAAAGGCACCTGCTGTGTTGGCCAAAGCATGAAGTTCTTGGCGATTGAAACCAGCACCGAGCGGCTGTCGTTGGCCGTGCAAAACGACGGGCACATCTGGGCCTTTGAAGGCGCAGGCGGCGCACAGTCTTCGGCCACGCTGATTCCTGCCGTCATGGATTTGTTGCAGCAAGCGAACCTGTCCTTGCCAGATTTGAACGCTATCGCCTTCGGTCGCGGCCCCGGGGCTTTCACGGGTTTGCGCACCGCCTGTGCCGTGGCACAAGGTTTGGCCCTGGGCGCAGATTTGCCGGTGCTGCCCATCGACACCTTGCTGTGCGTGGCTGAAGCAGCTCGCACAAGTTCTGAACGGGTATTGGTGTTGATGGATGCGCGAATGCAACAGGTGTATGCGGCGGCGTATGAATGGCAAGACGCGCAATGGCATTGCGTTCAAGCGCCGCAATTGCTCCATCCTCAGGCTGTGGCATTGCCTGATGGCTGGACGCCGTCAACATGTGTCATCGCTGGCAATGCATTGACTTCTCCAGATTTACAAGACGGCCTGCAACACTTACACACCTCTCAAGCACTGAAGGCCGCGCTTTGGCCTCAAGCCACGCCCATGCTGCGATTGGCCCATGCCGCGTGGCTTCGCGGCGACGCCGTGGATGCTGATCAAGCACTTCCCGTTTATGTGCGCGATCAAGTCGCGCTCACCACGGCCGAGCGCTTGGCTTTGAAAGCTGCTGCGGCATGAAATCTCCTGTGGCCATGCAAGCGCACCATCTGCCTGATGTGCTGCGCGTCGAGCAGTCAGCCTATTCGCACCCGTGGACGCATGGCAACTTCATCGACTCCATCGCTTCGGGCTACCACTTGCCTTTGTGGCTTGAACAAGACCAGATCGCTGCTTACCTGGTAGCGATGCGCGGTGTCGACGAAGTGCATTTGCTCAACCTCACCGTGGCGCCAGATTTCCAGCGCCAAGGTTGGGCGCGGATGCTGTTGCAGCATTTGCGTGACTGGAGCATTGAACGCGGTGCCCACAATCTGTGGTTGGAAGTGCGGGCCAGCAACCTGCGGGCCATTCAGGTGTATCAAGCCCATGGTTTCACCACCGAGGGTTTGCGCCGAGACTACTACCCTGTGCAAATGGGACGACGCGAGGACGCGGTGGTCATGTCTTTGCAGTGGTAAGGTTGCCGCCATGAACGCTCCACTCGATCCTCGGCAATGCGCCATGCTGGCCGAAATGGGTGTGCGTGTGTGGGCACCGATACCGACACCCGCTGCTGAGATCCAGACACCTGATCTGCCTTTGTCGCCCTTGCCCGACGGTTTGGCCGACAAGGATTGGGCGACCTTGAAAGAGGCCGCTGCGAGCTGCCAAGCCTGTGGTCTGTGCCAAGGTCGTCACCACAGTTTGTTTGCCAGTGGTTCTGTCGTTCAAGGTCCTGCGGATTGGCTGATCGTTGGCGACGCCCCCACCGATGCCGAGGACTTGGCGGGCGAGGCCTTTGTGGGCGAAGAAGGTTTGTTGTTCGACGCGATGCTGCAAGCCATGGGTTTGTCACGCAAAACCGACGTTGCAAACCCAGCTTCTTTGGTGATCACCAGCGCAGTGAAATGCCATCCGCCGGACAATCGCAAGCCGACCGCTGATGAAATCAAACAATGCAGCGCTTTTTTGCAACGGCAAATTGCACTATTACAGCCCAAAGTGATCTTGGCCCTGGGTCGATTGGCCGCACAAACCTTGTTGCAAGACAGCTTGGGCGATGCGGCCAGTCAACCCTTGGGCAAATTGCGCGGCCAGGTGCACCAGGTTTCAGGCCGCCCGCTGGTGGTGAGTTACCACCCGGCTTATTTGTTGCGCAGTCCGTCGGACAAGGGCAAGGCTTGGGCGGATTTGATGTTGGCCCTGCAGCAAGTGCGTCCCATCAACGCTTAGTGCCTCTGCGCAGCTTGGCAACTGCAGCCCAGAACAGCCCCTGCCTACAATCTGGCGCATGAACTTCACCGACATGCTGCAACACGCGAGCCACCGCCAACAATCTCTGCTGTGCGTGGGCTTGGACCCTGAGCCCAGCCAATTCCCACAGCATTGGCGCGGCGACAGCCAACGCATTTTTGATTTTTGCGCCCAGATTGTGGACGCGACACACGACTTGGTGTGTGCATTCAAACCGCAAATCGCTTACTTCGCGGCGCACCGCGCAGAGGACCAGTTGGAGCGATTGATCGCTCACATCCGAGCTGTGGCACCGCATGTGCCGGTGATTTTGGATGCCAAGCGTGGGGACATTGGCTCCACAGCGGCGCAATATGCCGTGGAGGCCTTTGAGCGGTATGGTGCAGATGCGGTCACGCTGTCGCCCTTCATGGGCTTTGATTCTGTCGCGCCCTATTTGAAATACCACGGCAAAGCTGCGTTCTTGTTGTGCCGCACGTCCAACCGGGGGGGCGACGACTTTCAAAACCAACGCTTGGCTTCGGTTGAAGGTCAACCCTTGCTTTATGAACACATTGCACGCTTGGCGCAGGGGCCATGGAATTTGAATGGTCAATTGGGTTTGGTGGTGGGCGCCACCTACCCAGCAGATATTGAGCGGGTTCGGGCACTGGCACCGACGCTGCCTTTGCTGATCCCAGGCGTGGGTGCGCAAGGCGGGGATGCCGCAGCCACGGTGAAAGCGGGTTTGCGCATGATGAATGGACAGGTGAGTGGCAACATCATCGTCAACTCTTCCCGCGCGGTGTTGTATTCCTCTGATGGCCAGAATTTTTCACAAGCGGCACGACTTGCTGCATTACAAACCCGGGACGCATTGGCTGTGGCGCAGGCGTCCATCTTTGTTTGACGCAAATCAAATATCTTTTGAAAACATTTTTTATTTTAAAAACCCTGTTACTTTAAAAGCCAATTTATCTAGTGGACTAATGCGCGGCGGGGCCATTTAAGCTATGGTTTGAGGCTAACTATCAGAGTCTTCCATGTCCAACAGAGCCGGTTTTTTTGAATTGATCGCTAGAGTCAATGCCGTTGAAGATCGACACCACGAGGTGCTACCCGACATCAATGCCCAGTTGTTGCTGATGCGGGTGGCCATGGCCCACCATGCAGGCTCATCCATGAACGTGACCCAAGCCATGAACTTGGCCCACATCGGTTCGCCCGCCATGCTGCACCGCAAAATCAACGATCTGCTGAACCAAGGCTTGATTGAATTGACCTTTGAAGGCAACAACCGCCGCACCAAGTTTTTGGTGCCCACAAACCAAGCCTACGCCATCATTGACGAGCTGGCCGATGCCGCCGCCTCGGTCTATGAGACCGTCAACTGATCAGCGTTCAGTCAACAAGCGTTTCAAGTAACGCCCGGTCATGCTGGCCGGGTTGGCCGCCACATCTTCGGGTGTGCCGACGGCCACCACTTGGCCGCCGCCACTGCCACCTTCGGGGCCCATGTCGATCACCCAGTCGGCGGTTTTGATCACGTCCAGGTTGTGTTCAATGACGACGATGGTGTTGCCCGCATCCACCAACTGGTGCAACACCTTCAACAGCAAATCAATGTCGGCGAAATGCAAGCCGGTGGTGGGTTCGTCCAAGATGTAGAGCGTGCGGCCGGTGTCTCTGCGCGACAACTCGAGCGCCAGTTTCACGCGCTGCGCCTCGCCGCCACTCAAGGTGGTGGCCGCTTGGCCCAATCGGATGTAACCCAAGCCCACTTCCATCAAGGTTTGCAGCTTGCGGGCCAAGTTGGGCACCGCGCCAAAAAACGCCAGCGCATCTTCCACCGTCATGTTCAATATGTGCGCGATGTTTTTGCCCTTGTACTGCACCTCCAAGGTTTCACGGTTGTAGCGCTCGCCGTGACAAACATCGCAAGGCACATAGACATCGGGCAAGAAATGCATTTCCACTTTCACCATGCCGTCCCCTTGGCAGGCGGTGCAACGACCACCTTCCACGTTGAACGAAAACCGACCGGCGCCATAACCGCGTTCGCGGGCCATCGGCACCTCGGCCATCAACTCGCGCAAGGGCGTGAACAAGCCGGTGTAAGTGGCCGGGTTGGAACGTGGCGTGCGGCCAATCGGGGACTGGTCCACGTTGATGACTTTGTCGAAGTTGTAAAGCCCCAAGATGTCGTCATGCGCTGCGGGTTCTTCATGGGCGCGGTGAATTTGCCGCGCCGCAGCAGCGTACAAGGTGTCGTTCACCAAAGTGGATTTGCCCGAACCCGACACACCCGTGACACAGGTGAGCAGGCCCACAGGAAATTCAGCGTCCACGTGCTTCAAGTTGTTGCCACGTGCACCCAAAATGGTTAGGGATTGCTTGGCGCTGTTTGAAGTTGGCGCGACAGGCATGGCCCCAAACACGTTTTTGCTGGGTGCAGCTTGGGGGATGGCGGGTTGTTGCAAAAGCCAAGAGCGCCGCGTTTTGGGCACCGCAATTTGCAACGCACCCGACATGTAGCGCCCCGTCAAGGAGTTGGGGTTGGCTTCAATATCAGCCGGTGTGCCCTGTGCCATGACACGACCGCCATGCACACCCGCGCCCGGCCCCATGTCCAAGCAATGGTCGGCGGCGCGAATCATGTCTTCGTCATGCTCGACCACCAACACACTGTTGCCAATGTCGCGCAAATGTTTCAGGGTGTCGATCAATCGGTCGTTGTCGCGTTGGTGCAAACCGATACTGGGCTCGTCCAACACATACATGACGCCTGTCAGG
>CALBEV010000062.1 GCA_937891045.1 uncultured Burkholderiales bacterium | reverse complement strand
ATTTCATGGCCATGGGGTTGGGGACATCTGCGGCATCCACCAACCATGGGCCGATGGGCGTGCAGGTGTCTCGGTTTTTCACGCGCAGGTTGGGGCGGTACCAGTTTTCCAGGTAGTCGCGGATGGCGTAGTCGTTGGCCACGGTGTAACCGGCAATGAAGTCGTAAGCATCGACCTTCTTTACGCGGCGGGCGGTGCGTCCAATGACAACAGCCAGCTCGCATTCGTAATGCATGTACTTCACATCCGCAGGGCGCTTGGTGAAGGCCTTGTGCCCGATCAGCGAAGCCTCGCCTTTCATGAAAGCCAGCGGTTCTTCGGGGGCCTTGAAGGCGAGTTCTTTGGCATGGTCGGCGTAATTCAGGCCCAGCGTAATGACGGTGCGCGCTTGCGGCACAGGTGCGAGCGGCGGCAGCCAAACCACGTCGTCAAAGCCCACGCGATGGCCTTTGTGCGGGCCTTGGGTGATGAGCAACTGGCCGTCCGATTCGACGGCTTGTTGAATGGCGCCGGACCAAGCAATGCGTGCGTGTTTCATGGCGCTTCTCCCTGAACACTTTGAATCCAGGTCGCAAAGCCCGGGGCGCTCAGGCACACCGTATCGCCCGCTCTCACGCGGGGCCGTTGGCCGCTGTCCAGCACATCGGTGCCCAGCATCAACACATCGCCCGCTTGCAGTGTCATGAATTCAGCGACCTCGTCCAGCAGTTGGTTCACCGGGCGCACCAGTGTGGACAGGTCCACGGTTTGCACGCGCTGTCCGTTGACCTGCACCGTGATGCGCACTGCGCCCATGTCTTGCCCGGTCCAGGACACCGGAGGACTGCCGCAGCCTAAGTAGCCGTCACGGCATCGAAACTTGACGGGTGGGCGGTAATAGCTGGCGTGAGCTTGAGACCAATCGTTGAGCAAGACCAGCTGTTCGGGATCGCCCTGCGCGCCCATGACCAATCCCAACGTGGCACCGATCTCCACCTCTTTCACACCGTCTTGCAAGAGCAGGTGAGGCCCTGGGTTGAAGGTGTTGGCCGATTTGACATACAGCACCGGGGCTTTGGGTGCCGCCTTATGTGGGTCTTGGACCATGCGCGGAGCCCACAAGTCCCATTCGCGCTGAAAGTTCAGCAGGCAGCCGTAAACGGTGCCCGCAGGTTGCCAAAGTTTCATGGGTTTGATCTCGGGTTGCTGTCGGGGCCCGGTGGTGGGGTGGTCCCGCCGCCCTCCAGGGCAATCACTTGGTCGAGCAGCGCGTACAGCTGCTGCATGGCGGGTTTGCCCAGTTGCGCCTCCATCCAGGCGTAATGGGCTTCGATGCTGTGCGACAAGGCCTGCACTTTGGCCAGGCCTGCTGGAGTGGCGCGCACCACCGTGCGCCGTGCGTCTTGCGGGCAGCGTTGACGCTCGATCAGGCCGTCCCGCGCCATGCGGGTCAGCACACCGGTCAGGCTGGGGCCAAGCAGAAAAGCTTCTTTGGCCACACGCCCAGTTTCCACGCCAGCGCTGTCATGCGCGTGTTCGCCCAAGACCCGCAACACCCGCCATTGCTGGTCTGAGAGGCCATGTGAGCGCAGGCTGGGGCGGGTATGCCCCATGACGGATTCCCGCGCATGCAAAAGCAGGCGAGGCAGGTTGCGGTGGATGAAGGGTGTAGCGTGCATTTATTTAACATGTTAATTGAATGCGGCGGTCGTTCTGCGCGGGTTTACCCTAGATCTGCCGAAAGGTTGGTGGAATTTCCAATCCATAAAAGTATGAATAAATTACAAATATGAGTAATTCAGTATTTGAAAAAATAAGTCGAGACTAGAATCAGCCGCTGTCCAATCATCTGGGCAGGATGTGGGGCGTCCTGCAACACCAGTGCATTCATGTCCGTCAGCACACTCACAAGATCACGCCGCAGGGCCTGAAGGATCGATGAAAAACCGCAGTATCAAGCTTCAACTGTCTTTCAGCGCTCTCGCGATGGCGCTGTTGCTGTTGTTGGCCCAGTTCGCCTTGCAGTTTCAGTTGATGCGCACGGACATCGTGCAAAGAATCGAAAAACATGAATTTCGGCAGTTGAGCGACTTGGCCAGCCACCTCGACGAAAAATTGCAAGACAGCGTCGACATGTTGAGCAAGGTGGCCCAAAGCGCGCCCAAACCGGGCACGTCGACTTTGGCCGGTTTGGAGAAGTTTCTTCAACAAGAACAGGCGTTGTTGACGGCCTATGACGATCTGTATGTGTTTGACCCACAAGGCGTTCTGTTGGTGGACTGGCCCGTGAAGCCGGGTCGCAGGTCCTTGGACATGGCTGGCCGTGACTACATACAAGGCGTCATCAAGACTGGCAAGCCTGTGATTTCAGCGCCCATTTTGGGACAAGCCACCCGGCAGCCTATCGTGGTTGTGGCAGCGCCCATCTGGGATGCTCAACAGCAGATGGTGGGCATCATGGGCGGTGTGCTCAACTTGCACAAACCCAACTTTTTGGGCTCGATTGCCCATCGCAAAAATGGTGAGACGGGCTATTTCTACCTGGTCACGCAGGACAGACTGCGCATGGTCCATCCAGATTCGGACCTTATTTTCAAGGCGATCGCCAAAGACAGCGGCAACGTCCCCTTTGAAAATGCCATGAAGGGTTTTGAGGGAACGCAAGAGGGCCGTGACACGGGTGGCGTCCAAGGGCTTTTCACATTCAAGAGGTTGGCCACAACAGGCTGGATCTTGGCTTCTGTCGTGCCCTCTTCGGAAGCCTTTGCACCCATCGAAAATCTTTACCAAAAAATGTTGGGCTTCAGCGGCTTGTTGTTGCTGGTGATGGCCCCGTTGCTGTGGATGCTCGTGGGGCGGGTGGTTCGGCCTTTGGATGTTTTGGCCAAAGCCATGCACCAGACGGCAGCCCGGATGCGCGATGGCCAGGTTGTCGCGCCCATTGCTCAAGTCGGTGGGACTGAAATCAAGATGGTCACGCAGGCCTTCAACGAGTTCGTTGAAGCACGAATCCATGCCGAACAAGATTTGGCCAAAGCGCGCGATGCTGCGCAGGCGGCCAACGCATCCAAAAGTGATTTCTTGGCCAACATGAGCCACGAAATCCGAACCCCCATGAACGGTATTTTGGGCATGACCGAGCTTTGCTTGCAAACCCGGTTGACGACAGAGCAAAAAAGTTACTTGGACATGGTCTCCACCTCTGCCAACTCCTTGCTGGCGGTGATCAATGATATTTTGGATTTTTCCAAAATTGAAGCCCGCAAGCTCAGCCTGGACCCGCATCCGTTTTCATTGCACAGCCTGATCCGGCAGGCCACACGCACCTTGTCTTTGCGTGCCAGCGAGAAAGAATTGGAGTTGGTTTGCGATATGGCACGCCATGTGCCCGATGAGGTGATTGGCGATCCCTTGCGCTTGCAGCAGGTGATCATCAATTTGCTGGGCAATGCCATCAAGTTCACGGCCCAAGGTGAAATCCTGTTGTGTATCAAGCCCATGATGTCTGCGCCCAATCGCGACGGTGTCTGGCTGGAGTTTGCCATCAAGGACACCGGCATTGGCATTGCACCCGACAAACTGGCCTTGATTTTTGATGTGTTCACCCAGGCTGACTCCAGCACTGTGCGTCGGTTTGGCGGCACGGGCTTGGGGCTGGCCATCAGCCGAAGCTTGGTGCGCATGATGGGCGGCGACATCCGCGTGAGCAGCCAACTCGGGCAGGGCAGCACCTTCAGCTTTTATGTTCAGC
>CALBEV010000061.1 GCA_937891045.1 uncultured Burkholderiales bacterium | reverse complement strand
ATACATTGAGGCACTTGCTGAATTGTTAGCAGCTTGATTGATAGGTCAAAAAAGTTCAAGTGTAAAAAGTCTTTACGCTTGCTGTTCTACAAGTTCTAAAATGTCGCCATTAAATAATAATTAAATATTCATTACTATACTACAATTATGCTACTTTGAGACTCAAGCAAATAGCTAACCTATTGATTTCATTGTGGAATATACAGGTCTGCCGGAGTCTTCACACGGCGGGGGTCGGGGGTTCGAAACCCTCACCACGCACCAGAAATTTTCTGTTTCATGCCGGAGTCTTGAGCCAGTCAAGGCAAATGCGCTCGGGTGGTTGCAGCCTCGATCTCAGATGCCCTTGGCATTCGATTTCTGATTTTTAAAAGCATGAAACTCATTCCCATCTTTTTATTGACTACCCTGGTTAGTGTTTCTCATGCACAAGTCAGTTTGGATGAGGCACGCTCGTTGGTTGGCAATAGCAGCGTGACAGTCTTGGATATTCGCGAACCTGATGAGCATGCGACTGGCGTAGCCAAAGGGATGAAGTTGATTCCCATGAGTACGCTGGCATCTCGGCTCAACGAATTGCCCAGGACTGCTGATTCGCGCGTGCTTTTGATATGCAATACACAAAATCGCTCAAGTGCTGTTGCCAAAGAACTTCGCGCTCGCGGATTTACCAATGTGGAGTATGTACGTGGCGGGATGAGCGAATGGGCCAAACGCGGTTGGACTTTGGAATCGCCTGCAAAGCCATAAAGATTTCTTCGGCTTGTTGAGATTGAATTGAGTCAAGGGGCTGTGACCATCATTCAGGATCAACGGTGTTCGTTGTTTCTTGAGGTGACTCATTTTTGAGGGCTGTAGGCATGCACATCTTTTCACCATCCCAGGTTTGGCCGCACCAGCAAACGCCTTCTTCGTTGATGATGCAGGTACCGGTTCCACAGCATCTGGGGTCTTCAGTCATCGGTGCTCCTTTTTTCACGAGGCAGATTGAACAATTGGATGGTCTCAAAGGAAGTTCGGTCTTCCCTCGCCATTTGAACCAAAGGGATAGAGCAGGTTTTGTCAATATGAATCATTGTTCTGCAGTGAAATAATACAGGAGTTGGCGTATTCAAATGAGATGGATCATCTTTCGCGCATTTTTTGAATCGGCGCAACCGATCCAGCTTGAATAAGGCTATCATTTTGAAATCCTCCTATGAAAAATAGCCAACCGCCAGTGCCTTCTTCCCCCTTGTCAGTTGACGCTTTAGTGGTCGGTGCAGGCTTTTCGGGCTTGTACCAATTACTGCTTCTTCGTGACAAGCTGGGTTTGTCCGTCAAAGTATTGGACTCCGCTCAAGGTGTTGGAGGCACCTGGTACTGGAATCGCTACCCTGGCGCACGATGTGACTCTGAAAGCCACTCCTACGCTTACTATTTTTCGAAAGAATTATTGGATGAATGGGAATGGTCTGAGCGTTACCCTCAGCAACCCGAAATTTTGCGCTACCTTGATCACGTTGCAGACCGTTTCAACTTGCGACCCGATATTGTGCTGGGCACCAAAGTACAAAGCGCACATTATTCAGACACAAACAACCGTTGGCTCATCAGGACCGATACAGGTCAAACCTATTTGGCCAAGTTTTTCATCACGGCTGTGGGTTGCTTGTCTTCCGCCAATATTCCAAGTATTTCGGGGCTGGATACATTTGCGGGCGATTGGTTTCACACGGGTGAGTGGCCGCATGAGGGTGTGGATTTCTCTGGCAAAAAAGTTGGCGTCATAGGAACGGGATCAACTGGCATTCAAGCTATCCCGGTCATTGCCGAAAAAGCCAAGCACCTGACCGTGTTTCAGCGAACAGCCAATTACAGCATTCCTGCTCGAAATAAGCCGCTGGATGATTCCTTTAAGCGCTATGCAAAGGAAAATGCCTCGCACTTTCGCGAAGTGATGACAACCAACACCAATGCCCACCCATTTCGTATTTCAGAGCGCTTGGTCCATGACGTCAGCGAAGAAGAGCGTCACCAAATTTATGAAGATGCATGGCAAAAAGGCGGACTACAGTTTCGTGCGACATTCAAAGATTTGCTGCAAAACCCTGATTCAAACCGTACAGCGGCAGATTTCATACGCCACAAAATTCGCCAGACTGTCACCGATCCTGTCAAGGCAGAGCAGCTCAGCGACATAGACCATCCGTTTGCTGCAAAGCGCCCGCCTATTGACAGCGGTTATTTCGAAACCTTCAATGCAGCGCATGTCGATTTGGTCAACCTCCGTGATACGCCCATAGAGTGCATTATGCCGCGAGGCATCAAAACCAGCAGCGCTGAATTCAATTTGGACATCATCGTTTTTGCAACAGGCTTTGATGCCATGACGGGCTCTTTGTTGAAGATGGACATTCAAGGTCGACATGGCTTGAGCTTGCAAAAGGCTTGGCAGGCGGGCCCCATCAATTACCTGGGTCTTCAAGTTCCTGGTTTTCCGAATATGTTCACCATCACTGGCCCTGGTAGTCCATCTGTTTTATGCAATATGCCGCCTGCCATCGAGCATCATGTGGAATGGATCACGAACTGCATCGAGCACCTGCAAAAAAACAAGCTGGATTTCATTGAGGCGGGCCAAGATGTCAGTGAAAGCTGGGTTGAAACGGTCAACGCAGCTGCCAATGAAACGCTGCTTCCCCAGGCCAAGCATTCTTGGTATTTGGGTGCCAATGTTCCTGGTAAACCGCGTGTATTCATGCCGTATCCTGGTGGCTTCTTGCGTTACAGAAAAACGTGTGAAGAGATCGTGAACAACGGTTATGTCGGCTTCAAGTTGGGGTCTGAATAAACAAGTCAGACCGACAGATAGCGTTTTTTGATTTCCGCATTGGCGTTGAGTTCTGCAATATTGCCGACAAACACATCACAGCCCTTGTCAATCACAACAGCACGGTCAGCCAAGCCCAGGCAAAAATGCAAGTTTTGCTCGGCCAAAACGATGGTGGTACCAAGCTCACGCAAGTTTTCAATCAATTCACCAATTTTTTGAACCATGATGGGTGCAAGTCCCTCGCTGGGCTCGTCAAGAAGCAGCAAGCTTGGGTTCCCCATCAAAGCCCGCCCTATGGTCAGCATTTGCTGCTCACCGCCAGACAGCAAACCACCCATGCGTTGCCTCAAGGGATACAACAAGGGCAACATCTGATAGACCTGATCAAGCGTCCAGACCTGCTCACCTTGTTGTCCCAGCTTTGCACCAATGATCAAATTGTCTTCAACAGACAAGCCCGTGAATATCTGCCTGTCCTCAGGGACAAAACCAATACCGGCTCTGGCAATCAAGTGTGAAGGCATGCCGGAGATGTCTTTGTCATTGAATCGCATGCGGCCATCCGTTGATGCAATGATGCCAGCAATGGCTTTCATGCTCGTGCTTTTGCCTGCGCCGTTTCGACCCAACAGCGCCAAGGTTTCGCCATGGTGCACTTTCAGTTGCAGGCCAAATAAAACCTGACTGCTGCCGTAATGGACATTCAATCCGTCAACATCAAGCATGACGTTCATGAGCAAGCTCTTTGGGTGTGCCTAAGTAGGCCTCTATCACATCGGGGTTGTTTTGGATTTGCTCGGCAGAGCCTTGCGCAAGTAATTGACCGTAGGACAAAACATAAATGTGCTGAGCAATGCGAAACACAACGTCCATATCGTGCTCGATCAAAACAATGGTCAGTCCACCTTTCTTCCAAAGCGAATAGACCGTATCGATCATCTGCGTCCTCTCCTCGGGGCCCATACCGGCCACAGGCTCATCGAGCAGCAAAACTTTAGGCCGCAGCACCAAAGCCAGCGCAATATCAAGGAGTTTTTGATCGCCATGCGACAGGTTGCCACTGACCACATCAGCCTTGTGCTGCAAACCCAAAAGCTCCATGACCTCCATGGCTCGGTCACGGGTTTGGCTCAGGGGAAAACGACCATGCATCTGCGCTGATTTCCCCAAAGGGGATTGAAAAGCACCTCGTAAAGATTCTTCGACAGTCAATGTTTTAAAAAGCTTGGCAACCTGGAAGGCTCTGCCAATACCTTTGCGGATGATTTCACTGCTGGACAAGCCCACAATATTTTCATCCTCAAGCAAAATCTTGCCAGCATCAGGTTGCAAAGCACCTGAAATGAGATTGAAAAAAGTGGTCTTACCAGCACCGTTGGGGCCAATCACGGCCGACAAAGAACCACTGGGGAAATTCATTGAAACATCCGAAGTGGCCGTCACGCCACCAAAGGATTTGCTCAAGTGTTCTATGCGCAGCATCAGCTGACACCATCCAAGGTTCGCGCAGCTGGCACGCCGCCATAGGTCTGCCAAGTTGAGCCAGCCAACCAGCCGCAATCAACGGGCAGGTTGATGCCCGTGATGGCAGAGGCGGCGGGTGAAAGCAAAAAACCGATGGCTTCCGCCACCTCTTCAGGCCTCACCATGCGGCCCATGGCTGATTGGGCATGAAGATCCGCTGGGTTACGGTCACCCCTGTCAATCGCCGCTTGCAATCCTTCCGTCAAGGTGTAGCCTGGTGAAACAGCATTGATTCTGACCCCAGATCGACCCCATTCGGCAGCCAGGCAGGCCGTGATTGAAATGACAGCAGCCTTGGCTGGTGCATAAGCGTGCAAAGGAATGGATCGCGAGCCGGTGATGGAAGCAATATTGACAATGGCACCATGACCAAGGGCCGCCATGCGAGCGCCAAAAACAGCGCAACACAAGTAGGTCCCGCGTTGATCAACCGCAATCACTTTGTCCCATTCAGCCATGTCAAGTTGCTCTGGTGGCAATTTTCTTTGCAAGATGCCCGCGCTGTTAACCAAGCCAGAAACCGCCCCGTGGTTTTGAAACACCAAGGCCTCGACTTCACGCACCATCGACTCTTGCAACACATCGCAAGGGTAAAAAGCAGCCACACCAGTTTGATGTGTGTCGGCTTCAGACCAAGTGCCAGGCAAATCAAGTGCAACAACAGTGTCACCTCGTGCAACCAAATGCCGCACACAAGCGGCACCAATGCCGCTGGCGGCTCCGGTCACCACACTTAATTTGTTGGGGTTCATGTTTTGCCACCCTTTCGATTTGTTTTTTGCAGCAGTTCAATACAAAAATCCATGATGCCCCGCTTGAAACCCAGTGCAAACAAAAGAACGGCCAGGCCCAAAGCCAAGCCATGGTATTGGGTGGTGCGGGTGATGACGTCATTGAATAGAAGCAATAAACCAGCGCCGACAACTGGCCCTGTGAATACATGCAATCCACCCATCATGATCATGAAAATCGCATCACCTGACATGGTCCAGTAACCAAAATCGGGGAATGCACCAGACACAAAGAGCGCCATCAAGACACCGCCGACACTGGCCATGCAACTGGCCAATATGAATGCATAGAGTTTGATTCGCCAAACATCTATACCCAAAAATGCGGCACGCTCAGCGTTATCGCGGACCATTCGCAAAGTGGCCCCAAAGGGTGACTGCAAAATGACTCTCATCAATAACAAGCAGAACACGCCCACGACACAAGCAAATAAATAAAGCGTATTGTGGTCAGACAAATTGATGCCTAAAAAAGGAGGGCGTGGAATGCCACCCATCAAGCCTTGGTCTCCGCCTGTCAAAGACGTCCAGGTCAAAATAATACTGTGTATCAGCATTTGAAAAGCCAAGGTCAAAAAAGAAAAATAGATTTCTTTCAAACGCACACAGATGGCACCAATCAGCAACCCCAAGAGGCCGCTGAAAGCAACAGCTCCCAAAATGGCCATCGGAATGGAAGCTTCTGTTTTTTGCATCAGCAAACCAAATACATAGGCACCGCTACCAAAGAACATCGCATGGCCAAACGAAACCATGCCGCCATAGCCCACCAAAATATTCAGGGAAGTCGCAAAAATACCCAGGGCGGCCAAACGGATGACGAAATCAAGTGTCACCCTGGACTGGGTTAGCAAAGGCAGTGCAGACAAAATCAAGAGCGCAGCCAGACCCCACAAGATATCTCGTCGCAAGGTGTTGTGCGATTTCATGCTCGGGTTTCTTTGCCGAGCAAACCATTGGGCCGCAAAATCAAGATCAGCACCATTGCTAAAAACATCAAGCCCTCTACAAAGAGAGGAAAGCCTATGGTGCCAAATGAACGTATGAGTCCGATCAACAAAGCGCCCAACAATGCGCCGCTCACAGAACCCATGCCGCCAATGACCGTCACAATGAATGACTCAATCAGAATGGAAAAGCCCATGCCGGGAGACATAGAACGAACAGGAGCAGCCAATCCGCCAGCCAAACCAGCAAGCACGCCGCCAAAAGCGAAGACTGCAGCATAGATGAGGCTGGTATTGATACCCAATGCCGAAGTCATGGTTGGATTTTGAGCAGCTGCACGAATGATCTTTCCAGTGCGAGAAAAAGTCAAAATAGCCCACAACACAATCGCAATCAAAATAGCTGCAGCAATGAGGTAAACATAAAACACCGGGACCACGCCGCCTGCAATGAAAAACGGCGGCGCTTGAAACGCTTCTGGCATGCCCATGGACAAAAATTCTGCACCCCAAATAATTTTGACGACATCGTCCATGATCAGCACAACCGCATAACAAACCAAGAGTTGCATAAGCACGTCAGCCTTGTAGACCCTTCGCATGAGGAATCGCTCAAAAACCAATCCAAAAAAACCGACACCGATGCCTGCTGCAATCACGGCTATAGCAAAATGACCTGTCAGTCTGTAAACCGTCAGGGCAAGGTAGGCACCTAGCATGTAAAACGAGCCATGTGCAAAATTGACGACACCCAACACGCCAAAAATAAGGGTCAATCCTGCTGCGACCAAAAAAAGCAATGAGCCAATGATCAGACCGGTTCCCATTTGGGTAACGATGCAAGACGCAGAGGAGAAGCACTCATAAAGTGCTTGCGGATTCAATCAAGGCTCCTGTTGAAACTGATAGGAATGACCATCAGACAAAGCCTTTGCGCTTTTTCCACTCTGCTTCTAGCTCGGTGATTTGCTTCCAGTTGCCTGGAACTGGAGATTTCATAAAAGGTTCTTTACCAGACAACTCACCCCATGCCAGCGCATAGTCTACCAAGGTATGGTCATCGGCTCGCAAGGTCAATTTTCCGTTCGCACCAAAGGGGGAGTCGATGGTCAGACCGTCTAATGCTTGCGCAATTTTTTTAGCATCAGTGCTTTTGGCCTTTTTGATGGCGGTGGTTAAAAATTGCACACTGGCCGCGTTTTGCCATGCCCAATTCAACGGCAAACTCTTGAATTTTCCTTGGTAACTTGTTGTCCAGCTTGTGTTTGCTGGGGTGTTTGGAAAGCTTTGCAAATAACGGTTGCCCGAATGAAGGCCCGCAGGAACATTCTTGACATTGGTTAAGACGGCGTAGTCCGCAGTATTGACAGCAAAGAACTGTTTCCCGCTGAATAGTGCATAAATACTTGCCTGATCAATGAACGAAGTCAAGTCCCCGCCCCAAAGGCATGAGTAAATAGCCTGAGGATTGACCTGTAAAAGCCGAGTGATGACTTCACTGTAGTCCGCTTGAAACAGCTTGGGCCAAGCCTCACCCACAAACTCAATGTCTTTGTTGAAAAACTTGATGTACTCAGCGAACTCTGCAGTTGTGTCACGTCCATAAGCGTAATCAGGCGAACACGTCATCCAGCGACGCAAATTTTTCTCTTTCGCAACTTTGGCTGCATAAGCGCCACCAATGATGGCATCGTGCACGCCTTGTCTTGCGCACCGAAAAGACATGGGCGTTCGCATTTTGGGGTCAGCCGTCAGCGATGATGTCTCTGAACAGGTGTGGATGACCAGAACACCCAAATCGCGGGCCACTTCATGAACAGCAAAGGCACCCGAAGAGGCCTCTGCATCAATCAAAATTTCACAGCCATCGGCGGTCACAAGTTCACGCGCAACACGAGCAGCTTCTTGCGGCTGGCCTTTGGAATCACGAATGATCAACTCTATTTTCCGGCCGCCAAAACCTCCGCTGGCATTGAATTTTTCAACTTCCATGATGGCAGCATTGCTTGAGGACTGGCCCAGCATGGCCACCCTGCCAGACAAAATGGTCGGCATGCCAACGCGAATAGGTTTGTTTTGGGCCAAGGATAGGGCGGGGAAACCAAGGCTGCTGATTCCAGCAACAGAAGCAGCGGTTTGAATCATGAGGCGCCGCTTGGAAGAATTTAAAACTTGAGCGTTTTTTGAATTCATGCTGATGTCTCCTTGGAAAAGAATAAATCTTTTTGATGAAGTATAGGGTAACACTTTTGTGCGCATGCGTATGGCACTGGACCACTGAAGGAACGAGGGCTGACCGCACTTCGTCGAACTTGTGTTCCAGCATGGCAGGGCCTGCTGTCCATCGCCGCCTCAACAGGCTCTCAACATCTCTCAACTTGATCCTCAGTCAGCGCTTTTCAAGCATTCTTTTGAGCTCTGAAATTTCGTCGCGCATAGCGCTCAAATTGTTTTCAATGTTGCTGAGGTGCACTTCATCTCGGACATCTTTTTCTTTGTTTGCGGTGATTGAATCCACGATCACTGCAATGAACAAATTGAAAATAATGAAGGTGGCAATCAAAATAAAGGATATGAAAAACACCCAGGCGTAGGGATAAATTTCCATGATGGGCCGCGCAATTTCTTGAGACCATCCCTCAAGCGTCATGACTTGAAACAAAGTATAGGCAGTCAAGCCCAAGTCGCCAAAAAACGCAGGGAAATGATCTCTGAAAAGATTTGTTGCAATCACTGAGGCAACGTAAAAAATAATCAAGATCAGACCAAACACCGAGCCCAATCCGGGCAGGGATCCGAGCAGCCCGCTCACAACCTTTCGCATGCTCTCGACTTTATTGATCAAACGAAGCACACGCAGAACGCGAAAGGCGCGAAGAACCGACAGCGATCCAGATGCTGGTATCAAGGCTATGCCCACAACAATGAAATCAAAAGCGCACCAAGGATCCTTGAAATAAACCAAACCTCTTGCCGCTATCAAAATCACAATTTCAAAAACAAATATTCCCAGAATAATGTGGTCTAACAAGATCAATTCCTTGCCCCACGAAGCCATCAATCCTTGGTTGGTTTCTAAGCCCAAGATGATCGCGTTCACAACGATCAACACCACCAAACTGTTTTGAACCCAACTGTGACGCATGAATTCTTCAATATGCTGCTTCCAATGCGGGGTCAGAGAGGAGGATTGGGTTGTTGTTGTCATGGGTCATTCACTGTATTTTGAGGTTTGACAATGTTTTCGCTTTGGGGTGAGCGAATTTTGATTCTGCATTCATTGTCATCTGACATACACCTCAGAATGAACAATGTCATGTCCATTATGCTTGCTCAAAAGCTGAATATTCAGACGTGACTCTCTTTTCGGCGACCCGTTGAGGTCCAGATGGCCATCAAAATTAGAATGAAATAATCTATGCGCTTTGGTTTGCGCAAAGGCTAATTGCTGGATGACTTGCCCAGCAATCTGAGCCAGACAAAGCCCAAGGTACCCGCCAGCAACGACGCTAAGAAGATGGCTATTTTGGAAGCGTTGATCAATTCAGCTTGCCCGGTGAAAGCCAAGTTGGTGATGAAGATGGACATGGTGAATCCAATGCCGCCCAGCAAGCCAGCGCCAACCACATGCTTCCAATTCATGTCCGAGGGCAGTTTGCAAATCCCGATAGCAACAGCCAAAAATACAAACAAAGAAATGCCTAAAGGCTTGCCGATCACCAAACCGGCAAAGATACCTAAGCTGTTCGAAGTGTTCAGGTCATCAGCCCAATTGGAACCGATCAGGATTCCGGCATTGGCCAACGCAAAGACCGGCAGAATCAAGAAAGCCACTGGCTTGCTCAAGAAAAATTCCAGCTTGTGTGAGGGCGAGCTTTCATCATCTTGTTGGTTGGAGTAGGGGATGGTGAAAGCAAGCATCACTCCAGCAATGGTGGCGTGCACACCAGACTTCAACATGAAAAACCACATGATGACGCCGCCAACCAGATAAGGTGTCAAGCTGTTCACGCGAAGAACACGGTTCATCAAAAGCAATATGACAAAGACGGTCATGGCCATCAGCAGATTGGTGGTGGCCAAATTGGCGGTGTAGAACAAAGCGATGACGATGATGGCGCCAAGATCATCGATCACCGCGAGTGCCGTCAAAAAAACTTTCAAGGAATCTGGTATTCGACTGCCCAACAGCGCCAAAACGCCCAGCGCAAATGCAATGTCGGTGGCCATGGGAATACCAATGCCATCTTGTGTTGGGGTGTTGGCATTCAAGAAGAAATGGATAAGGGCTGGAAGCATGATGCCGCCAACGGCAGCCCAAATGGGCAACAGGGCTTTCTTGAAGTCAGACAAATCACCATTGCTCAATTCGCGTTGCAACTCTAGGCCCACGAACAAGAAAAAAACCGCCATCAGTCCATCATTGATCCAGTGTTCGATGCTAAGCCCTGCAAATTCAAGTTGCCAGACATGCAGATAGACGTTGCCAAATGGTGAGTTGCTCACCATCAATGCAATCAGCGTGCAAATGATGATCAGGATGCCGCTGGATCTTTCCGACTCAAAAAAGCGATTGAAGGTTTTTGACAACGGGGTCTGAATATTGGTCATTGTGCTTTCTTTAAGAGGGCGATGGTCATCATCAATTATAAATTTACAAACCTGATTGTTTGGTGTTGATCATTCATGCCCTTTGGTTACGG
>CALBEV010000060.1 GCA_937891045.1 uncultured Burkholderiales bacterium | reverse complement strand
AGGATGTTGTTCATTCAGATAGCCTATTTGAGACGAAAACCTGCCCACTCTGGCTTGCAATCCAGCGGGCAGGGTTTTGGTTTCGACCCATGCATTTTCCAAATGGGTTTCAACATCACCATCTTTGGTGTGCACAGCTGCTGAAATCTCCGCGTTCAAGGCGCTGCCAAGTGCGCCACGGGCCACCAAATCGCTGTGGCCAAGTTGCAAGTCTTTGCCACGGGCGCCGAGTTCGAGTTCTTTGGAGGTGTTGGCCACGTCCAAGACGGCGCCAAATTCCCAGCCAGGGGTTGTTTCTGCATGCACCATGACAGGCATCAGCAAACAGCCGATGCACGCACTCAGCGCTGTCGGTTGAAAAATCGTTTTGAACATGCTCATTCCTTGAAAATAAAAAGGTGAGCTTATCTTAACGCAAATGCATTCTCATTAGCAATAGCCTTGCAAGCTGTGAAAGTCAGCTTCAGCCCTTGTTGAAAACGGCGTCCACCGGCAATTGCATGGCCGAAGCGAGTTGATTGGTTTTTCCCGCCAATGCAATCACTCTCAGTAAGTCGGCATGCTGAGCCGATGACATGCCTTTGCTGACAGCTGATGCAGTGTGTGAATGGACACAGTAACTGCAAGCGTTGGTCACCGAGACAGCGATGTAAATCATTTCTTTGGTCAATGGATCAAGGGCAGAGGGTGTTGCCATGACGGCTTTGACCTCCCGCCAAGTGCTCTCTAGCAAGTCTGGATCAAAGGCCAAATAGCGCCACATGTTGTTAACGAAATCACTTTGCCGGGTTTGCCTGATGTCATCAAAGACAGCCTTGACCTGGGGATGGCTCTCAACATTCGATGGAACTGGCAGGGTGCTCATAGGAATTCCTTTTGTAAAAGATGCATTGTGTGACGTACCATGATTTCAATCTCCATGAATGGATTCTGCACATCAAGTGAGTAAGCCTAAATTACACAGCACAGATTACCGTCCCGACATCGACGGACTGCGGGCCATGGCGGTTCTGACCGTTATGGCGTTTCATGCATTTCCAGATAGCGTGAAAGGCGGCTTCATTGGGGTTGATGTTTTCTTTGTGATCTCGGGTTTTTTGATCACCAAGCTGATTCAAAGTGGCCTTGACAACCAACATTTCAGTTTCAGTGCTTTTTACGCCAGCAGAGTAAGACGATTATTTCCTTCGCTCTTGGTGGTTCTGCTCAGCTGTCTCTTTTTTGGCTGGTTCGCTTTGCTGTCAGATGAATACAAATTATTGGGAAAGCATATTTCTGCAACTGCTCTATTGATTCCCAATTGGATCATCTGGAGCGACAGTGGCTATTTTGATTACGCCGCAAACTCAAAACCGCTGCTGCATCTTTGGAGCTTGGGCGTTGAGGAACAGTTTTATTTATGCTGGCCTTTGATTTTCTGCTTGTTATACAGACATCGATTCAATGTTTTGGTGGTCACTTGCATCATCTTTTTTTGCTCGTTTTTCTTGAATTTGTACATGATCGAAAAGTATCCATCCGCCAGTTTTTTCTGGCCCTTCACCCGTGCATGGGAACTGCTGGCAGGCAGTTTGTTGGCTCAGTTGACGCATTCAGGCTTCGTGGTCTTTGGCGCACTCAAGGCCAAGCTTGCCGACAACAGGCACTTCAAACAGGGCATGTCGATCCTGGGCGTTCTGATGTTGTCAGTGGGCTTGCTTGTGATCGATCAAGAGAAGCGCTTTCCGGGTGGCTTGACACTGTTGCCCGTGATCGGAACCCTGTTGATCATTGCGGCGGGTCCACAATCTTGGTTCAACCAGACGGTTCTGTCGCATCGCCTCTTGGTTGGCATTGGCCTGATCAGCTACCCCTTGTACCTGTGGCATTGGCCGCTGCTGTCGTTCGCGCGGATTCTTGAACAACATCAGCCCGATTGGCAAGTTCGCACCTTCTGCATTGCGGTTGCATTTCTTTTGGCATGGCTCACCTATGTGTGCATTGAACGACCAGCCCGTTTTGGAAGGCATCTGAAAGCAAAAACTTACAGCTTGATCACACTGATGTTGATCACCGCATGCTTGGGTTTCGCAACCTACGCCTCAGAAGGATTCAAATCAAGATTTGCCAATCAGTTGATCGAAGTTCAAATCTCTGACCTGGCTTTTGACATGCCAACCAGTTCAGATTGGTATTGCAGTCAAGTCAGTAACGAGGGCCCACGTTGCTTGACCAGCGGACCTGCGCCAACGACTGTGGTGATGGGAGACAGCCATGCATTGACCATTTACCCTGGATTGGTAGAGCGATTTCAATCCAAAGGTCAGAGCTTGGCGCTTTACGGGGGCAGCGATGGCTGTCCGCCACTGTTGAATGTGGTTGTTCAAGACATTGGTGGCGATGTCAGAAACTGTTTGCAAAAAGGGACACAAGCTATTTTGCGCATCATCCAGGACCCTGCAATCAAGGAAGTGATCCTGACAAGCAGGGGGCCGATGTACACCACAGGACAAGGCTTTGGCGACATAGAGTCTTCACAATTTGGCACTTGGGTTCTGCACTTTGAAGGTGAAGAAAGAGGTTTAAGAAGCAATGAAGAGGTGTTTCTAAAGGGCTTGGCCAACACCTTGGATGCGTTGAAGGCGGCAGATAAAAAGATCACTTTTTTGCATGATGTGCCGGAACTTGGGTTTGACATCCGAAGCTGCTTTAGCTTCAGGCCCATGGTGATGTCCAACCGGGTCAAGATGCCATGCGCCGTGGCGAAAAGTGATTTTTTAGCCAGAACCGAAACACACAGGGCTGCAGTGGATCAAATCTTGTCAGGCAGGCCCGAAGTCAAAGTCATTGATTTAGCCCAGGCATTGTGCGAGGGCCCATGGTGTTTTGGTGCAAAGAATGACGTCTTGCTTTACATGGACGATGATCATCTGAGTCGCAGAGGGGCTGAGTATGTGGTGCGGCAGCTATGGGATCAGTTTTAGACAGCTTGTTGCCTTGATTTCAAACATCATGGATCCGTGCTGACGATGGGCCAGCCCGTTTTCACCAGTTCATCCAAGATATTCATGGCATCTTTCGCTGTGGACGCGTAGGGATTGAATTCTGGGTGGTTCATTTTGACCATGGGATCTTGTGCATTCAGGTGAACGAGTGCCATGGACCATTGATCGAATTTGCGTTGCTTGATTTCTTCCATGCAAAGAAGTTCAATGTTGTGGTGTCTTGAGTCTCCAATGATGCGACAAAATAAATGGTTGACTTTGGATCGTTCACCCTCAAGGACTTGCATGTAAAGACCAGTTCCTTGGCATAAAACACCTGAAATGTCGGCGTTTTTATTCTTCAGGGTTGAGCTTTTCAAGATGGTGGAGGTCACGGATGTTGTGACAGGACCTGTTGGCTGGCTGACATACAAGAGGCTGACAAGCATGAGGAAACTCCTTTGCGATACCGATCACGCATTCACAAGACGGTGCCACTGCCAAGACGTCAACAAGTGCCCAGAGATTGCCACTAGAAGCTATTTCGAGGCCTTGAGCCTATCAGTTTGGTCCGGCACAATCAATGCGGGGTTTCACAGACTTCTTGGCACGCCACCAAGTTGCCTGGAGTCATGATTAAATTGACATCACGCAGTAGGAGAACAAATTGAAATTTCAAATCAAATGCATGGCGCAATGGCTTTTGCCCGTTTGCCTGAGCACCATGGTTCATGCCTCCGATTCACTCTACGAGTTTTTGGAGTGTCCTTCTCAAAAAGAGGCCGCCACGCCTCAAAGCTGTCAACGTCAGTGCACTCCATTTGGATCAAGTCCAGCCTCCTACCAGGTTGATCTTTCCGGGGGAAAGGTCACTGAAATGACCTGGCAAGCTTCGAACATGCTGGCCCAGCGTCAATTGACAGGTTGCAGCATCAAGGATGCACAAAACTGGCGTTGCCTGTCAGAATCTGAAATGATGGGTGGCATTGTTCGAAGAGAC
>CALBEV010000059.1 GCA_937891045.1 uncultured Burkholderiales bacterium | reverse complement strand
AACTCGCGACCTCAACCTTGGCAAGGTTGCGCTCTACCAACTGAGCTACTCCCGCATGAGGGGCAAAGTATAGCCTAAAAATGGCCGACTTTGCCGCACCTAAACATCAATGTTTGACAGCCACCGTTGGCACGTCTTTCACCTTGGCGGCCACAGGCACTTCAACCTCTTCTTCAGGAATAGGTGTTGGCATACGCTCCAGTGCAATTTCCAACACTTTGTCCAACCAACGCACAGGCACGATCTCCAGATTGGCTTTGACGTTGTCAGGAATTTCCTGCAGATCCTTGATGTTTTCTTCAGGGATCAACACGGTTTTGATGCCGCCGCGCAATGCCGCCAGCAGCTTTTCCTTTAAGCCGCCAATCGCCGTGACTTCGCCACGCAAAGTGATTTCACCGGTCATGGCCACGTCGCTGCGCACCGGAATGCCAGTGAGTGCGGACACAATCGCCAAGGTCATGGCTGCACCAGCGCTGGGGCCGTCCTTGGGCGTGGCGCCGTCAGGCACGTGGATGTGTATGTCGGTCTTTTCAAAGGCGGAGGTTTTGATGCCCAAGGTCAATGCGCGGCTACGCACCACAGTGCGTGCAGCCTCGACAGACTCTTTCATCACGTCCCCCAAAGAACCGGTACGCGTGATGGTGCCCTTGCCGGGCATGGTGGCGGCCTCGATGGTGAGCAAATCGCCGCCCACTTCGGTCCATGCCAAACCCACCACTTGCCCGACCTGATTTTGCTGTTCAGCGCGTCCGTAGGTGTATTTGCGCACACTCAGGAAATCGTTCAGGTTCTCGGCGTTGACCTTGACCAAAGGCTTGAGTGACTTCAACAACAAGGCCTTGACTACCTTGCGGCAGATCTTGGAGATCTCGCGCTCCAGCGAACGCACACCGGCCTCGCGCGTGTAATAACGCACGATATCGCGCACCGCAGATTCTTCGATCAGCAGTTCTTCTTCCTTGATGCCGTTGTTTTTCAACTGCTTGGGGATCAGGTAGCGCAACGCGATATTGATTTTTTCATCCTCGGTGTAGCCCGACAAACGAATGACTTCCATGCGGTCGAGCAACGCAGGTGGAATATTCATGGAGTTGGAGGTCGCCACAAACATCACATCGCTCAAATCGAAATCCACTTCCACATAGTGATCGTTGAAAGTGTTGTTTTGCTCCGGGTCTAACACCTCAAGCAAAGCGCTGGATGGGTCGCCACGGAAGTCCGAACCCAGTTTGTCGATTTCGTCCAGCAGAAATAACGGATTGCGAGTGTTCACCTTGGTCAGGTTTTGCATGACCTTGCCCGGCAATGCGCCGATGTAGGTGCGGCGGTGACCACGTATTTCCGCCTCGTCGCGCATACCGCCCAAGGCCATGCGCACGTATTTACGTCCGGTGGCTTTGGCGATGGATTGGCCCAGCGATGTTTTACCCACGCCGGGTGGGCCGACCAGACACAAAATAGGCGCCTTGACTTTGTCTACGCGTTGCTGCACCGCCAAATATTCCAGGATGCGGTCTTTGACTTTTTCCAAACCGAAATGGTCTTCGTTCAACACGGTTTCAGCATTCATCAGATCGTGTTTGATCTTGGTTTTTTTGCTCCAAGGCAAATTCACCATGACATCGATGTAATTGCGCACCACCGTGGCTTCGGCCGACATCGGCGACATCAATTTCAGTTTTTTCAACTCAGCTTCGGCTTTTTTCCGTGCCTCAGGCGGCATGCGGGCAGCTTTGATCTTTTTCTCGATCTCTTCAATGTCGGCACCCTCTTCGCCTTCACCAAGTTCTTTTTGAATGGCCTTGACTTGCTCGTTCAAGTAAAAGTCGCGCTGGTTTTTTTCCATTTGGCGCTTGACGCGACCGCGAATGCGTTTGTCCACATTCAAAATATCGACTTCACGCTCGAGTTGCGTGAACAGGTTTTCCAAACGCGCCTTGACTTCAGGCAAGTCCAACACCGCTTGTTTGTTTTCCAATTTGAGCGGCAGATGCGCCGCGATGGTGTCTGCCAATCGACCGGGGTCATCAATGCTGGCAATGGAAGTCAAAATCTCTGGCGGGATTTTTTTATTCAGCTTCACATACTGGTCAAACTGCTGCATGACCGCACGGCGCAATGCTTCAACTTCGGTGTCAGATTCTGCAGAAGCAGGAAGATTGACTGGCGTGAGGTTGCACACAAAATGCAAGGGGCCGTCTTCAATGTGATTGACGGTGGCACGTTGCTGACCTTCCACCAACACCTTGACAGTGCCGTCAGGCAATTTGAGCATTTGCAAAATGGTGGACACGCAACCGACCTGAAACATATCGCCGACGGCAGGTTCGTCTTTGGCGGCGGTTTTTTGCGCCACCAACATGATGCTTCGGTCGGCACCCATGGCGGTTTCAAGCGCTTTGATGCTCTTAGGTCTTCCCACAAACAAAGGAATCACCATGTGCGGAAACACCACCACATCACGCAATGGCAACATGGGCAGATCGATGGGCTCGGAGGGCAAATGGGTTTGTCCGGACATGGTCAAACTTCCAATCAAAAAAAGGGCTGGCAATGAACCAGCCCGTTGGGGAGGGAATCAGGCCTTTTTGGCGGCCTCGCGGTACACCAACAAGGGGGGTTTGTTTTCTTCAACAGTGGACTCTTCCACCACCACTTTTTCCACATTGCTGCTGTTGGGCAACTCAAACATGGTGTCAATCAGCGATTGTTCAATGATGGAACGCAATCCGCGTGCACCTGTTTTGCGATCCAGCGCTTTTTTGGCGATGGCTTTCAAAGCAGACGGGCGAATTTCCAGCTCCACGCCTTCCATGGCGAATAACTTGCCGTATTGCTTGACCAAGGCATTTTTCGGCTCGGTCAGAATTTGTACCAGCGCGTCTTCGGTCAATTCGCTGAGCGTGGTGACCACGGGGAGGCGACCGACCAACTCGGGGATCAAACCGAACTTGATCAAATCTTCAGGCTCGACCTGGCCGAACATTTCGGTCAGGCTGCGCTCTTTTTTGGTTTTAACCACGGCGCTGAAACCGATGCCGGAACGCTCCGTGCGGTTTTCGATGACTTTTTCCAGACCGGCAAACGCACCTCCGCAAATGAACAAAATATTGGTGGTGTCCACTTGCAAAAAGTCTTGGTTAGGGTGCTTGCGCCCGCCTTGCGGCGGCACGCTGGCCATGGTGCCTTCAATCAGTTTGAGCAAGGCTTGTTGCACGCCTTCGCCCGACACATCGCGGGTGATGGAAGGGTTGTCAGACTTGCGGGAAATTTTGTCAATCTCGTCGATATAAACAATACCGCGCTGCGCACGTTCCACATCGTAATTGCAGTTTTGCAGCAACTTTTGGATGATGTTTTCCACATCTTCGCCCACATAACCGGCTTCGGTCAAGGTGGTGGCGTCGGCCATGACAAACGGCACGTTGAGCATACGAGCGAGCGTTTGCGCGAGCAATGTTTTGCCTGAACCGGTGGGGCCGATAAGCAAAATATTGCTTTTGGAGAGTTCGACATCATCTTTTTTGGAATCGAGCTTGTGCTGCAAACGCTTGTAGTGGTTGTACACCGCCACAGACAAAGCACGCTTGGCAGGCTCTTGGCCGATGACGTAGTTGTCAAGATTGGTTTTGATTTCGATGGGGGTGGGCAAATCGCCCTTGCCTTCGCGCACTGTGCTGGCAGGCAGTTCGTCTCGAATGATGTCATTGCACAAATCAATGCATTCATCGCAAATGAAAACCGAGGGGCCGGCAATCAGTTTTTTGACTTCGTGTTGGCTCTTACCGCAAAAAGAGCAGTACAGCGTCTTTTCGCCAGAGGATGCTTTTTTATCGGCCATTCAGTAGGTACCGGTTGAGGATGGTCGAATGATACTCAAATCTGAAGAGGCTAGGCCCGAGCGCTCAGAGGTGGGTTTAGAAGTGAAACGCTGGCTCAAGGGCGTTTGGCAATCACGTCATCTACCAATCCATAAGCTTTGGCTTCTTCGGCTGTCAAGTAATAGTCGCGCTCGGTGTCTTGCTCGATACGCGACAACGGTTGACCCGTGGCCTCTGACAGCATCTGGTTCAGGCGTTCGCGTGTTTTGATGATTTCACGCGCTGCTATTTCAATTTCAGTGGCTTGGCCTTGTGTGCCGCCCAAAGGCTGGTGGATCATGACCTTGGAATTGGGCAAGCTAAAGCGTTTGCCTTTGGCGCCAGCTGCGAGCAAAAAAGCACCCATGCTGGCGGCCATGCCGGTGCACAGCGTGGAGACTTGCGGTTTGATGAAGTTCATCGTGTCAAAAATAGCCATGCCAGCGCTGACCGAACCGCCAGGAGAATTGATGTAGAGGGAAATGTCCTTGTCTGGGTTTTCGCTCTCGAGAAATAGCAACTGGGCCACCACCAAATTGGCCGTGTGGTCGTTGACGGGACCGACCAAGAAAATGACGCGCTCTCGCAATAAGCGGGAGTAAATGTCATAGGCGCGCTCTCCCCGGCCGCTTTGCTCGATCACCACGGGGACCATGCCCAAGGATTGGATATCTAATGCGCTCATGAATGTCTCCGGTTCAGGCTTCAGGCCTGGCTCATCAATTCGTCAAAACTTACTTCTTTGACCTTGGGCTTGACCAAGGACAAGACATAGCTGGTGACATTGTTCTCAATCACAATGGCTTCGACCTCAGCCATGCGGCGGTTGTCGCTGTAGTACCAGCGAATGACTTCAGCGGGTTTTTCATAACTGGCGGCGAGTTCTTCCACATGTGCCTTGATTTGGTCTGGCGTGGCTTGCAGGTTGTGCATGCGCACGACTTCAGAAACCACCAAGCCCATGCGCACACGACGCTCGGCCTGCGGGCGGAAAACTTCATCGGGGATAGGGGCTTTGTCGGCATCTTTGATGCCGCGTTGTTTGAGTTCTTCGCGGGCACCTTGGGCCATGCGGTCGAGCTCAGACTGCACGATGGAATTGGGCAGGTCGAGTTCAGCATGCGAAACCAAAGCATCCAGCGCCGCTTGCTTGTTGCGACCGAGCAAGCGGTATTTGACTTCTCGCTCGAGGTTTTTGCGAATATCGGCACGCAAAGCGTCGACGGTGGCATCTGCCACGCCCAGCGACTTGGCCAACTCATTGGTGACTTCGGGCAGATGTGTGGCTTCCAATTTTTTCAATGTCACCATGAAATCGGCGGTCTTTCCGGCAACTTCACGGCCTTGGTAATCCTCGGGGAAGCTGAGCGGGAAGGTTTTGCTTTCACCGATTTTCATGCCGACCACTGCTTCTTCAAACTCCTTGAGCATCTGGCCTTCGCCCACCACAAATTGGAAGTCTTCAGCGCGACCGCCATCAAACGGCTCGCCGTCAATTTTGCCGACAAAGTCCACGGTCACGCGGTCGTCTTTGGCGACGGCAGCATCTAAGGCACGTTGTGCAAAAGTACGCTTTTGTTTGCGCAAAATTTCAACCGTTTTGTCAATCGCTTCATCGGTGACATGGGTCTGTAAAGTTTCCACCTCGGCTTGACCCAAATCTTTGATCACCACTTCGGGGTAGACCTCGAAGATGGCATCAAAGGCCATTTCAGTCTCTGAGGGCTGGTCTTTTTCGCTGATGCGCGGTTGTCCGGCGACACGCAATTTGGCTTCGTTGGCGGCCACGCTGAAAGCTTCACCGACTTTGTCGTTCATGACCTCGTAATGCACCGAATAGCCATAGCGCTGTGCAACGATATTCATGGGAACTTTGCCGGGGCGAAAGCCATCAACCTTGACTTGACGGGCAAGACGTTTGAGGCGGGTATTGACCTCGTTTTGAATGACGGAAGTCGGCAAAGTCAAGGTGATTTTGCGCTCTAATTTTTCTAGTGTTTCAACAGTAACGGCCATGAGGGCTTCTCCAAAATGAATCGACACGCGTCAGAAAGTGAACGCTTTGGTGCGCGGGGGGGGACTCGAACCCCCACACCATTTCTGGCGTCAGGACCTAAACCTGGTGCGTCTACCAATTTCGCCACCCGCGCGGGCCACAATAAAAGCAAAGGGCGGTCTGCCTGAACAGACCGCCCGTTCAAAATCGGTCAAAACGAAATTCTAACCGGCTTCCCCTGCCGATTTGGCCCTCAACGCTTAACCCTGAACCATGCGGCATACATGGCGGGCAGCGCCAGCAAAGTCAACACCGTGGCCACCACCAAGCCGCCCATGATGGCCACGGCCATCGGGCCCCAAAACACGCTGCGCGACAAGGGGATCATGGCGAGCACGGCGGCGGCGGCGGTCAAGACAATCGGACGCAAACGCCGCACCGCTGATTCGACGATGGCATCCCAGGCGGGTATGCCTTTGGCGCGGTCTTGCTCAATCTGGTCAATCAATATGACCGAATTGCGCTGAATCATGCCCATCAAAGCAATCACACCCAGTAACGCCACAAAACCAAACGGTCTGTCTAGCAGCAGCAATGACATGGCGACGCCAGCAATACCCATAGGACCGGTCAAAAACACCAGCATGGCGCGGCTGAAGCTTTGCAACTGAATCATCAACAAGGTGAATGTGACGAACAACATCAACGGCAAGCCTGCAGCAATCGAGGACGATCCTTTGGCGCTTTCTTCCACGGCACCCGCAACGCTGATGGTGTAGGCAGACAAACCTTGTTCGACCCATTTGGCCTCCAGCGCTTTGAGCGATGGCAGTAGCTGCTGGGTGACTGTCGCGCCTTGCAAGCCCTCCGCAATGTCGCACTGGGCGGTGATGGCGTAGTCGCGGTTTTCCCGCCACATCACACCAGGCTCCCAATCAAAAACAGGCTTGGCAATTTGTAACAAAGGAATGGCTTTGCCGGAACTGGTGGGCAGATATGCGTTGCCTAAATCGGTCATGGTTTGGCGTTCGCTGGCCGGTTGGCGCAACACCATGTCAATCAATTTGTCACCCTCACGGAACTGACCCACGGGGTTGCCGCTCAATAAGACACGCAATGTTTGCGCAATGGACTGACTGGTCACGCCCAGTGCACGCGCCTTGTCTTGGTCGACTTCAAAGCGCATCACTTTGACCGACTCGTTCCAGTTGTCATTGACGTCACGGGTGTTGCTGTTTTCGCGCATCACTGCTTTGACTTCATCGGCGCGTTGCCTCAGCACCAACGGGTCCGGGCCAGAAACACGAAATTGAACAGGGAAAGGCACTGGCGGACCGTTGGGCAACAATTTCACGCGTGCACGCACCTCAGGAAACTCAGTTGCCATCAAGGCGGGCAATGCCACTCGCAACGATTCCCGGGTGTCCAAGTCCATCGGCAACACGATGAACTGGGACACATTGGTCTGCGGGAAAATCTGGTCCAAGGGCAAGTAAAAACGTGGCACGCCTGAACCCACCCAAGTACTCACTGAGTCCACACCATTCAGGGACATCATTCTTTTTTCGATTTGTTTCACAAGTGCTTCATTGGCTTGCAAAGAAGTACCTTCCGGGAACCAGACATCCACCATGATTTCAGGGCGGCTTGAATCCGGGAAAAACTGTTGCTGAACTTTGCCCATACCGGCGATGCCCAGGGCAAAAGTCAGCAAGGTGGCGCCGATGGTGATCCAACGGTGTTCCACACACCAATTGACAGTGGCACGAAACGCGTTGTAGAAAACCGAGTCAAACAGTTCTTGCGGATGGTTTGCTGCATGTTGCGGCTTGACTTGCAACAACCAGATACCCAACAAGGGCACGAAAAACACCGACACCCACCAACTCAGCAACAAAGCAATCACTGTGACCGCGAAAATCGCAAAGGTGTATTCCCCCGTGACCGACTTGGCCAAACCAATGGGTAAAAAACCTGCCGCGGTGATCAATGTGCCTGTCAACATGGGCATAGCGGTCACTTCATAGGCAAATGTGGCCGCCCTGACTTTGTCAAAACCTTCTTCCATTTTGCGCACCATCATCTCCACCGCGATGATGGCGTCGTCCACCAGCAAGCCCAGCGAAATAATGAGCGAGCCCAAAGAAATTTTGTGCAAGCCGATGTCCCAGTAGTACATGGCCAAAAAAGTCATCGCCAGTACCAGCGGTATGGTGATGCCAACCACCAAACCTGGCCGCATATCGACATACCACCCAAAGCGCCCACCTTTGTGCCACCCGAGTGAGACAAAACTCACCAACAATACGATCACCACCGCTTCTATCAATACACTTATGAATTCACCGACCGAACGCGACACCGCTATGGGTTGGTTTTGCACATTGCTGAGTTTCACGCCTGCCGGCAAACTGGCTTGCAATTTATCAACAACCACTTCCAAGGATTTGCCCAAGCGGATGATGTCACCGCCCTTGGTCATGGATACACCCAGTGCGACGACTTGCTGGCCTTGAAACCGCACCTTGACATTCGGCGGGTCGGCATATCCGCGCGAGATGGTTGCAATATCGCCCAAACGCAGTTGCTGGCCCGAGACGCCTCGAATAGGCATAGCACTTAACTGCGCCACCGCTTCGAATTGACCGGCCACGCGAATTTGCACCACATCTTGCGGGGTTTGCAAGTTACCCGCACTTTCCACGGCATTTTGCTGTCCCAGTTGGGCCAATACAGCATTCAGATCCAGGCCGAGTTGGGCCAGCCTTTTTTGCGGAATCTCGATGAATATTTTTTCGTCCTGAACGCCAAACAGTTCGACTTTGGAGACGTCTTTCACGCGTAGCAATTGCTGCCTGACATCGTCTGCAATGTCATGCAATTCCGCGGGCGAAAATCCGTCGGCTTGCAGCGCATAAATCACGCCATACACGTCACCAAAATCGTCATTGAAAAAAGGCCCTTGCACCCCTTGCGGCAGGGTATGGCGCATGTCCCCAATTTTTTTTCTCACCGCA
>CALBEV010000058.1 GCA_937891045.1 uncultured Burkholderiales bacterium | reverse complement strand
TGGTGATGCAGTCCTTTTGCCACACCGCGGCCTATCCCAAATCTGTGGATGTGAAAACACACCGCGAATTGCCCGCCTTCATCAGCAACCGTGGCGGCGTGGCGCTGCGCCCCGGCGACGGCGTGATTCACTCTTGGCTCAACCGTTTGCTGTTGCCCGACACCGTCGGCACCGGCGGCGATTCACACACCCGTTTCCCCATCGGCATTTCATTCCCCGCAGGTTCGGGTTTGGTGGCTTTTGGCGCGGCCACCGGCGTGATGCCTTTGGACATGCCCGAGTCGGTGTTGGTGCGCTTCAAAGGAGAAATGCAACCCGGCGTCACTTTGCGTGACCTGGTGCATGCGATTCCTTTGTACGGCATCAAGAAGGGTTTGTTGACCGTGGCCAAGGCCGGCAAGATCAACGAGTTCTCGGGACGCATTTTGGAAATTGAAGGCCTGCCAAATTTGAAAGTGGAGCAAGCTTTCGAGTTGTCAGACGCGTCTGCCGAGCGCTCCGCTGCGGGTTGCACCATCAAGCTGAACCAAGAGCCGATCATCGAGTACCTGAAGTCGAATGTGGTGTTGATGAAAAACATGATCGCCGACGGCTACGCCGACGCCCGCACGCTGGCGCGTCGCATTGAGAAAGTGGAGGCATGGCTGGCCAAGCCCGAGCTGCTCGAAGCCGACAAGGACGCCGAGTACGCGCATGTGATTGAGATTGACATGAACGAGATCAAAGAGCCGATTCTGTGCTGCCCGAACGACCCCGACGACGCGAAGTTTTTGTCCGAGGTGGCAGGCACCAAGATTGACGAAGCGTTCATCGGTTCGTGCATGACCAACATCGGCCACTTCCGCGCCGCAGCCAAGCTGTTGGGCGGCCAGCGTGATATTCCCGTGAAGCTGTGGGTGGCACCGCCCACCAAGATGGACGAGAGCGAACTCATCAAAGAAGGGCATTACGCTGCGTTTGGCACGGCAGGTGCACGCACCGAAATGCCAGGTTGCTCGCTGTGCATGGGCAACCAAGCCCAGGTGCGCGAAGGCGCGACGGTGGTGTCCACCAGCACCCGCAACTTCCCCAACCGCTTGGGCAAAAACACCAACGTGTTTTTAGCCAGTGCCGAGTTGGCGGCCATTGCCTCCAAGCTGGGCCATATACCGACTGTGGCCGAGTACCACGAAGCCATGGGCATCGTGAACAAAGACGGCGCGGCCATCTATAAGTACTTGAACTTCAACCAGATTGACGAGTATGTGGAGAACGCGAAGGGTGTGACCGCCTGAGTACTGGAACACTTAAGTCAAAGAAACGGCCCCGGGAGTGATTCCGGGGCCGTTTTGCTGCGTAGACCCGGCGCAGAAGAAGCCTGCACCATACTGTGTATTTGCGCGGCATTTATGCCAACCATCTCCAAACCCAAGGCCTACAACCCGCGCCACCCTGAGCGCACGCTGCTCTACCAGCGCCATGGCACTCGCAAAAGCTTAATGAAGTCAGCCATCTGGTTTACGCTGCGCTACAGCCCTGAAAGAGGGTCAACTAAATAACAAACACCATCGCGTTTTTGAGTTGGGTCAATGTGGGAAATTCAAGCGAGTTTTCCAACACGATGGTTTGACTTGGTGCCTGAAAGTTGCTTGTGCCGTTTTGGTCAATCAGCAAAGTGGTTTTGTTCTTTGAGGCATCGGTCAACAAGCTGACATATAGCGGCAAGTTAGCTGCCATTAAATACGTCTGAGGTGAATGACTGATTGATAGACAGTGACAACTGAGGCAACACATCCCCTCCACCGTACACAGCGACCAACTGCCCACTATCAAGTTGGCGGTAGTCGAATGTGCTGATCATCACACCCGGATTGCTCAGCAACTCAAGGTGCATGCCGAATATCGAATCTACATTGAAGGTGGCCAACTGAGCTTGTGAAATCTTTGTGTACTTAAACAATGAAGGATTGACCAAGTTTCGCCCGCC
>CALBEV010000057.1 GCA_937891045.1 uncultured Burkholderiales bacterium | reverse complement strand
GTGTGGTCTGACAAAACAGCTTTGCGAAGGTGAACAGCGCACATTGTCGCCCAAGCCCCAGCCGTATCATCCTTGGATGGCCAAAGACAAAACCCTTTTCAGCTGCAGCGACTGTGGCGGCACCAGCCCCAAATGGCTGGGCAAATGCCCCCACTGCGGCGCTTGGAACACCTTGGTCGAGTCGGTGGTCAGCGACAGCAGCGCCAGCAAAAACCGCTACAGCGAACGCGCAGGCTTGGCCCCCGCCTCGGCCGTCATGGCCCTGAGTGCCATCGAAGCGCAGGACATGCAACGCACCCCCACCGGGCAGGATGAACTGGACCGCGTCTTGGGCGGCGGCATGGTGGAGTGCGGTGTGGTGCTGATTGGCGGCGACCCTGGCATTGGCAAGTCCACCTTGCTGCTGCAAGCCTTGGATGGTTTGCAGCGCAGCGGCCAACACACCTTGTATGTCACCGGTGAAGAGTCGGGCGCCCAAGTGGCTTTGCGGGCGCGACGTTTGGGCCTGGACCACAGCCAAGTGAACGTGCTGGCCGAAACCCAGCTGGAAAAAATCATCGCCACCTTGCAAGCCCAGTCGCCACAAGTGGCGGTGATTGACTCGATTCAAACCGTGTACTCCGACCAACTCACCAGCGCCCCGGGCTCGGTGGCCCAAGTGCGTGAATGCGCCGCCCACCTGACCCGCTTGGCCAAATCCAGTGGCACCACCGTGGTCTTGGTCGGCCATGTCACCAAAGAAGGTGCTTTGGCAGGCCCTAGGGTTCTCGAGCACATGGTGGACACGGTGTTGTACTTTGAAGGCGACACGCATTCAAGCTATCGGCTGGTGCGGGCCATCAAAAACCGCTTTGGTGCGGTGAACGAAATTGGCGTGTTTGCCATGACCGAAAAAGGCTTGAAAGGCGTCAGCAACCCCAGCGCCATTTTCTTGAGCCAGCATTCCGAACCGGTGCCTGGCAGTTGCGTCATGGTGACGCTGGAAGGCACACGGCCTTTGCTGGTGGAAATCCAAGCACTGGTTGACAGTGGCGGCCCCAGCCCCCGCCGTTTGAGTGTGGGCCTCGATCGGGACCGCTTGGCCATGTTGTTGGCCGTGCTGCACCGCCATGCTGGCGTGGCGTGCATGGACCAAGACGTGTTTGTGAACGCGGTGGGCGGTGTGCGCATCAGCGAACCCGCTGCCGACTTGGCGGTGATGCTCGCCATCCAAAGCAGCTTGCGTGGCAAGCCGCTGCCGCGCGGCTTTTTGGCGTTTGGCGAGGTGGGCTTGGCTGGTGAAGTGCGGCCTGCACCACGCGGTCAAGAGCGCTTGAAAGAAGCCGCCAAACTGGGCTTTAGCGTGGCCCTGATTCCCAAAGCCAACATGCCCAAAAAACCCATCGAGGGCCTCACCATCCATGGGGTCGAGCGCGTGGACGAGGCGGTGGCGGTGCTGCGACAACTCGATTAAGGTCAGCCGCACAAGCGCTCAGTCGCCAAAAAGGCTCAGGGGCTTGAGGTTCAGTCAATCAGCCGACGGGTGTGCCATGTCTGGCATCAGCATTCAGCCGCTTTCTTGTTTTGCATCAAGGCAAAGCGTCGGCCAAGCTTCAAGAATGGAACTTCCATCTTCAAGGGAGCATTCATGACCAACACCAAACAATGGGCGATAGGCGCGGCAAGCTTGCTGATGGGCTTGGCCCATGCGCAAGTGCGTGTGCCCATGCCCGCCTTCACGCCCTACACCCAGCATTGCAATGTGTGCCACTTCGCGTATCCCCCTGGCATGTTGCCCGCCGCCTCGTGGAAAAAACTGATGGACGCCATGCCTCAGCATTTCACAAGCCAGGTGATGATCAACATAGATACCCAGGAAGAGATTTCCAACTGGCTGCAAGCCCATGCCAGCACATTCCCGTTGGTGGCCGAAGAGCCGCCGCAACAACGCATCACCCAATCCGCTTGGTGGACCAAGATCCACATGAACAACCCCAAGGTATCAGCCGCCGTTTGGAAAAAACCGTCGGTCAGCAATGGCGCGTCTTGCGTCACCTGCCATCAAGCTGCGGCCAATGGCGAGTACAACGCCAAGACGGCGAGGGTGCCAAAATGAGGCCATGAACTGGCGCAACCTATGGATACCCTTCGCCCTGGCGGGGCTCTTGTATTTGTCCTTCCGAGCCTTTGGCTGGTGGGGCTTTTCATTGGTGGCCAGCGGCATTGTTTTTTGGCTGCTGCAGCACACCAGCCGTTTGCTGTTGAGTCTTCAGCGAGCCGCCGATCAGCCCATGGGCACCGTGCTCAACGCGGTGATGTTCCATGCCCAGTTGCACAACGGTTTGCGTTTGCTGCAAGTCCTTTCTTTGGCCGGCAGCTTGGGACGGTTGGCGTCCCCGCAAGGCCAACAGCCCGAGGTGTTTGTTTGGCGGGACGAGGCGGGCGATGAAGTGCAATGCAGCTTTCAAGAAGGCCGCTTGATGGATTGGGTCTTGAGCCGTCACCCCGAGGAAGAGGACAAAGTGGCTGGCGCTTAGAATCGCCGGTCTCCATTTGTGCTTCCCCGAAAGGATTTTCATGAGCGCCCTGCCCCCTCCCATGCACGACCGTGACGGCAAAATTTGGATGGACGGCGTGCTGGTTGACTGGCGTGACGCGAAGATCCATGTCCTCAGCCACACCCTGCACTACGGCTGCGGCGCGTTCGAGGGTGTGCGTGCCTACGACACGGCCCAAGGCACCGCCATCTTCCGTTTGCAAGAGCACACCGAGCGCTTGTTCAACAGCGCCAAAATCTTGCGCATGAAAATCCCGTTCACCCCCGAGCAGGTGAACGACGCCCAATGCACCGTGGTGCGGGAAAACAATTTGAAAAGCGGCTATGTGCGCCCACTCACTTGGATCGGCTCACAAAAGCTGGGCGTGTCGCCCAAAGGCAACCAGATTCACCTGATGGTGGCCGCATGGACCTGGGGCGCGTATTTGGGTGAAGAAGGCCTGAAGCGCGGCATCCGCGTGAAAACCTCCAGCTACACGCGCCACCATGTGAACATCACCATGACCCAAGCCAAGGCGGTCAGCAACTACACCAACTCCATCCTGGCCAACATGGAAGCCCTTGATGACGGTTACGACGAAGCCTTGTTGTTGGACGCGTCGGGATTTGTGTCTGAAGGCGCGGGTGAAAACATTTTTGTGGTGAAAGGTGGCGTGATCTACACGCCCGACTTGTCGGCTGGCGCCTTGAACGGCATCACCCGCAACACCATCTTCCACATCGCCAAAGATTTGGGTCTCGAGATTGTGCAAAAGCGCATCACCCGTGACGAGGTGTACATCGCCGATGAAGCTTTCTTCACCGGAACCGCGGCAGAAGTGACACCTATTCGCGAATTGGACCGCATTGAGATTGGCATCGGCAGCCGCGGCCCGATCACCGAAAAAATCCAGAGCGCCTTCTTTGACATCGTCAATGGCCGCAATCCCAAATACGCCCATTGGCTGACCAAGGTTTGACATGAAGACCATCGAGTTGCTGGCCAAAGACTTGAACAGCCACGGCGGCGTGTTCTGCCCCAGCCCCAAGGCGGACATGCAGTTGTGGAACACCCACCCCAAAGTGTTTCTCGACCTTTCGCACGAAGGCCACGCCAAGTGCCCGTATTGCAGCACCGAGTACCGCTTGAAGGCGGGTGAGCATGTGGCGGGGCACTGAGTCCACAAAGGCTGCTTGACAGCGCCCTTCTGAGCCGATGGCATTTTGCCAATCGGGCTTGTTCGAAAACCAGCTTGACTATGATGGCGGGTTGCCCTTAGCCCACCCAAAGCAGTGAACTCACCCCAAGACGCCAATTACCTGTCGCATCACCTCGCAGGACGAGGCGCGTTCGGACAGATCAGCGTCCGAGGGGCGCGTACCCACAATCTCAAGAACATCGACATTGACATCCCGCGCAACCAACTGGTGGTCATCACCGGTTTGTCGGGGTCGGGCAAGTCCAGTTTGGCGTTTGACACGCTGTATGCCGAAGGGCAGCGTCGCTATGTGGAAAGTTTGTCGGCCTATGCACGGCAGTTTTTACAGCGCATGGACAAGCCCGATGTTGATTTGATCGAAGGCTTGTCGCCAGCCATTGCCATCGAGCAAAAAGCCACCAGTCACAACCCGCGCTCGACGGTCGGCACGGTCACTGAAATCCACGATTACCTGCGTTTGTTGTTTGCCCGTGCTGGCACGCCGCATTGCCCTGAGCACGGTGTGCCCTTGCAGTCTTCCAGCGTGGCGCAAATGGTGGATGCGGTCTTGGCCATGCCGCCAGAAACCCGCATCATGGTGATGGCCCCAGTGGCGCGTGAACGCAAAGGCGAGTTCGCCGAGGTGTTCACCCACATGCAGGCCCAGGGCTTTGTGCGTTTTCGCATCGATGGCAATGTTGTTGAGTTGGCCGACTTGCCAAGCCTTGAGAAAAAAGAAAAGCACGACATCGATGTGGTGGTTGATCGGCTCAAGGTGCGACCAGACATGGCCACCCGTTTGGCCGAGAGCTTGGAAACCGCGTTGCGCTTGGCCGATGGCCGCGCCGTGGTGCTCGACTTGGACAGCCAAACCGAGCGGGCTTTCAATGCGCGTTTTGCCTGTCCGCATTGCAATTACGCCATCGGCGAACTCGAACCGCGTTTGTTCTCTTTCAACTCGCCCTTGGGGGCCTGCCCGGCGTGTGAAGGCTTGGGCGAGCAAACCTTTTTTGACCCATCCCGCATCGTCGCCTTCCCCAGCATCAGCCTGGCCAGTGGCGCCATCAAGGGCTGGGACAAGCGCAACGCTTATTACTTCGCCATGTTGCAAAGCTTGGCCAAGCACTATGGCTTTGATTTGGAAACGCCGTTTGAAAATCTGCCTGAAGCAATTCAAAACGTACTGTTGTTTGGCTCGGGCGAGGAAGAAATCAAGTTCAGCTATGTGCTGGAATCCGGTGCCAAAGCAGGGCGCAAAACCAGCAAACTGCATCCGTTTGAAGGCATCGTCAACAACATGACGCGCCGATTCCGCGACACCGACTCTGCGCTGGTGCGCGAAGAGTTGTCGCGCTACCGTGGCCACCGGCCCTGTTTGGAATGTGAAGGCACCCGACTGCGTGTGGAAGCGCGGCATGTGCGTTTGGGCGAAGGCTTGTCAGCCCGCACCTTGCACGATGTGAGCCACATCACCTTGGCCGAATGCCAAGCGTATTTCCAAGACCTGCATTTGCAAGGCAACAAGGCCGATATTGGCGACAAAGTGATTCGTGAAATTGCGAACCGTTTGAAATTCCTCAATAATGTCGGCCTCACTTATTTGAGTTTGTCACGCAGTGCAGACACTTTGTCCGGCGGCGAAGCGCAGCGCATTCGTTTGGCCTCGCAAATCGGTTCGGGCCTGACAGGCGTCATGTATG
>CALBEV010000056.1 GCA_937891045.1 uncultured Burkholderiales bacterium | reverse complement strand
CTTATGTGAGCGCCCAGCCCACTTCATGCCAAATGAAACGCCCTTGAAGGAACGCCATGGCGACCCCACCCAGTGAACTGATCCATGCTTTGGTTTTGCGCGAAATGCAAGACGGCATCATCCGAGACGGCTTGTGGGCCAAAGCAGTTGCGGAGTCCGGTGCTGACAAGGCCAAAGCCAAAGCGGTCTACATCCGCTTGCGGGCCGCCAGCATGCAAGAAGAAACCCGCAACCTGTTGGTCAAACAAATTCAACAGGGCCTGAAAGACACCCTGAAGCCGAAGAAAGATTTTTTATCGGCCAGCAGTTTGAAAAAACCGAATTAAACGCCCAGTTTCTTCAGCAAATCGGCTTGCACGATTTCAATCCAATAGCCGTCGGGGTCTTTGATGAAGGCCACATCGCGCATCTTGCCCTGCTCGGGGCGTTTGACATAAGTGACCTTGTTGTCGTCAAACCATTGCACGGCGGCGGCCAAATCGGGCACTGAAAAACAAATGTGACCAAAGCCTTGGGGTTGGGCATTGCCATCGTGGTATTTGAATTCTGCATTCGACTCGGTGCCCCAGTTGTGGGTGAACTCCAAGATGCCGCTTTGCGAAAAGGTCCACGCCGTGCGCTCGCCTTGGTCTTGCGGCGCCTGCTGCGCCTGCTCGGCCACGGCCAAAAAGTACAAAGTGAACTTCATCTCGGGGAAGTCCAGCTTGCGCAGCACCCGCATGCCAAACACCCTGCTGTAAAAATCCAAAGCCACTGCCGGGTCTTTCACCCGCAGCATGGCGTGGTTCAATACAAAGCCTTTGGAGTGGGCCGTGGGGTGTTCGCAAACACCGGGGTGTTTTTCAGTGGAAAAAGTCATGGCTGAATTTAAGACTTAACGGCGGCCAGGGCTGCTGGGCGAGCTGCTGGGCCATGGTGTGTGCCTGTGAGCACCGCTGGCGAGTCGATGTTCAAGCTGGCATCGACCGCCTGCTGCTGCTTTTCTTGCGAGATGAGGCAACGCCGCAGGTATCGCAAACTGGTGACACGCAAAAACGAGGCGAAGTTGGAGACCTCGCCCCGGTGGTCCAAAATTTCATCGTGCAGTGTGCAGATGAGGGCGTTGGTGGTGCAGCCCTCATCCTCGGCCATTTCGGCCAGCACATCCCACACGGTTTTTTCCAAGCGAATGCTGGTGAGCATGCCGCGGATGCGAATCGAACGTGTACGTTGCTCGTACAGGATCGGATCGGCTTTGACGAAATACTCACACATGCATGGCTCCTGGTTGAAACAAACCCAAACTCAGATAGCGCGTTCGGTCATTTGCTTGGCGATGTAATCCGCCTGGCGAATGGCCAAGGACACGATGGTCAAGGTGGGGTTCTCAGCACCACCCGTGGTGAACTGTGAACCATCACTGATGAACAGGTTGGGGATGTCATGGGTTTGACCCCATTTGTTGGCCACACCGTCGCGGGCGTTGGCGCTGATGCGACAAGTCCCCAGGTTGTGGGTGGAAGGGTAAGGCGGTGTGCGGTAGGTTTTGATGGCACCGGCTGCTTGGTAAATGCGCTCGCCTTGGGTGAACGCGTGGTTGCGCATGACGATGTCATTTTCATGGTCGTCAAAGTGCACATTGGGCACAGGGCTGCCCCACTTGTCTTTCACATTGGTGTTCAAGGTGATGCGGTTGGTCTCGCGCGGCATGTCTTCACCCACCAGCCACATGCCCGACAGGTTGGTGTAGTGGTCCATCCACCATGCGTACTCGGCACCCCAGGCGCCTGGGTCCAAGAAGGCAGGCATGAAGGCCAGGCCCAAGGACAAGGTTTCCATCTCATAGCCGCCCACGAAACCACGCTTGGGGTTAAAGAAAGACTCATCGCGGATGATGCCTGCCATGGTGGTGCCACGGTACATGTGCACCGGGTCTTTGTAGGCCGCGTAAACGGAGCCGGTCATGTGGCGCATGTAGTTGCGACCCACTTGACCAGAGGAGTTGGCCAAGCCGTCTGCGAACATGTTGGAGGCTGACAGCAGCAACAAACGCGGTGTTTCAATGGAGTTGCCGGCCACGCAAACGACCCGCGCTTTTTGGCGTTGCTCTTTGCCATCTTTGTCAAAGTAAACAACGCCACTGACCAAGCCTTTTTCATTGTGCTCGATGCGGGTGACGTGGGATTCGGGACGCAGGTCGAGGTTGCCGGTGGCTTCAGCCTTGGGAATCTCGGTGTAAAGCGTGGACCACTTGGCGCCGCTCTTGCAACCTTGGAAGCAAAAGCCCAACTGCATGCATCGACCGCGTCCATCACGCGGCTGGCTGTTGATGGCCATGTTGCCGGTGTGCACTTCCTTGTAGCCCATTTTTTTCGCGCCTGCATACATCACTTTGAAGTTGTTGTTGCCAGGCAGGCCGGGAATGCCATTGGTGCGGGTGACACCCATTTTGTTTTCCGCTTTCGCGTAGTAAGGCTCCAACTCGGCAGGGTGATGGGCCAGTCTAAAAGGTTGGCACCTTTGATGTCGCCGTAAACCGTTTTGGCGCGGAACTCGTGCTCTTGAAAGCGCAGCGATGCACCAGCCCAGTGCGTGGTGGAGCCGCCCACGGTTTTGCAAATCCATGCGGGCAGACCCGAAAAGTCTTTGGCCACGCGCCAGGTCCCGGAGGTGGTGCGGGGGTCGAGCCAGGCGAGTTGACCGAAGGATTTCCATTCGTCATTGACGAAGGACTGGGGGGACTGACGCGCACCTGCCTCGAGCACCACCACTTTGATGCCTTTTTGACAGAGTTCGTTGGCCAAGGTGCCGCCGCCTGCGCCGGATCCGATGATGACGACAGCACTGTCGTCGTTGAATGCGATAGAAGCCATGTGTGTTCTCCTGAATTTGTTGTGTGGGGTTGGGCTTAGCCCATGTAAGCCGAGGGGCTGGCCGATTTAGGAGGCGCAGGCAACCATTTCAAATCTTGGAAACCACGGGTGATGTAGCCGCCTTTTTCCCAGGCCGAGCCAGGGAAACCAAAGGCTGCGAAAGCCATGTCGTTGTTGTAGACCGAGGTGACGCACTGGCCACGCACAGCACCAAAAAACGCGGAGCCTTCCAGTCCTTTGACGATGGCGAGTTTTTTGGCATCGCTGGCTTTCTTGAAATTGCCACCGGCCATGCTGTTCAAGTTGCTGACACCTTCACGCAGCATGCTGGCGGTGTCGGCACTGCCGGAGGCGGCACCGTCGAGGTCTTTGGCCAAAATGGCGTAGACCGCATCAGGCAATTTTTTGTGCGGGTAAATGGTGCGGGCCATGGCCATCAGGGTTTCGCCTTCGGCCTGCGACAGGGTTTTCAATTCAACGGCCCACACGGTGGATGGGGCCAAACCGGCCAGCACCGAACCGGCCGCCAAGGTGCCCATCAAAATACCGGAACCTTTGAGGAACTCGCGTCGCGCCAAGGGCAAATTTTGTTTGGGGACAATGCCGCTTTCTTCACAGTCGCTGAACGCTGAAGCAACGGGTGCTATGGGGATGGTTCGCATGGATGTCTCCTGTATGTGTTCTAGGTGGAAATGCGAATTCAGTATTTCACTGGGAAGTGTGTTGCTGGTGGTATGTCGCTAAACACAAGGAAAACCCTGATAAATAGTAAACTTCAAGCCATGGCGTCCAAAGCACCCCCTCCTCTCATCCGCAGCAGCAAGGCTTTTTCGGTGGAAATACCGGAAGGCTCCAACAGCGCGAAATCACGTCGCAGCGATGTGGTGCCGAATGACGACTTGGATATCCGCAGCAAGGCCGGTCAATACCACGCGGCCGAGTTGGACCTGGACAAACCGCTGGGCGCCCATGAAGAGGATGCAGGTTTAAACGGGACTGGTTTTGCCGAAGACCCGCATGCCGACAGCCAACTGCAACAGATTGAGGACCCCCACCACGACGACAATCTGGCCAAACTGCCAAGTGACGACCATCCGGCTTCTGCATCCGGTCCGAGCATCCAAGCCGATGCATTGAAAGACCGGTTTGCGGGTGGTGAAGCGGGTCATGCCCTGGCCACCAAAGGCGTCAATGAAGCGCGGGACGCCTTGCACGACAACCTGCAAGGCGTTGCGCAAGACAGCTTGAAAGACAACCGCCAAG
>CALBEV010000055.1 GCA_937891045.1 uncultured Burkholderiales bacterium | reverse complement strand
GCGCGATAGCAAAGCGGTTATGCACCGGATTGCAAATCCGTGTAGGTCGGTTCGACTCCGGCCCACGCCTCCAAAACAAAAGCCACTGTTGAAAAACAGTGGCTTTTTTCATTATTGTTTCACCAAGCCCACCATCTTCACCATCTCGCCCCATTTGTCATAAGCGGTTTTCATTTCTTGCGCCAATTCGGCGGGGGTGGAGGGCGATGCTTCATAAGCGCCTTTGGCAATGAAATCTTTCACCGTCGGCGTTTGCAGGCTTTGTTTGAGCCAGTCATTGAGTTTGCGTGTGGTGTCGGCGCTCATGCCGGCGGGGCCAACCACGGCCAGCCAACTGGTCAGGTCGAGTCCGGGCATGCCTTGCTCGCTGATGGTGGGTACATTGGGCATGACTGAATAACGTTTGGCGGATGCCACGCCGATGATGACGATTTTGCCGGTTTGTGCATTTTGAATCGCTGTGGGTGCGGCGTCAAAATAGGCTTGCACCCGGCCTTCAAGCAGGTCGCTGGCGGCGTCTGCCGTGCCTTTGTAGGGGATGTGGGTGATGGGTACTTTGCCGGTCTTACCAAAGGCTTCAGCGTAAATATGCGACGAGGTGCCGGTGCCAAATGAGGCAAAGTTCAACTGGCCGGGGTGCGCTTTGGCCCATGTCAACAACTCGGGCACGGTGCGCACGCCCAGCGACTGGTGCACGGTCAAGACCAAGGGGCCGCGGCTGATGATGCTGACCGGTGTGAAATCGGTGAACGGGTTGTATTGCACGTTGGAGAGCGTGTGCGGGTTTTGCGTGAACACCGAGGAGGGCGCAAACAACAAGGTGTGGCCATCGGGTTTGGCCTTTTTCACTTCCAAAGCCGAAATCATCATGCTGGCCCCGGGTTTGTTGTCAACGATCACCTGCATACCGCTGATTTCGGCCATGCGTTTGGCCACGGCGCGGGCTTGGGCATCCAATGACCCACCCGCGGCCAAGCCCACCACCAGTCGAATTGGGCGGTCGGCTTGCAAACCACTGTTTTGAGCCCAAGCCAGAGGGCTGCTCAAAAGGGCGGTCAGCAAAGCCGCGCCGAGCAGGCGTCGTTGAAATAAAGGGTGGGGCGTCATGGCTGATCCTGGCTGTGTGCAATATCATCGATTATTGATGACGCTGACCCGACAAAACCACCAAAATCATGATGAAAACCATTACACGCACGGATGAACGGATATTGTCAGCCGATGTGTTTGGCCGTGATGCGCAACAAGCACGTGAAGACTTGGGTTTTTGGCAAGAAGACGCGCAGAACATCCCCATCTACCGCCGTAGTCAGGTCTTGGTGGTGGGCGGTGGGCCTTCGGGCACGGCGGCGGCGGCGGCTGCTGCCAAGCAGGGTGCGGATGTGGTTTTGCTCGAGCGCTACAACCACTTGGGGGGGCTCTCCACCGGCGGCTTGGTGATTTGGATCGACCGCATGACCGACTGGCAGGGCGAGTTGGTGATCCGTGGTTTTGCCAAGGAATTGTTTGATCGTTTGCCCGCCGACGCTGTGGCCGGTCCGGACCCCGCAGATTGGGGCTCGCAAGACGCTGACACCGCCAAACATTGGTCGTTTCGCACTGCGGCCTATCACGGCATCGTCACTTGGTCGCCCACCATCGACCCCGAGCGACTGAAGCTGCTCTCGCAGCAGATTTTGTTGGAACGCCAAGTGAAGTTGGTTTATCACTCGTGGGTGGCGGCTCCCTTGATGAAAGACGGTGCTTTGAAAGGCGTGGCCTTCGAGAGCAAGGAAGGGCGCATGGCCATCTTGGCCGATGTGGTGATTGACGCCACTGGCGATGGCGATCTATTTGCCCGCGCCGGAGCTGCTTTCACCAATGACATTGAAGAAGAGGATGTGCACCATTGCATGAACACGTCTTGGATGTTTGCGGGTGTGGATATGAACCGTTGGATCGCGTTTCGCGCCCAGCAGCCCGAGGCCTACAGCGACTTCATGCAAAAAGGGCGTGAGGCTTGTGGTCTGTTTGACCGGCCATTTGTCTCCTGGCGCAACGATGTGGCTTTGTTCATGGGGCCACGGCAAGCGGGTTATTCCGCCTTGAATGTGGACGATTTGACGGCGGTGGAAATCCGCTCGCACATGGCGATGGACGCGCACTTGACGTTTTACAAGGCGTATGCGCCAGGCTTCGAGCAGGCCTACCTCATGTTGTCCGCGCCGCAAATTGGTGTGCGCCATGCCCGCCGATTGACGGGCGTGGATGCGGTGTTGCGCAGTCGCTGGTCGGACGGCGTGGCCTTGCCCACCGAGATTGGTGTGACGCCTGCGGTGTCGCCCAAGTTCCCCAATATCTCGATTCCCTATGGCGCCTTGGTGCCTGAAAAGCTCGACGCCTTGTTGGCTTGTGGCCGCCATGTGTCGTGTGATCGCAATTCGCATGGCTTCATGCGTGAAATCCCGCAGTGCTGGATCACCGGGCAAGCCGCTGGCGTGGCAGCGGCGTTGGCGGTGCAGCACGGCATTCAGCCGCGCCATGTCAACGTGGCCGAATTGCAGCAAGCCTTGTTGGCGCAAGGCGTTTACCTGCGGCCCCACAACGCTTCAGAACCAAGGGCTGAGGCTGAAGCGACAAGCGCTCAGCAGGTGCAGGCATGAGCATGCAACTCACCGACGACGAAAAAGCCATGCGCGACGGGCGCGATGGCGCGGCCGTGGCCAAAGCCATGGACTTGCTTATTCGCTATGGCAATGCCCTGGGTGCAGCTGAATTTGTGGAAACCCGCAATGTTTGCGGCACGGTCACCGCCACGACGCCCTTCATGCGCGACTTCGCCATGGCCAAGGGCGGCTTTGATGCGGTGTTCAGCGAATTCAACTTGGACACGGCGGATGTGGTGGAAGTCCCGCAAGTGCGGGCCAAGAGTTTTCACTTGCAATTGGGTTTTGATCCGAACCATCCCAAAGAAATGGGTGTCAGCGAAGAAACCGTGCAGTTTTACCGGCGCAGCGAAGCGGTGGTGGCCCGCATGGGCGTGAACATGATCAACACCTGCACACCTTATCAAGTGGGCAATGTGCCAGCCTTTGGCGAGCACTGTGCGTGGATGGAATCTTCGGCCGTGGTTTATGCCAATTCGGTGCTGGGCGCGCGTACCAACACCGAAGGGCGTGAGAGCACCAGCGCGGCCATGCTGACCTGCCGTATTCCAAGATGGGGTTTGCATTTGGATGAGAACCGCCAAGGGCAGGTGGGCGTGAAAATTGAATGCACCCCTCAGACGAATGAGGATTGGGGATTGCTGGGCTACTGGATGGGCCATTGGGTGCAAAACCAAGTGGCGGTGCTGGATGGTGTTCAACATCAACCCGACTTGGCGAGTCTGAAACACTTTGGCGCAGCCGCTTCCAGTTCGGGCGGTGTTGAGCTTTACCACTTGGTGGGCGTGACGCCCGAAGCGCCGAGTTGGGTCCAAGCTTTTGGCGGCAATCCAGAGGGTGAAGTGCGCATCTACGACGCCCAAGCACGTGCGCAAACCTTGGACAAACTCAACGGGCAAACGCAAAACACGCAGGTGGATTACGTCATGTTGGGTTGCCCGCATTACAACTTGGCGCAAATGCAGCGGGCTCTGGAACTTCTGAACGGTCGCCGTATCAGTGCGCAATCTGCGCTGTGGCTCTTCACGCCGCATGACATCAAGTCGCAGGCCGATGCACAGGGCCTGACTGCGGCCTTGGAACAAGCGGGCGTGAAGATCCTCACCAACAGCTGCTCGGCCATGAGCCGCGCTGTACCACCCGGCACACGGGTGGTGGCCTTGGACTCGGCCAAGCAAGCGCATTACTTGCCCGCCATCTTGGGCGTGCAAGCCTGGTTTGGCACGACGGCGCAATGCATTGATGCAGCTTGCACGGGCGTTTGGAGCCACGCATGAGCACCGAATTTCAGCTTAAGGGCAGGGTCGTCGTGCCCGGTGTGGTGTCGGCCCAAGCGCTGGTCAGTACCGAGCCCATTTCGGGCTGGGGCGGTGTCGATCCGCGCACCGGCACCATCGTTGAAACACGCCATCCGCTGCGCGGCCAATCTTTTGCGGGCAAGGTATTGGTGTTTCCAGGGGCCAAAGGTTCATCGGGATGGTCTGCGCAATTTCACACAGCACGAGTGATGGGCATGGCCCCAGCCGCTTGGTTGTTCAATCTAATGTGCACCAAGGTGGCCTTGGGCGCGGTGGTGAGCCACTCACCCGCGATGACCGACTTTGACCAAGACCCGTTGCAGCTGATTCAAACTGGCGATTGGGTCCATGTGGATGCCGTCCATGGGGTGGTCACAGTGAGCCGATCTTGAAGCGCATCAATGGGTTTTCTGTTGAAGTCTGTCAAAACCACAAGCCTTGAACGCCATCAACCAAGAGTTTAATGGACACCAACATCAAGGCGATTTGCACCCATCGAAAAAACCATTTGTCATGAATGATTTTGGTCAGGTAAGCGCCAACATACGTCCCCACCAAGGCCGTAGGAATCAACCATGCGGCCTGTGTCAGGTCGGCCAATGAATAAGGATTGAGCTGTTGGTAGGGAATCACCTTCACCAAATTGACGATGGCGAAGAAAATCGTTGCAGTGCCAGCAAAAACAGCTTTGGGAAGTTGTTGTGGCAGGACAAACACCTGAAAGGGTGGGGCACCGGCGTGAGATATGAAACTTGTAAAACCGGCCAATGCGCCCCAAAAAGCACCTTTTTTCCTATCAACGCCTTGGGCGGCTTGCGGTGATTGACGCAGCCAGATGTTCAAGCAAAAACCAATGCCAATAAAACCGATCAAGAGTTTGACGGCACTGTCTGATGTGTAGGCGGCGGTCAACCAACCAACGAAAATGCCCACCATGCTTGCGGGCACCAACACCTTCAAATTGGGCAGGCTGAAATTTCGGCGGTAGAGCCAAACACTCACCATGTCCGAGATCACATAGATGGGCAACAACAACACCGCAGCCTTGACGGGCGAGATCACCATCGACAACACAGGAACAGCCAGCATGCCAATGGTGGGCAGTCCGCCTTTGGATAAACCGATCAGCAAGGCGGCAAAGCTGGCCAGCACGAGATAACTGTCCATCACCATGGGTCAAGAGCGTGTCGGTGTGATTGACAAGGTCAAGTTGTTCACCCTGGCCAGACCGCATCGTGCTCGGGCACCACGGCGCGCATGTTCAATTCGCGTTCAAGACGCTGTCGCAAGCTGTCGGATGCTGCGCCTTCACCGTGCACCACATACACCTGTGAAGGCGGTGTGGGCATTTTTTTCAGCCAGTCGAGCAATTGGTTGGCGTCCGCATGGGCCGAGGCCGAGCTGAGTTGAACAATCTCGGCCTTCACTTTCAGGTCTTTGCCATGCATGCGGATGGTCGGACTGCCGCTGGCCAAGGTGGCACCTCGTGTGCCGGGCGATTGATACCCCGTCAAAACAATCATGTTGCGGTGGTCCCCCACATAGTTGGCCAAGTGGTGCAACACCCGCCCGCCGGTGGCCATGCCACTGGCCGCCAAGATGACCATCGGCCCGTGGTGTTTGATCAGGGCTTTGGATTGTTCGGGCGTTTCCACCATGGTCGCCACATGGTCCATGGCTTGCACTTCGGCAGCGCTCAATCGGTGCTCGCCCATGTGTTTTTCAAACAAGGCTGTGGTGTGGATGGCCATCGGGCTGTCCAAGAACACGGGCAGGCCATGAGGAATGTCGCCTTGTGCTTTGAGCTGCGAGATGCTGTGCAACACGGCCTGTGCGCGGCCCACGGCAAACACCGGCACCACCGCCACGCCGCCACGAGCTGCCACGCGTTTGAGAGCCTCAGCCAATTCAGCATTCAAGTTGTCTTTGGGGTGGCTGCGGTCGCCATAGGTGGATTCGATCAACACCGTGTCGGCCTGCGGTGGGTCCGCCGGTGCATTCATGAGGCTGTCGTCAGGACGCCCCAGATCACCTGAAAACAGAATGCGTTTGCCAGCCACTTCCAACAACAAACTGGATGCGCCCAAGATATGACCAGCCGAACTGAACTGGGCTTTCCAGCCTTTGACGGGCTCAAACCATTGGCCCCATTTCTCAGTGTGGAAATGGCTGATGCAGTTTTTAGCGTCCAGCTTGGTGTAGAGCGGCAGCGCTGGTGTGTGCTTGGAGAAGCCATGTCGGTTGGCAAAGTTGGCGTCTTCTTCTTGAATATGCCCACTGTCGGGCAACAAGATGTTGCACAAGTCGCGGGTGCCCGAAGTAGCGTAAATCCGACCCCTGAAACCCTCGCGCACCAACAAGGGCACGTAGCCGCTGTGGTCCAAGTGGGCATGGGTCAAGATGACCGCATCCACTTCAGCTGCGGGCAGCGGTAACGGGTTCCAGTTGCGCAAGCGCAATTGCTTGTAACCTTGGAACAAACCACAGTCCACCAACACGCGTTTGCCATCATGCTCGACGCAGTATTTGGACCCGGTGACGGTGCTTGCACCGCCTAAAAAACGAATGTTGAGGCTCATGCTTTCATCATAGAAGCATTTATCCATGAGAATGCAGCCATGAAAACCATGCCCGATTTAGACAGCTTGGATATGAAAACCCAAGCGCACCGCTTGGCATTTGCCGATCCCGCGTTCATGTTGCGCCGCGAAGCGCGTGGCATTCGTCTGCAATTGGAGTTGCTCAAGCCCGACTTGATGCAGTCTGAAGCGGGTATCGAACACACTGTGGTGGTGTTTGGCAGTGCACGTTTTGTGTCCTTGGAAGTGGCGCAATCGATGCTGGCGCATGCCCAATCAGAAGGTGATCCAGCCCAGCTGCAAAAAGCCGAATTGGCATTGCGCAACGCTGCACACTACGAAGCAGCAAGACAATTTGCTGCGCTGGTGGCAAAAGGCTGTGCCGGCCTGCCAGCGTGTGATCGACTGACCATCTGCACGGGTGGCGGCCCCGGCATCATGGAAGCTGCCAACCGAGGGGCTCAAGAGGCAGGCGCAGAGTCCGTTGCCTTGAACATCGAGTTGCCCCACGAACAAGAGCCCAATCCGTATGTGACTGAAGGTTTGAGCTTCAAGTTTCATTACTTCGCGATTCGCAAAATGCACTTCATGATGCGGGCCAAAGCCTTGGTGGCTTTCCCCGGCGGCTTCGGCACCTTGGACGAGTTGTTTGAAATCCTGACCTTGGTGCAAACCCACAAATCTCAGAAAGTACCCATCCTGCTGTTTGGCATCGACTACTGGAAGAAGATTGTCAACATGGATGCCATGGTGGAAGAAGGCACCATTTCTGCAGAAGATGCGCAGTGTTTTGAGTATGTGGACGATCCTGCGCAGGCTTGGGCACGGATTCAGGCCTTTTACAACTTGTAAATGCTTGCTCGCGGGAAAAACAAACATTTTTAAGCCATTTTCTTGTCACACCAATGAGCGTTGCACAAGCATATAAGGGATTGTCTTGTGCAAACCGGGCATTTTTGGGGTGACAATGTCTTGATTACTTTGCCACGGTTGCTTTCTAGAAATGTCTGATTCCCCCATCCTTGTCACCAAAGCCTTGACGAAAGAATTCAAAGGTTTTGTGGCTGTCAGCAATGTGAATTTGAGTGTTCAGCGTGGCCACATTCATGCCCTCATTGGCCCCAACGGCGCGGGCAAAACCACATGCTTCAACCTGCTGACCAAATTCCTAGAACCCACCGAAGGCCAAATCCTGTTCAACGGCATCGACATCACCGCTGAAAAGCCCGCGCAAATTGCACGCCGGGGCATCATTCGATCTTTTCAAATTTCAGCCGTGTTCCCACAAATGACGGTGCTGCACAACGTGCGCATCGGATTGCAACGCCAACTCGGCACTTCCTATTTTTTTTGGCGCAGTGACGCCTCATTGAATCAACTCAACGACCAGGCCATGGCTTTGTTGGCCGAGGTGGATCTGACCAACTTTGCCCAATCGCTGGCCGTCAATTTGCCTTATGGCCGCAAACGCGCCTTGGAAATTGCCACCACCTTGGCCATGAACCCCGAGTTGATGTTGCTGGATGAGCCCACCCAGGGCATGGGACACGAGGACGTCGAACGGGTCACGCAACTCATCAAGAAAGTCTCAGCAGGCCGCACCATCTTGATGGTGGAGCACAACATGAATGTGATTGCCAGCATTGCCGACACCATCACGGTGTTGCAGCGCGGCGCGGTGTTGGCCGAAGGTAGTTACAACGAGGTCTCGAAAAACCCCTTGGTGATGGAGGCCTACATGGGCACGGCAGACGGTGTGCTGACGGGAGCCCACGCATGAGCCAAGTCTCCGCATTGGAAATACGAGACCTGCACACCTGGTATGGCGAATCGCACATCTTGCATGGTTTGAATCTGCAAGTGCAGCCTGGTGAAGTGGTCACGTTGTTGGGGCGCAATGGTGCCGGGCGCACCACCACCATGCGAGCCATCATGGGCTTGGTCGGTAAGCGCCAAGGTTCCATTCGCTTGCACGGTGAAGAAACCATTGGCTTGCCAACCCACAAAATTGCGCACCACGGTGTGGGTTATTGCCCCGAAGAGCGCGGTATCTTTGCCAGTTTATCTTGTGAAGAAAACCTGTTGCTGCCGCCTGTGGTGTCGAGTCGTGGCAAGCCCATGAGTTTGGATGATATTTACGCCATGTTCCCCAATTTGAAAGAGCGCAAAGACAGCCCCGGCATGCGTTTGTCGGGTGGCGAACAGCAAATGCTGGCGGTGGCCCGGATTCTGCGCACGGGTGCCAATTTGTTGCTCCTTGATGAAATTTCAGAAGGTCTGGCGCCAGTTATTGTGCAGGCCTTGGCTCGCATGATCACCACCTTGAAAGCACAAGGTTTCACCATTGTCATGGTCGAACAAAATTTCCATTTCGCCGCCCCACTGGCCGATCGTTTTTATGTGATTGAGCACGGACAAGTGGCTTTGCAGTTTTCAGCCAACGAATTGCAAAACCAAATGCCAGCTTTGAACGAATTGCTGGGCGTTTGACGCCCCCCACACACTGAAGAATTTGAGGAGACACCCATGAATTTCAAACAATTGATCATCAGCACGGCCTGCGCACTTTCGGTGCTTCCTGCGGTTGCGCAAACCGACAACTTGAAAATCGGTTTCATCACCGACATGTCCAGCCTGTACGCCGACATCGACGGACCCGCTGGTGCAGAGGTGATCAAGATGGCCATTGCCGACTTCGGCGGCAAAGTGTTGGGCCGCAACATTGAACTCTTGACGGTCGACCATCAAAACAAAGCCGACATTGCCGCCTCCAAAGCGCGTGAATGGATTGATCAACAAAACGTGGCGATGATTTTGGGTGGTACCAATTCAGGCACGGCACTGGCCTCCAGCCGCGTGGCCGCTGAGAAGAAACGCTTGTACATCAACATTGGCGCCGGTTCTGCTCGCTTGACCAACGAAGAATGCACTCCCTACACCATCCATTACGCCTACGACACCGTGGCCTTGGCCAAGGTGGCGGGCAAGGCCATCATCGACCGCGGCGACAAAGACTGGTTCTTCCTCTCCGCTGATTACGCCTTTGGCCACTCTTTGGAAAAAGACTCCTCCGAAGTGGTGAAGGCCAACGGTGGGCGGGTGATGGGCACGGTGCGTCATCCCCTGAACGCCTCAGACTTTTCGTCCTTCTTGTTGCAAGCCCAGAGTTCCAAAGCGCAGGTATTGGGTTTGGCCAATGCCGGTGGCGACTTCGTCAACAGCATGAAGGCTGCCAAAGAGTTTGGCGTGGATAAGAAAATGAAGATGGCTGGTTTGCTGGTCTTTATCAACGACATTCACGCCTTGGGTTTGAAAAACACCGAAGGTTTGTTGACCACCGACAGTTGGTATTGGGACCAGAATCAGGAGACACGCCAATTTGCTGCGCGCTTTTTTGAGAAATTCAAACGCATGCCCAGCAGTGTGCAAGCAGGGAATTACTCGGCCACGCTCACCTATTTGAAAGCTGTCAAAGCCGCCAACTCAGACAACACCGACAAAGTTTTGGCGATGTTGAAGAAAAACAAGATCAACGACATGTATGCCAAAAACGGCTTTATCCGCGAAGATGGGCGCATGGTTCACGACATGTTCTTGTTGCAAGTCAAAAAACCGTCTGAGTCCACCAAGCCTTGGGACTACTACAAGCAACTCACCATGGTGCCAGGAGCGCAAGCCTTCACGCCCTTGTCTGATTCCAAGTGCGCTTTGTTGAAAAAATAAGCAATCCTTCATCCATCAGATCGCATTCAACATGGAACTTTTCGGCATCCCGCTGTCCGCTGTTCTAAGCCAACTTTTGCTTGGCTTGGTCAATGGCTCTTTTTACGCCATTTTGAGTTTGGGCTTGGCCGTCATTTTTGGGTTGCTCAATGTCATCAACTTTGCGCATGGTGCCATGTTCATGATGGGTGCCATGGTCACCTGGATGGGCTTCACCTATTTCGAGTTGTCTTACTGGAACATGTTGTGGATAGCCCCTTTGGTGGTCGGGGCGTTTGGTGTGTTGATTGAAAAAACCATGCTGCAGTGGTTGTACAAACTGGATCACTTGTATGGTTTGTTATTGACCTTTGGTGTGACCTTGATGATTGAGGGCGTGTTTCGTTTGA
>CALBEV010000054.1 GCA_937891045.1 uncultured Burkholderiales bacterium | reverse complement strand
GATCCAGGTGCCTTTTTGGCAGTGGCGTGGCGAGGTGGCGCAGCGCCGGATGACCTGGTGAAAATCCCGGTCGAAACACAATTCAAAGCCGGGTGTCAAAAGCCAGCGTTTGAGGGTTTTGTGCAGGGAGCGGTGAAAGCGGAACGCGCTGGTTTTGAGCACCATGCGCGGGTCGGGGCTCCACCACAGCACGGGTTGGCCCATGCTGAACCAAGGGAAAATGCCCTCGCCATAAGCGGCCACCAAGCGCTGGGCAGACAGATCGTTGCTGGCCGCCAGCAGGCCGGGGGCTGGCGACCCTTGCCCCCAAGCGTGCGAGGCGGGCGGCAAGGGTTCACCCGCCACGATCCAGGGCAGTTCGGGCGCGTCGGCGGGCGGATCGGCTTCGCTTGTCATGGGGCAATTACACATGAAAACCGGGGCACGGGTGCGGCGGGCAGTATGATTTTGAGGATGAACAACATTCCCCCTTCGTGGCTACAGCCTGACTGGCCTGCACCGCCAGGTGTTGGCAGTCTCATGACCAGCCGTAACGAGGGGGTGTCTGCAGGGCCTTGGCGCAGCATGAACTTGGGCGACCACGTTGGCGACCACCTGGCGCATGTGCAAACCAACCGTCAATACCTGGCCAGTGTGATCGGCCGGCAGCCGGTGTTTTGCCAACAAGTGCATGGCTTCGACACGCTGCGCCTGGACCGCTTTACCCCACAGGGCCTGCCCGCTGATGCCTGTTGGACAACGAGCCGCGATGTGGCCTGCACCATCATGGTGGCCGATTGTTTGCCGGTGCTGCTGTGCGACCGATCCGGGCGTTGGGTTGCGGCTGCGCATGCGGGTTGGCGAGGCTTGGCGGGTCAGCAGGGGCAGGGCGTGCTGGAAGTTTTGATGTCCCGTTTGTCGCACGCGGGGGCCGATGTGTCCGATGCGTTGGCTTGGCTGGGGCCGTGCATCGGGCCGCAGGCGTTCGAGGTGGGGGCCGAAGTCAAAGCCGCTTTTGAAAGCGGGCCCGAGCTGTCGAGCGCGCTGTTTGAGCCCTTTGCCAACGGCAAATTCAAGGCGGACTTGGCCGGTTTGGCGCGTCGGCGATTGCAAGCTCTGGGTGTGGCATCTATTTTTGGCAACGACAGCACCGAGGCTTGGTGCACGGTGTCAAGGGCGGATGTCTTCTTTTCCCACCGCCGGGACTGCCGCAGCCTCGGGCAAAGTGGGCGCATGGCCGCTTGCATCTGGTTGGAGCCCTGAGGCGCTCGGGGTGTCTGCAGCTGCCGCTTGCCGGGCTTGCTCTTCGGATTGGCGGATGGCCTTGCGCCGCAACGGGGTGCCCATCAGGTAAACCACCAAGCCCATGGGCAGCAGCCCATAAAACACAAACGTGATGACCGCGCCCAGTACGGTGCCTTGGGTACTAAAGGCTTCAGCCAGGGCCATTAACAAAGTGACATAGAGCCAAGCGATCACGATCAAATACATAAATTTTTGCGCCTTGTAATTTAGGTGACAACAAATTGAAAGATACTGCGTTTACCGGATTCGAAAAAAACGATTTATTCAGGAGACAACACATGAGCGCATCCACGCCAGAATTTTGGGCCCAAATGAGCCAGGGCTTCCAAGAAAACCTCAGCAAAAGCTGGGGTCAGGCGATGCAGCATTTTCAGACCATCGATCTCGGTGGCTTGAAGTCTTCAGCGGATGCGGCTGTGCCGCAGCTCAAATTCTCACCTGAAAAGCTCCAGACCCTGCAAAGCCAGTATTTCAAAGACGCCTCCGAATTGTGGAATCAGGGTTTGCACAGCAGCTTGCAAGTCAAAGACCGGCGCTTCTCGGGCGAAGCCTGGGCCGCCAACCCCATGGCCGCTTTCAACGCTGCAACCTATTTGCTCAATGCCCGCACCCTGATGGGCCTGGCCGACGCGGTCGATGCCGATGAGAAAACCCGCACCCGCATCCGCTTTGCCATCGAGCAATGGGTGGCGGCTGCAGCGCCCAGCAATTTTTTGGCCTTCAATGCCGAGGCACAAAAGAAAGCCATCGATACCCAGGGCGAGAGCATCGCCAAAGGCGTGCAAAACCTGGTGCACGACATGCAGCAAGGCCATGTCTCAATGACCGACGAGAGTCTGTTTGAAGTGGGCAAGAACGTGGCCACCACCGAAGGCGCAGTGGTCTTTGAAAACGAATTTTTCCAGCTGATCGAATACAAGCCGCTCACGGCCAAGGTCTATGAAAAACCGTTTTTGTTGGTGCCGCCTTGCATCAACAAGTTTTACATCCTCGACCTGCAGCCTGAAAATTCGTTGATTCGCTATGCGGTCAGCCAAGGCCACCGCACCTTTGTGGTGAGCTGGCGCAACCCCGATGAGTCTATGGCGCACAAGAGCTGGGACGATTACATCGAGCATGCGGCCATTGAGGCCATCCATACGGTGCAAGCCATCACCGGCGCACCCAAGATCAACGCGCTGGGCTTTTGCGTGGGCGGCACCATCTTGTCCACCGCGCTGGCCGTGCTGGCTGCGCGTGGCGAAAAGCCCGTGGCCAGTGCCACCTTCCTGACCACGCTGATCAACTTCACCGACACCGGCATTCTGGACGTGTTCATTGACGAAAATTTCGTCAAATTCCGTGAGCAGCAAATGGGCCAAGGCGGTTTGCTCAAAGGCCAAGACCTCGCGTCCACCTTCAGCTTTTTGCGTCCGAACGACTTGGTTTGGAACTACGTGGTGGGCAACTACCTCAAGGGCGAGACACCGCCGCCGTTTGACTTGTTGTACTGGAACAGCGACTCGACCAATTTGCCTGGCCCGTTTTACGCCTGGTACCTGCGTAACACTTACTTGGAAAACAACCTGGTCCAACCTGGCAAGGTCACCGTGTGTGGGGAGTCCATTGACCTGGGCAAGGTCGACATGCCCGTCTACATCTATGGCTCGCGCGAAGACCACATCGTGCCCATCGGCGGGGCTTATGCCAGCACGCAAGTGCTGCCAGGCAAAAAGCGCTTTGTGATGGGCGCATCCGGTCACATTGCGGGCGTGATCAACCCGCCTGCAGCCAAAAAGCGCAGCCACTGGCTGAGCGAAGGCACGAAGTTTCCGGCCGATGTGAATGACTGGATCGGGAAAGCCAATGAAGTGCCGGGCAGCTGGTGGACCGACTTGTCGGACTGGCTCAAAGGCCATGCAGGCAAGCAAATTGCCGCGCCAAAGACCTACGGCAAAGCCACCAAATTCAAAGCCATCGAAGCGGCCCCAGGCCGTTACGTCAAAGCCAAAGCCTGATTGATTTTTATTGGAGAGAAAAATGGAAGACATCGTCATCGTTTCAGCCGCTCGCACCGCCGTGGGCAAGTTTGGGGGTTCGCTCGCCAAGACGCCCGCCACCGAGTTGGGCAGCATCGTCATCAAGGCCTTGCTCGAGCGCAGTGGCTTGCCCGCTGATGCCATCGGTGAAGTCATCATGGGCCAGGTGCTGGCCGCAGGCGTGGGCCAAAACCCTGCCCGCCAAGCCATGATGAAAGCCGGTGTGGCCAAGGAAACACCTGCTTTGACCATCAACGCCGTGTGCGGCTCGGGCCTGAAGGCCGTGATGCTGGCCGCGCAAGCCGTGGCCTGGGGCGACAGCGAAATCGTGATCGCAGGTGGCCAAGAAAACATGAGTGCCAGCCCGCATGTGCTGAACGGCAGCCGCGACGGCCAGCGCATGGGCGATTGGAAGATGACCGACACCATGATCGTGGATGGTCTGTGGGACGTGTACAACCAGTACCACATGGGCATCACCGCCGAGAACGTGGCCAAGGTCCACGGCATCACCCGCGACATGCAAGATGCCCTGGCCGCAGGCAGCCAGCGCAAGGCAGCAGCCGCGCAAGAAGCGGGCAAGTTCAAAGACGAAATCGTGGACGTGCTGATTCCTCAGCGCAAGGGCGACGCGCTGGTGTTCAACAGCGACGAATTCATCAACAAAAAAACCAGCCAAGAAGTGCTGGCCGGTCTGCGTCCCGCCTTTGACAAGGCCGGCAGCGTGACCGCAGGCAATGCTTCGGGCATCAACGACGGCGCTGCCGCTGTGATGGTCATGACCGCTAAGAAGGCGGCCGCTTTGGGCCTCAAGCCCTTGGCTCGCATTGCTGCTTTTGGCACCAGCGGTCTGGACCCGGCAACCATGGGCATGGGACCTGTGCCCGCTTCACAAAAAGCGCTGGCCCGTGCGGGCTGGAAGGCCCAGGATGTGGACCTGTTCGAGCTGAACGAAGCTTTTGCTGCGCAAGCCTGCGCCGTGAACCAGGCACTGGACATCGATCCGGCCAAGGTCAACGTCAATGGCGGTGCCATCGCGATTGGTCACCCCATCGGTGCGTCCGGTTGCCGCATTTTGGTGACCTTGCTGCACGAAATGCAGCGCACCCAAGCCAATAAAGGCTTGGCGGCGCTGTGCATCGGCGGCGGCATGGGCGTGTCGCTGGCCATCGAACGCGTTTAACCCACAGCCACTCAGACCCATTGGATTGGCGCACTGCCCAGCGGTATAAGGGCTGCTTATCTGGTTGGTTTGAGTGTGCTCACTTCTTTCACTTCACTCATAAATCAAGGAGACAAACATGAGTCAAAAAGTAGCGTACGTCACAGGTGGCATGGGCGGTATCGGGACCGCGATTTGCCAGCGGCTGCACCAAGATGGTTTCAAGGTCATTGCCGGTTGCGGCCCGACCCGAGACTTCACCAAATGGATCGACGAGCAAAAAGCGCTGGGCTTCACCTTCTACACCTCGGTGGGCAACGTGGGCGATTGGGACTCCACCGTGGCCGCTTTCACCAAAGCCAAAGAAGAACACGGCGTCATTGATGTGCTGGTGAACAACGCCGGCATCACCCGGGACCGCGTGTTTTTGAAGATGACGCGAGATGACTGGGATGCGGTGATCGACACCAAC
>CALBEV010000053.1 GCA_937891045.1 uncultured Burkholderiales bacterium | reverse complement strand
CGCAGCCAACGCGCGCCCAACACCGCACCCAAAGCAGAAACCAAGGCGATACCGCCCTCGTACCAGAGGGCAAAAAACGTCAAACTCGTTTCTGGGCAATGCAATGAATAAATGCTGGCCGCCAAGCTGCCTGCCAGCATGCCTGCCACCGCGCCCGTCAGGGCTGGACGCGTAGGGGCCAGCTGCCGCAAGGCCCACAGCAAAGCACCGAGGACGGGCAAAGACAAGGCCACGATGCTGGCCGAGCAGACCTCCCAGGTACCACCCATCCACTGGCCAGAGCGCCCTGCTGAATCGGTTTGAAGCAGTTGCAGCATGCCCAGGCTGAGCATGGCCATTAGCGCCAAGCCGATGCCCGACACGGTATGACCGGGCCCCACACCCGGACGGGCCAGACGAAACAAGCCATACAAGCTGAAACCCATCAAGGCCGTGAGCCACAGCATCTTGGTGATGAAGGCCGGGTGCACCGCCATTTGGTCCATCTGCGGGTTCAGGCCAAACACGGCCAACAACAGCAAGCCACAGACCGCTGCACCAAGCACCAATTGACGCAGCAGTTGTTGGCGCACAGGTTTTTGTGGCTGCAGCGTGTCGCTGGCCAGCAAGGCAATCAGGTCGTTCGTTTTCATGCTTTGGCTCCCCATTTGGCCATCAAGGTTTTCAGGCCCCGGTGGATGTTGACTTTGACCGAGGCTTCACTTTGCCCAGTGCGTTCGGCGGTTTCGGTGATCGACAAACCCATCAAGCGCGTGTGTTCGATGGCCTCGCGTTGGCGCAGCGGCAAATCGGCCAACACAACCTCCAGGTCTTTGTGCGCATCGCTGGCCTCTTCATCGCTGTCCACTGACAAGGTTTCGGACCAGTCGTCGATGTCGTCATGCAGACCCTCGCGTCGGCCGTGGGCGCGCAGATGGTCCACCCATTTGTAGCGCGCAACCGCATACATCCAGGCCGTCAAGGGCTGGTCAATTTGGTAGGTGTGGCGCTTTTGATGGATCGCCATTAGGGTTTCTTGCACAAGGTCCTCGACATCGCTGAGTTGTGATTGCATTCGCTTTTGCAGAAAGCGCCGCACATGGCCACTCATGAGGCCGAGGGCACGTTGGTAACTGGCGTGATCGCCTTGCAGGGATTGCATCCATGCGGCGTGCAGTTCGGCTTCTTGGGTTTGCAGGCTTTCGCTCAAGTCAGTTCGTCCAAAGGGGTGAAAAAGTTACAGATACAAAAGGAAACAAATGGCATGCATTTTCCGTAACTTTTGAATCTTCCGGAGCGGATTACACCATGACAGCGATGAACAAGTGCCACACGGTACAGCTCAAAGCGGTCATCAACCCCACCTCAAACTTTCAGGAGCATTTCATGAACAAACAACACCTCATCACCATCGCTTTGGGTTCTGCCTTTGCCGCAGCCACCTTGCTGCCCGCACACGCTGCTGGCAACCCCTTTGCCGCCAAGACCCTGGACGCTGGCTACCAAGTGGCCCAAGCCGATACCAAGGCCAAGGACGGCAAGTGTGGTGAAGGCAAATGTGGCGCTGACAAGAAGACCACCAAGGCCAAGGATGGTAAGTGCGGCGAAGGCAAGTGCGGTGCTGACAAGAGCAAAGCCAAAGACGGCAAGTGCGGTGAAGGCAAGTGCGGCGGTGACAAGAAGAAGTAAGCCAGCAAGTCAGTCGGAGGGAGTTCAGTTTCTTGGTCTGCACACCCATCGGGGTGCGCCAAGGGCTGACTGCCCTGCTTCCACCCCCCCTTTCGAGCACCATGACCATGGATTCCTACACCCCTCCTACCAACGCGCTTGCCCCAAGGGCAGGTTTGGGTTTTCGACGCGAGTTGATCCCGGCTTTGCGCCAGGCAGTGCCTCAGAGCATCGACTTCTTCGAAGTGGCCCCGGAAAACTGGGCGGGCATGGGTGGCAAGGCTGGGCGTGATTTTCGCGCCTTCACCGAGCGCTATCCCTTTGTGTGCCATGGCTTGTCTTTGTCATTGGGAGGCCCTGGACCCCTGGACGAAATCCTGCTGCGCCGTACCCGTGATTTCATGCGCACGCACGGCATCACACTCTTCACCGAACACCTGTCCTGGTGCGCTGACGACAGCCACCTGTATGACTTGCTGCCGATTCCCATGACCGAGGAAGCCGTGCGTTACACGTCTGAGCGCATCGCCCGCGCACAAGACATTCTGGGCATGCGCATCGGCGTGGAAAACACGTCCACCTACATCGCACCGCCCGGTGCCGAAATGACCGAACCCGAATTTGTGCGCGCCGTGGTCGAGCAAGCCGATTGCCTGCTCCACCTGGATGTGAACAACATCTATGTCAACAGCCGTAACTTTGGCTTTGACCCGCACGCCTATCTGGCGCAGCTGCATCTGGAGCGCACCTGCTATGTGCATGTGGCGGGCCACTACGTGGAAGACGATGGGTTGGTGATCGACACACACGGCAGCGATGTGATCGACCCGGTCTGGCAACTGTTGCAAGCCGCTTATGCGCGCATGGGTCACCCGGTGCCGACTTGCCTGGAGCGCGATTTCAATATCCCCGATTTGCAGACGCTCACGCAAGAGGTGGCGCACATCGCCCACTTGCAGCAGCAAGCGTTTGGCCAGTCCAAACCATCCCGCAGCGCGCAGCGCCAAAAGGTGGCGTGATGCTGGCGTTTCAAAAATTTCAGCGCGATCTGGCGCAGCACCTGCGCGACCCGCACCACACACGGCGACCTGCGGGTGTACCTGCGCGGCGCATGACCGTTTACAACGAGCTGCTGTTCAACAACGTGTGCGGCTTTGTCGACAGTTGTTTTCCGGTTTGCCGACAGCTGTTGGGCGAGACCCGCTGGCGCAGGCTGTGCCGCACCTTTTACCGTGATTGGCCATCCCACACGCCCTGGTTTCGCGAGATCCCGCGGGAGTTTGTGCGATACCTCTCAGAGCACCACATCGCGCAGCCCTTGCCGGTCTGGCTGGCCGATCTGGCGCGTTATGAATGGGCCGAACTCGCCGTCGATGTGATGGACGCCCAGCCCCCTGCGCACGACCCCCAGGGCAACATGATGCAAGCGAGCGTGCTGATCAACCCGGCACGAGTGGATGTGGTCAGCCCCTGGCCAGTGCACCGCATCGGACCCGACTGGCAGCCACGCAAATCAGAACCAACAATTTTGGTGGTGTTCCGCGATGCACAGCTGGACGTGCAATTTACCGAGATCAATGCCGTCACGGCCCACGTACTCAGTTTGCTGGACCAAGGCCTGAGCGGCCAACAAGCCTTTGCGCAACTGGCTGCCGACATGAACCACCCCGACCCACAAGCCTTGATGGGCTTTGGTCAACAACTCCTCATCAGCCTGCGCGAGCAAGGCGTCTTACTTGGAACACGCACATGAAAAACACTTTGAACATAGCCCGTCAGGGCATCGGCGCACTCGATCTGCTCGGCCTGTGGGTGGGCTTGCTCAGCCTGCGGCTGATTTTGGCTTGGGAATATGGCGAAGCCGGGTTCGAGAAGCTGCACGGCAGCAACTGGTTTGCCGACATCCAAGACCAATTTCCTTGGCCTTTTCATTTGATCCCTGCCGACCTCAACTGGGCCTTGGCCACGGGCTTTGAGGTCGTGGGGGCCATCGCCCTTGTCATCGGTTTGGGGACGCGCTTTTTCTCGGCATCCCTGATCGTGCTCACCGTCGTGGCCATGCTCAGCGTCCATTGGCCTGAGTCCTGGGCCACCTTCAGCGAGTTGCTCAAGGGCTATGCCTTGACCAACGACGGCTTTGGCAACTTCAAGCTGCCTGTGATTTACATGGCCATGTTGCTGCCCTTGGTGTTCATGGGGCCGGGGCGCTTGTCGCTGGATGCTTGGGTGCAGCTGCGTTTGCAGTCCAAAGCTTGAGTGTGAATGGGTCACATTCTGAACCCGAACCAGACAACAACTCAGCGCTTTTTTTGCTCCTGAACGGGATCAGCCTGTAACTTTACAAGGGCCTGCTTCGAAATGATGTTTACCGGCGTATGGGGCTCATCAGCCTCCAGCCGCAGACCGGTGAACTCAAGACAAGGAACAACCATGACCCAAACCCTCGCCCCCAAAACCCTCGCGCTTTTGACCTTGGCCCTGAGCGCCTGGATGGCCCCGGCGCACGCCTTGGACATCGTGCCCTACAGCGCCCAAATCTTGGCGCAAAAGCAGCAAGCCGGCGAAGCCGTGAGCCTGCACTTCCACGCCAAGTGGTGCCCCACTTGCTTGGTTCAAGAGCGGGTATTCAACACATTCAAGGACGACGCGACCGTGCCGGGCACCTTACTGGTGGTGGACCACGACAAGGAGCGTGAACTCAAGCGCGAAATGGGCATTCGCTCGCAATCGACCTTGATCGTGTTCAAGGGCCAAGAGCAAAAGCACCGCTCGGGTGGCGTGACCGATCCGCAGGCGCTCAAGACAGCTTTGCTGTCGGCCAAGTGAACGCCCCTCTGAACTGAAAGACGCATCATGGATTTGCCCGTCAGTCACCTGGGTTTGAGCTTGCTTGCTGGCAGCTTGACCACTTTGTCGCCTTGTGTTTTTCCCATCTTGCCGATGGTGTTGGGGGGTGCTGCACAGGGCAATCGCCTGGCCCCTTTGGCCATGGGCTTGGGCATGGCTTTGTCTTTTGCGGGCATAGGGGTTGTGATCGGTGCCTTGGGGCCGGTGATTGGCCTGGACAGCGACCATGTGCGCTTGTTTGGCGCCGTGCTGCTGATGGCCTTGGGTGTGATGATGTGGGTGCCTGCGCTCAATGAACGTTTTACCCAATGGATGATGCCCTTGGCCAGCGGTGCCAACAACATGTCTTCGCGCTTGCAAGGCGACACGCTCTGGGGGGGCGCTGCTTTTGGGCGCGGTGTTGGGCTTGGTTTGGAGCCCTTGCTCCGGCCCTTTGTTGGCATCGGCCTTGACGCTGGTGGCCAGCGAAGGTGGTGCGCTGCGTGGGGGCATTGTGTTGGGTATCTTCGGCCTGGGTGCGGCTTTGCCTTTGGTGGCGGTGGCTTACGCCTCGCGTCGGGGCTTTCAGTCGGTGCGCGACAAAGTGCTGGCGCATGGCGACAGGGTCAAGAAAGTGTTTGGCGGTTTGATCTTTCTGGCCGGTCTGGCCATTGCCAGCGGCGGCGACAAGTGGTTGGAGGCGCAAATAGTGCCCTTGTTGCCAGAGGCTTGGTTACGGGCAACCACCTTGTTTTAAGCAAGTTTGATATACATTCGTTCCCTATTTTTGATTTACCGCGACGCACTTTTTTATGAACTTTGTTTTGCACACCAACCGCCGCCAGGTGCTGTCCATTTTGGGCGCTACCGCTTTGACGCCCTGGGCTGCCCACGCGGCCACGGCTTGGGCTGACACCTTGCGCGCCGCACGCGGCCAAACTGTTTATTTCAACGCTTGGGCGGGCAGCGAACGCATCAACGCCTATTTGCAATGGGCCGCAGCCGAGTTGCAGCGCGAGTTTGGTGTCAAGTTGCAGCACGTCAAGATCAGCGACGCTGCCGATGTCGTCAAGCGCGTGCGCGCCGAAAAGCAGGCCGCCCGCAAAGACACCGAAGGCACGGTGGACCTGATCTGGATCAACGGCGAAAACTTTGCCGCCATGAAACGCAATGGTCTGTTGTCTGCGCCGTTCGCGCAATCCCTGCCCAACTTC
>CALBEV010000052.1 GCA_937891045.1 uncultured Burkholderiales bacterium | reverse complement strand
TGCATTCACCCACCGCCACACCTTCATGGGCATAGTGCGGCGGCAAGTACAGCATGTCGCCAGCCTCCAGCACAAAAGTCTCGGTGGGTTTGAAGGCTTTCAAAATTTTCAGCGGCACGTCTTCGCGCAAGCGCAGGTCTTTTTGCGAACTGATTCGCCAGCGCCGCTGTCCTTGGGCTTGCAGCAAAAACACGTCGTAGCTGTCAAAGTGTGGACCGACACCACCACCATCGGTGGCGTAGCTGATCATCACATCGTCCAAACGGGCATCGGGCACAAAGCGAAAGCGGTCACGCAATGCGGCCACTTGCGCGTCGTGCAAGTCCACACCCTGCACCAGCAAGGTCCAATGCGGTCGGCTGAAAGGCGGCAAGCTGCGCGGCTTGAAGGGTCCGTGGCGAAACGTCCAAGCTTTTGTTTTGATGTTGCCCGTGACCAAACGGGATTCAACCTCAGGCAACGCGGCCAAGGCCAGCAAGGCTTGGCGGTTGAGCAGCGGTTTCATGTCCGGCACCGCTTGGCGAATCAGCAAGGGCTTTTTTTGCCAATACTTGCGCATGAAGACGTCAGGGCTGAACTGTCCCAGCACACTGGGCACGGCGGTTTTTTTCATGGTCACTCCAAACTGCGACAATTCTGCCCCATGAACATCACACCCGATTGCGTTGTGGCCCTGACATGGGTCCTCAAAGACACCCAAGGCGAACTCCTGGACGAACTCGACGACCCTGTGGAGTTTTATTTGGGCGGTCATGACCTGCTTGACAAAATCCAGCACGCCTTGCAAGACCACCAAGTGGGCGATCAGATCGACCTGCATTTGGAACCCGAAGACGCGTTCGGCGACTTCGACGAGTCCCTGATCTTTTTAGAGCCGCGCGGTCTTTTTCCAGAAGGCTTGGAAGAAGGCATGACCATCGAAGGCCACGCCCTGCCCGCTGCATGCAGCAGCGAGATGCCCAAAGAAGTGATCTACACCATCACCGATTTGTACCCCGAGCATGTGGTGCTGGATGGCAACCATCCACTCTCTGGCATGGCTTTGCGCATCGCTTTGAAAATCACTGGTGTGCGCCATGCCACCAGCCAAGAGAAAGCGCATGGCAGTTGCGGCTCGGGTTTCTTCACCTTGCCGCCTGCGCCGGGCAGCGACACTTTGCATTGAGTCTTCGCTGCAAGCAGGCGCTGCCGTTCACCATGGCGCCTGCGTGATGAGCGCTCTGCTTCAGGATTGACCCGTCGAGCCGTAGCCGCCTTCACCGCGCTCACTGGCAGCTGCAAATTCATTCACCAGGTTGAACTGCGCTTGCACCATGGGCACGATGACCAATTGGGCGATGCGCTCCATCGGTTCAATCGTGAATGCCACATCACTGCGGTTCCAGGCGCTCACCATCAGCTGGCCTTGGTAATCACTGTCGATGAGCCCCACCAAATTGCCCAGCACGATGCCGTGCTTGTGTCCCAAGCCTGAACGCGGCAGGATGAGCGCGGCAAAGCCCGGATCGTTCAAATGGATGGCCATGCCGGTGGGCACGAGTTGCCAAGCATTGGGCTGCAAAGTGAGCGGTGCCTCCAAGCAGGCGCGCAAGTCCAAGCCTGCGCTACCCGGTGTGGCGTAACTGGGCATCTGATCGGCCAAACGGGCGTCCAAGATCTTCACATCCAACTTCATGCGTGTTCCTTGCTTGATTTCAAACGACGCGCCACTTCGGCCACCAATTGGCGAGCCAAGGCCAGTTTGGTGGCGCGTGGCCATTCGGTGCTGCCTTGCGCATCAACCAACAGCAAGGCGTTGTCGTCCGCACCGAAGGTGGCCGGGCCGATGTTGCCCACCATCAGGGGCACGCCTTTGCGCAAGCGCTTGGCCTGTGCATGGGCTTGCAAGTCGTGGCTTTCAGCGGCAAAGCCCACGCAAAACAGAGCGCCACTTTTCGCCTGCGGGCTGGCCGCTACCTCGGCCAAGATGTCGGGGTTTTCTTGAAATTGAATGGCTGTCATGCCGCCGCCGCCGTCTTTTTTGATTTTTTCAGTCGCCACCTGCGCGGGCCGCCAATCGGCCACAGCCGCTGTGGCAATGAAAACGTCGGCCTGGCCCGCCTGCGCCAACACAGCCGCCTGCATGTCCAGCGCAGAGCGCACATCGATGCGCCTTACCCCATGCGGCGTGGCCAAGGCCACCGGGCCCGCCACCAAGGTCACCTGTGCACCGGCTTGTTGTGCGGCGGTGGCCAAGGCAAAACCCATCTTGCCGCTGGATAAATTCGTGATGCCGCGAACTGGATCAAGCGCTTCGTAAGTGGGGCCAGCGCTGATGAGGACTTGCTTGCCTTTTAAAAGCTTGGGTTGGAAAAAGGCCACCAGTTCTTGCAGCAATTCATCGGGTTCGAGCATCCGGCCGTCGCCGCTTTCGCCGCAAGCTTGTTCGCCTTGGCCCACGCCCAGCACCTGGGCCCCATCAGCCTGCAATTGCGCCATGTTGCGCTGGGTGGCGGGGTGCGCCCACATTTCGCGGTTCATCGCCGGGGACAAGAGCAGCGGCACTTTGTCCAAAGGACGGGCCAAGCACATCAAACTCAGCAAATCATCTGCGCGGCCGTGCAGCAGTTTGGCCATGAAATCGGCGCTGGCCGGGGCCACCAAGATGGCGTCGGCTTCGCGGCTCAGGTTGATGTGGGCCATGTTGTTGGGCTCGCGCTCATCCCACTGGGACACATACACCGGGCGGTTGGAGAGGGCTTGCATGGTCACCGGGGTGATGAACTGCGCCGCCGCCTCGGTCATCACCACCTGCACCGTGGCGCCTTGTTTCACCAACGCACGGCACAGTTCGGCTGCTTTGAAGCAGGCAATGCCGCCGCTCAAACCGAGCACGATGTGTTTCTTGAACAGATCAGTCATGGGACGCAATGTAGCAGAGCCTATAATTTCCTATTACCACCTCTGGGGAGCAGGCCCTCCCAATTAGACATGACCAAATTTGTCTTCGTCACAGGCGGTGTGGTGTCTTCCCTGGGCAAGGGAATCGCCGCCGCCTCTCTTGCAGCGATTCTTGAATCGCGGGGCCTCAAAGTCACCCTGATCAAGCTGGACCCCTACATCAACGTCGACCCGGGCACCATGTCGCCCTTCGAGCACGGTGAGGTGTTTGTCACCGAAGACGGCGCTGAAACCGACCTCGACCTGGGCCATTACGAGCGCTTCATCACAACGCGCATGCGCCGCACCAACAATTTCACCACTGGCCAGATTTACAAAAGCGTGTTGGAAAAAGAACGCCGGGGCGACTATTTGGGCACCACGGTGCAAGTCATTCCCCACATCACCAACGAGATTCAAGACTTTGTCAAGCGTGGCGCGGGCTTTGGCACCCCAGAGGCGGTGGACGTGGCCATCGTTGAAGTCGGCGGCACCGTGGGTGACATCGAGTCCCTGCCGTTCTTGGAAGCCGCGCGTCAAATGAATTTGCGCATGGGGCCCAACAACACGGCCTTTGTGCACCTGAGCTATGTGCCTTGGATTGCTGCAGCAGGCGAGCTGAAAACCAAACCGACCCAACACACGGCGCAAAAACTGCGTGAAATTGGCATCCAAGCCGATGCTTTGCTGTGCCGCGCCGACCGCCCGATTCCGCACGAAGAACGCGCCAAAATTTCGCTTTTCTCGAATGTGCCCGAGTGGGGTGTCATCTCCATGTGGGACGTGGACACCATCTACAAAGTACCGCGCATGTTGCACGAGCAAGGCCTCGACGCCCTCATCTGCGAGAAGCTCAAACTCAACACGCCACCAGCCAGCCTGAAGCGCTGGGACGATTTGGTGGAAGCGGTGGAACACCCACAAAGCGAACTCACCATCGCCATGGTGGGCAAGTATGTGGACTTGTCCGACAGCTACAAGTCACTCAACGAAGCATTGCGCCACGCTGGTATCCACAACCATGCCCGGGTGCACATCGAGTACATCGACTCCGAAACGCTAACGCCAGACAACACCCAGCAGCTGTCGCGCTTTGACGCGATCTTGGTGCCCGGTGGTTTTGGCAAGCGCGGTATCGAAGGCAAGATTTGCGCGGCCCGTTTTGCGCGTGAACACAAAGTGCCTTACCTGGGCATTTGCCTGGGCATGCAAATCGCCACCATCGAATACGCCCGCCATGTGGCGGGCTTGACAGACGCCAACAGCACCGAGTTTGAGCCCGACACCCCCTATCCGGTCATCGCGCTCATCACCGAGTGGAAAGACGCCGATGGCAGCGTCAAACAACGCCATGCCAACTCCGACCTGGGCGGCACCATGCGTTTGGGTGCCCAAACCTCGAACGTCAACCCAGGCACCTTGGCGCATGAAATTTATGGTGATGTGGTGACCGAGCGTCACCGCCACCGCTACGAAGCCAACGTGAATTACCTCGACACCTTGCGTGAAGCGGGTTTGGTCATTTCTGCGCTGACGCAGCAAGAGCAATTGACAGAAATTGTCGAGTTGCCGCAAACCATTCACCCTTGGTACATGGGCGTGCAATTCCACCCCGAGTTCAAGTCCACGCCTTGGGATGGCCACCCGCTGTTCAGCGCCTATGTGCACGCCGCACAGGCCTACCAGGTGGAACGCAAAAAACTCAAGGTTGTCGCATGAAGCTGTGCGGCTTTGATGCTGGCTTGAACCACCCCTTCTTTTTGATTGCAGGCACCTGCTCGATTGAGGGTTTGCAAATGTCCTTGGACGTGGCCGGTCACCTGAAAGAGGTGTGCGCTGCACTGAACATCCCGCTCATCTACAAAGGTTCATTCGACAAAGCCAATCGGTCGTCGGGCAGCACCAAGCGCGGTGTCGGCATGGATGCGGGTTTGAAAATACTGGACGAGGTGCGGCGTCAACTGCAAGTGCCCATCCTGACCGATGTGCACGATGAATCCCAAGTCAAAACCGTGGCCAGTGTGGTCGATGTGTTGCAAACCCCGGCTTTTTTGTGCCGCCAAACCGATTTCATTCGCGCCGTGGCACAAGCCGGCAAACCAGTGAACATCAAGAAAGGGCAGTTCCTGGCCCCTTGGGACATGAAAAACGTGATCGACAAAGCGCGTGACGCCGCACGTGAAGCCGGTTTGCCAGAAGACAACTTCTTGGCCTGCGAACGCGGTGTGAGCTTTGGCTACAACAACCTCGTGGCCGACATGACCAGCTTGGCCGAGATGCGCCACAGTGGCGCACCGGTGGTGTTTGATGTGACCCACTCGGTGCAAAAGCCCGGCGGCCAAGGCACCAGCAGTGGCGGTGCACGTGACATGGTGCCAGTGTTGGCCCGCGCAGGTGTGGCCGCGGGTGTGGCCGGTTTGTTCATGGAAACCCATCCCAACCCGAGCGAAGCCTGGTCGGATGGCCCCAACGCCGTGCCCCTGAAACACATGAAGGCTTTGCTGGAAACCTTGCAAGCTTTGGACCGCGTGGTCAAAGCCCAGCCCTGGCTGGAAAATCATTTTTCTGTTTGAATTTTTAATATCAACCCCGAGGCTGTGACAGCCTGTGAATTTTTGGAAAGAAACACATGAGCGCAATCGTTGACATCGTCGGCCGTGAAATTTTGGACAGCCGGGGCAACCCCACGGTCGAATGCGATGTGTTGTTGGAAAGCGGTGTGATGGGCCGCGCTGCTGTGCCGTCTGGCGCCTCGACCGGCAGCCGAGAAGCCATTGAATTGCGGGATGGCGACGCCAGCCGCTATTTGGGCAAGGGCGTGTTGAAGGCGATTGAACACATCAACCACGACATCACCCAAGCAGTCATCGGTTTGGACGCTTCTGAGCAAGCCTTCCTCGACCAGACCTTGATTGAACTCGACCACACCGACAACAAAGCCCGCATGGGTGCCAATGCCATGTTGGCGGTGTCGATTGCCGTGGCCCGCGCAGCCGCTGAGGAAGCGGGATTGCCCCTGTACCGCTATTTCGGTGGCATGGGCCGCATGCAAATGCCGGTGCCCATGATGAACGTGGTGAATGGCGGTGCCCACGCCAACAACAACCTCGACTTGCAAGAGTTGATGATCATTCCCGTCGGTGCGCCCACCTTCCGTGAAGCCGTGCGCTATGGCGCTGAAGTGTTTCACGCACTGAAAAAAATCATGAGCGACAAAGGCATGAGCATTGCCGTCGGTGACGAAGGCGGCTTTGCGCCCAACGTGCCCAGCCATGAAGCAGCCATCCAAATGATTTTGGACGCGATCGACAAAGCGGGCTACTCAGCGGGCGAACAAATCGTCTTGGGCCTGGACTGCGCGGCCAGCGAGTTTTACAAAGATGGTCTATACCACTTGAACGGTGAAGGCCTGAAGCTGGACGCCGGTCAATGGACCGACATGCTGGCCACTTGGGCCGACAAATACCCCATCATCAGCATCGAAGACGGCATGGCCGAAGGCGACTGGGACGGCTGGAAAACACTCACCGACCGCTTGGGTCAAAAGGTGCAATTGGTGGGCGACGATTTGTTCGTCACCAACACCAAAATTTTGCAAGAAGGCATCGACAAGGGCGTGGCCAACTCCATTCTCATCAAGATCAACCAAATTGGCACGCTGACCGAAACCTTTGCCGCCATTGAGATGGCCAAACGCGCGGGCTACACCGCCGTCATCAGCCACCGCTCGGGTGAAACCGAAGACACCACCATCGCTGATATCGCGGTGGGCACCAATGCCGGTCAAATCAAAACCGGCTCACTCAGCCGCAGTGACCGTTTGGCCAAGTACAACCAGTTGCTGCGCATCGAAGAAGACTTGGGCACCGTGGCCTCTTACCCCGGTCGCTCAGCCTTCTACAATCTGAAACCATAAACCCTGAACGCGAGTTGTCCCCATGCGTCGTCCTGTCCCCCTGATCCTGCTGAGCCTGCTGCTGATCCTGCAGCTGCAGCTGTGGTTTGGCCGGGGCAGCATTCCTGATGTCTGGCGCCTGCGTCAGCAGCACAACAACCAGCTGCAACTCAACGCCCAAGCCGAACAAAGCAACGAACGCATGCGTGCCGAACTGCGCGACCTGCGTGATGGTTTGGAAATGGTGGAAGAGCGGGCGCGTATTGAAATCGGCATGGTCAAGCCGAATGAAATTTTTGTGCAGATCTCAAAATAACCCGTGAACACACCTGCACGCCATGTGGTGTTAATGGGTGCGCCTTGGTCAGACCGCGAACACCTTTCACAGGCTTTACAGGAAGTGCTCCAGCGCTTGCAACAAGACGCCTCACTGCACTGCCCCGCCTCCCCTGCTGAATTACACGCGCTGCCCCTGGGTGCTCAACACCTGTTGTGGAATCCCGCAGGCAGTTTGATGCAAGACGATTGGCGCAGCGAACTGCAGCGTTTGCAGCGCAGCTTTCAGGTGCTGCATGGTGAGGGCCCAGAGGCTTTGAAGCAATGTGTCTATGCCTTGCTGCCGCCCCACTTGGCGCAAGACTGGGCGCGACAGCCGGTGCTGCCAAAGTGGACCGGTGTGTGCGAAACCTGTGGCGATGCGGACTGCGAGCAGCGCTTGTTCAGCCGTTTATTGCAAGGCTGAAGGGCTGGGTGGCGGAGGTGCAGTATGCGCAAACAACTGCGCCGCGTCCACCGCGTCATAGTGGTATTGCTGGCCACAAAAATCACAGCCCACCTCGATGTTTTCGCGTTCGGCCAAGATGCTGTCGGCTTCAGCTTGGCCCAAGCTGCGGATCATTTGGCTCACGCGTTCACGGTTGCAACTGCACACAAAACGCGGCGAGGCGTCGCCGGGTTGCGGTGTGAAATGCCGCACCTGCTCTTGCCAAAACAAGCGGTGCAACACCTTCTCTGGGGACAAATTCAACAGCTCTTCTGAAGTGAGGCTGTTGGCGAGGATGGCGATGCGGTTGTAGTCTTCGCTTTGGCCAATGCTGTCTTCGTCAGCCATGGTTTTGGTGCCACCCAGGTTGCCGATGCCGCCCATGGGCAGGCGCTGAATAAGCAAGCCTGACGCCACTTGATCGTTGGCGGCCAGCACCAAGGTGGTGTCGAGTTGTTCGCTTTGCAGCATGTAGTGCGCCAGCACATCGCTGAAACGTTTCAAGGGTTGTTTGTGGTCGTCGTACAAAGACACCACGCCTTGGTAGGGCTGCTGGCCAAGCCTGCGTCCGACTGGGTCGAGGGTGATGGCGCAGCGGCCCAGGTTGTCTTGGTTGCACATGTCTTCAAAGGCCATGTTGGGCGTGACCTCACCAATGGTTTTGGCGGTGGAGCGCAAACACAAATCCGATTGCACCTCGACCACGGCCAGTTTCAAAGGGCCTTCACCATGAAGCTGCAACACCAAGGCGCCTTCGAATTTGATGTTGGCCTGCATCAACACCGCAGCCGCGGTCATTTCGCCCAACAGATGCCGCACGGGTTCGGGGTAGGGGCCGGTTTCAAGGTTGTTGGCGCGACGGCGCAAGATGTCTTGCCAGCTGTCAGTCAAGCGCACCAACATGCCGCGCACTGGCAGGCCTTCAAACAAAAACTTGTGCAATTCACTCATGGGGTTCAATCGATTTTTTTCAGACCAGCACGGTAACGTTGGGCGTTGTGAATGTAATGGCGGGCGCTGGCTCGCAGGCCTTCAATTTGTTCGGGGGTGAGTTGGCGCACCACCTTGGCGGGGCTGCCCAAAATCATCGAACCATCGGGAAACTCTTTGCCCTCGGTGACCAAAGAACCGGCACCAACCAAACAGTTTTTGCCGATGCGCACCCCGTTGAGCACGATGGCGCCAATGCCAATCAGGCTTTCGTCGCCAATGGTGCAGCCATGCAGCATGACCTTGTGGCCCACCGTGACGTTTTTACCCACCACCACCGGCATGCCGTTGTCGGCGTGGATGACGGCCAAGTCTTGCACATTGCTGCCCTCGCCAATCGTGATGGTTTCGGTGTCACCGCGAATGACGGCATTGAACCAGACGCTGGTGTCGGCGGCCAAGCTCACCGCGCCCATCACGTCGGCGCTCTCAGCAATCCAAGCGCTCTTGTCAATCTGCGGAAGGTGTTCGTCAAGTTGGTAAATCGCCATGGGGTTTTCTTTCTAGTGGGCTTTCTACAATTGTAGGGATGGAACTGCGCTCATCGGCTTTGAAGGTCTTGTGCATCAGCGACCCCGCCGAGAAGGTGCAGTCGCTGCAATCGCTGTGGAAGATGCACACCAGCTTGGCCTTGGACACCACGTCAGTGTTTGACACCGAAGACCTGGTGGTGCCCGGTCGCCCCGCCAAACCCCTGCTGTGTCCACCCCATCAAGTGCCTACGCGCTCTGTGCACACAGACGCTGGTTTGGCTGCCATGGTGCATGCCATCTGCCACATCGAGTTCAACGCCATCAATTTGGCCTTGGATGCGATTTGGCGCTACGCCCCCATGCCCCAAGCCTATTACCTCGATTGGCTCAAAGTGGCGCATGAGGAATCCACCCACTTTGTGTTGTTGCACGATTTGTTGCAAGCCATGGGACACGCTTATGGCGACTTTGAGGCGCACGATGGTTTGTGGGCCATGTGTGAAAAAACCGCATACGATGTGTTGGCCCGCATGGCCTTGGTGCCGCGCACACTCGAGGCCCGCGGCTTGGATGCGACACCCCTGATTCAAGCCAAACTGCATCTGTCCCAATCACCCCATGCAAAGGCTTTGCAATACATCTTGGACACCATCTTGCGCGATGAAGTGGGCCATGTGGCGGTGGGCAACCACTGGTTTCGATGGCTGTGTTCGCAGCAAGGCCTGGACCCCTTAAAGCACTACCCCGACTTGGTGACCAAACATGCGGCACCGCGCTTGAAACCGCCCTTCAACCATGAAGCGCGTTTGCAAGCGGGCTTCACCCAAGCCGAGATTGATTGGTTGTTGGCGCAACGCGTTTAAAAACCAAGTAGCCTGAACGAAGCGCGGGCATACGCCAAACCTCATCCCCTAGGATGATGCTGTGCATGCAGCGACTTCAAGCGTTCCCGCGCCACGTGGGTGTAGATGGTGGTGGTGGAAATATCGGCATGGCCCAGCAGCATTTGCACGGCCCGCAAATCAGCACCGTGGTTCAGCAAATGCGTGGCAAAGGCATGGCGCAAGGTGTGCGGTGACAACGGCACATGAATATCGGCCAGCAAGGCGTATTTTTTAATCAGCTTCCAAAACATGACGCGGCTCATCGCTGCGCCTTGTTGCGTCACGAACACCGCGTTGCTGTTGCCCTGGCCCAGCAAGACACCACGCGCTTGCGCGACATAGCGCTGCAACCAATCACCGGCTTCTTCACCAAACGGCACCAGGCGTTCTTTGTCGCCTTTGCCCGTCACGCGCAACACGCCTTCGCGCAAATTCAAACTCAGCATCGGCAGGTTCACCAACTCGCTCACGCGCAAACCACTGGCATACAGCAGCTCCAACATGGCGCGGTCACGCAGGCCCAAGGGCGTCTGTACATCGGGCGCATTCAACAAGCTGTCGACTTGTTGCTCACTCAAACTTTTGGGCAAGCGTTGCGGTTGTTTGGCCGACAAGAGTTTCAAGGTCGGATCGACCTGCAAGCGGTTGTCGCGCAGGGCCCAGCGGTAAAAGCGCCTGAAGACGGTCATGCGGCGGTTCGCGCTGCTGGCCTTGGTGTCGTGGTGGCGGTGCGCGAAATAACTTTGAATATCGGGCTCTTGGGCATCCGACAAACTTCGGCCTTGGCTGTGCAGCCACGCCGACAAACCGTTCAAGTCGCGCCGGTAAGCCGACAAGGTGAGTTTGGACAAACCATCTTCCAACCACAGGCTATCAATGAAGGCATCGATCAGCGGGTCGGTGTGCTCAGTCGAGTTTGAGCTTTTGGTCATCGACCACCTTTTTGTAAAGCAGGTACTCGTCTTTGAGTTGCGCGGCAAATTGCGCCGGGCTGTTGGCCACCACCTTGGAGCCTGTGGCTTCGATGCGCTTGATGACCGCTGGGTCTTGCAGCACTTGGCGAATCGCTTGGTTCAGCTGCGCCACCAAGGCGGGCGACATGCCCTTGGGCCCCCAAATGCCGTAAAGCGCAGGCCGATTGACCGCATCCAAGCCCAGTTCTTTGAAGGTCGGGACGTTGGGTAAATCGGCCACCCGCTGTGGGGTGGCGACGGCCACAGCCACCAAGCGGCCCGCCTGGATATGCGGCAAGGCCGAAGGCAGGTTGTCAAAAATGATCGGCACCTGCCCGCCGACCACGTCGCGCAAGGCTGGCCCTGCGCCGCTGTAGGCGATGTGCGCCACCGATGTTTTGCTCAAGCTCTTGAACAATTCCATTTGCAAATGGGC